>NZ_VCKY01000145.1 GCF_005889735.1 Nonomuraea turkmeniaca
CCCCAGCTCCCCCCGCATCCGTTCGGCGTCCACCAGCGCACAGGCGTGGGCAGGCGCGGTGACGGCCCGCCACCGCTCCGCCCACTCGAACACGTCACACGGCCCTCCGGAGCGCACCGCCAGCCCCAGCCCGAACGCCGCCAGCCGCTCGCCGGCCCGGGCGACGTGGGCCCGCACCGACGGATCGGCGAACGTCTCCACCTGCTCGCTCACCTCCGCCAACCCGTCACGGACGGCCAGAAACGCACCGGGGACGTCCTCCTGCAGCGCCGCCTCCAGCGCGAGCGCGTGCTGGCGCACGGGCGCGGGGATCTGCGACGCCCGCGCCAACTGCCTGGCCTGCGGTTCCGAGCCGAGCGAGGTCAGCCGGGCGCCCGCGGGCGCAGACCGATCGCCGGGCTCCTCCCGTTCGGCGTGCCGGGTGAGGCGGGCCAGCTGCGCCGAGGCCGCCGGATGGTCGTCGACGGCGAGCGCCGCCTCGGCCGCCACCAGCCGCAACGCCGCCGCCTCAGCCAAATGGGCGCCGCCGCCCTCCAGCGCGTCCGCGCCCGCGATCAGCTCGGCGACCAGGGCGGGCGTGACGGGTTCGAGGGCTAGGCGCGAGCGCAGCACGACCTCCCCGGCCAGCGGCAGCCATGACGTCCGGTCCTGCGCGGCCAGCTCGCCCGCCGCCTGCTCGGCCACCTGCCGCGCCCTGTGCGGGTCACCGGTCAGCAGCTCCACCTGAGCCAGCTTCAGCCGCGCCTCGGACAGCGCCACCCGCGCCCCGCACGCCTCGAGATCGGGCACGGCGAGGTCCAGCATGGCCCTGGCCTCGCCCGGCAGGTGCGCGGCCAGCAGGGCGCCGGCGAAGTCGGCCCGCATCGTGGCCAGCCGCTCCGGATAGCCGAACAGGGTGTCCTCGGCCTCCCTGTAGTGGTGGAAGGCCCCGGCGATGTCGCCCCGCCGTACCGCGAGGAAAGGCAGGTTGGCGGCGGACAGGCGGGCCAGGTGGAGCAGCCCGGCATGCTGGGAGATCTGCAGGCAGGCGGTGAGGTCCCGCATGGCGGCGTCCCAGTCGCCCCGGTAGGAGTGGACGAGGCCGCGGTTGAGCAGGCCGCCCGCGAGGAACCTGCGGTTGTCCAGGGTGCCGGGCGCGGCCGCCAGGGCCCGCACCGCGCGGTCGCACGCGGCGACGGCCTCCTGGTGGCGGCCGAGATAGGCCAGCGCGACGGCACGCTGGGTGTCGAGCTTGGCGCGGTCGAGTGCCGACAGGTAGGCCCAGGCCAGGGCGGCCACGCGTAGGGCCTGCACGGGGTGGCCGCGCTCGGTGCGTACGGTGACGAGCGACAGCCGCGCCTGCGCCACCCGCTCCCGCGGCACTCCCGGAGTGGCGATGGCCTGACGCAGGTGCCGTTCGGCGGCCTCGAGATCGCCCAGCTCCCGCGCGGCCAGCGCCATCGCCCTGAGCGCGATGGCCGCGGCCTCGGGAGATCCGGTACGCCGGGCCGCGGCGAGCACGACCCGGCCCGCGTGCATGGCGTGACCGGGATCGACCAGCGAACGCAGCATTGCGGCCTCGGCCGCCGCGACGAGCGGGTCGAGTTCCTCAGAGGTGTCCCTCATGGCGGACCTTGGTCGAAACGGCCGGGGGAGCGGATGGCGATCAGGGCCGGATGCGTACCCACCCGGTCTGCACGGGCGCGTGGCCGGGCCGGTGGCACACCACGCTGACCCAGCCGGGCGGCAGGCCGGTGGCGGCGAACTGGCCGTTGTGCGCGATGCGCGTGGTCAGCGTCAGATGAGGGGTCTTCACATCGACAAGGGTGCCCTCGCCCGGGTAGGGGAGGACCTGTCCGGCGACGTCGATGAGCCCGTCGCCCACGGTCATCTCCACATCGAAGGTGAGGCCGGTCGTGACGAAGCGCATCAGGTGGGAGCCGTCGTCGTCGCGCGTACCCGAGCTCGTGCGGATCGCCGCGCACTCGACCGGGTCGGCGGTCCTCGCCTGGGGGACCCGGAGCCCGTAGACGTCACGCGCCGCGGCCGACACGTGACTCGGCATCGGATCGTTCCCGGCGGCGAGCCGGAGTGCCGCCAGGAAGTATTCGTCGTTGATCATCGCGCCGTCTCCTGTGCCGAGATCAAAGTGCGCAGTCTCTCCAGGCAGCGGGCCCTGGTCGGGCCGATGCTGCCCATGGGTAGTCCGAGCCGCATCGCCGTCTGCCGGCTCCCGAGATCGATCGCGACCAGCTGGAGCAGCGTGCGGCAGGGCTCGTGCAGGGCGGAGACCGACTTCCAGAGCAACTGCCTGCCGTCGGTCTCCAGAACGGCGGCGGCCGGGTCGGGGTCCTCGACGACCTCGGAGGAGTAGACCCGCGGGCGATCCTTGCGCAGGAGCAGCAGGGCCTCGCGGCGTACGGTCGTCGCGAGCCACCCGCCCACCGCCGCCGGGTCCTTGATGCTCTCCAGATGCTGGAGCAGGCGCAGCCAGGCGCCCTGAACCACGTCCGCCGCATCGGCCGGGCCCAGGCCGCACGCGCGGGCGACGGCCCACATGAGCGGCCCGAACCTGGACTCGAGCTCGTCCCAGGCCGACCGGTCGCCGCCGGCCGCGGCGTGGACCAGCTCCGCCGTATCGCGGTGCACGCGGCCTCCTCTCGCCCGGCACGGAGTGGCGAACATGCCTCCCCGTGATCAATTGGGAACTGAGCGTAGACTCTACAGACTCGACAGGAAGGGCACTCCCAGATCCGGAATTTGCCGGGAGCCCTCACCGTCGAGGAGCCGGCGGACCACGTCCTTCGCCGGTTCGTGCTTGGCCGCGTCCGCGATGACCCCGGACACCAGGGCGGTGGCGAACGACGTGCCGCTCCATGCCGCGAAGCCGCCGAACTCCTCAATGTCGAGATAGCTGCTGGTCAGCCAGTCACCGCGGGCGCAGGCGTCCACCCAGGTGCCGTATCCGGAGTAGGGGGCGCGGCTCGTCTGCGTCGTGTCCAGCGCCGCCACGCCCACCACGGAGGGCAGCGCGGCAGGCCAGAACGGCCGGTCGGAGGCGGTGTTTCCGGCGCACGCCACGGTCACGGTGTCCGTGAGCCCGGCGATGGCGTCGGCCAGCAGCGGCGGCGGGCGGTCGTCGAACGTGTGGCCGCCGAAGGACAGGTTGAGCACCTCTGGGGGCCGTTCCCGCAGGCGGTGCAGCGCGCGGACGACCGACGCCTCGTCGCCGACGCCGTCGCCGTCCAGCACCCGCCCCACGCGCAGGGCCGCGCCGGGCGCGCCCCGGGTCAGCAGGCCGGCGATGAACGTCCCGTGCCCGGCCTGCCGGCCCTCGGACGCGTCCGCCGCCTCGGGGCCGACCCGGCCGTACCAGTCGGTGCCCGCCCACCACGGGTGCTTGGCGATGCCGGTGTCGAGCAGGCCCACCGTCACGTCCGACCGAGACCTGCCCGGTTTGTACGAGATGGGCGGCGCGGGGAAAGCTCTGGACGCCGGACCGCCGAAGAACAGGGGCTGGCCGAGGAGGACGTGGTTCGGCGACGCTCTGCGGCCCTGCTCGCGCAGTTCGGCCGTGAGCTCGCAGGGGTCGACGCCCGCCGCCAGGTGGACGACGCAGACTCCGTCCGCTTCGGAGACGGCCTGGGTCCACCGGGCCGCGGCGGACAGCGCGCTGCGGTCGGTCAGCAGCTGACCTGGCCTGATGAACGCCTCGCCGACTGATTGCATTTCCATGGCCGGTTATGTTTCCCGTCCGCATCAGGTGTCACGCACCAACTTGATATGGCCCCCCTCTGGTGCCGAGTAGCGACCGACGGTAGTCTCTCCCTAGTCACTTGTGATCATCCCGGGGCGAGGCCGTTGGGGAAGGCGCACCTCGTACCGAAACGGGAGGTCCGGTGTCTGCTCGTGGCGTCCTTTACGTCCACTCGGCTCAGCCCGCGCTGTGCCCTCACATCGAATGGGCAGTCGCGGGTGTCCTTGGCGTGCCCGTAGATCTGACGTGGACTCCGCAACCCGCCGCGCCCAACGTCGTGCGCGCACAGGCGGAGTGGGAGGGCCGTGCGGGGATCGCCGCGGCCATCGCCTCCTCACTCATGGGCTGGCAGCGCCTCAGGTTCGAGATCACGGAGGACGCCTCGCCGGGGGTGGACGGCTCCCGTCATGCCTACACGCCGACGCTCGGCGCCTTCACCTCGGTCATCGGCGTCTCCGGCGACATCATGATTCCCGAGGACCGGCTGCGCACCGCCATGATGATGGCCTCCCAGGGGCGGTGCGTGCTGGAAGAGGAGATCGACAAGATGCTCGGGCGCCCGTGGGACGAGGAGCTGGAGCCGTTCCGGTACGCAGGTGACGGCGCCCCTGTCCGCTGGCTGCACGCCGCCGTCTGACCGGGACACCGTAGGGATGCCTTAAGGATTCCGTAACGGGGCATCGCCAGGCTGAAGGCACACCAAACAGCCTCACCCGGAAGAAGGCATGAAGATGGCCAGCAAGCTCGTTGTCGGCACGTTCCTGACGCTGGACGGGATCATGCAGGCGCCCGGCGGCCCCGGCGAGGACGACTCCCACGGTTTCCAGCACGAAGGATGGTTGCCCCCGCACCTGGACGAGGGCTTCGGTCGCATCATGGATCCGCTGTTCGACCGCGCGGACTCCCTGCTCCTGGGTCGCAGGTCCTATGACATCCTCTCGTCGCACTGGCCCAACGTGCCCGACGAAGAGGGCGGCACGAAGATCAACAGCATGCCGAAGTACGTCACCACCAGGACCCCGATGACCGCCGAGTGGCGCAACACCGAGGTGCTGGTGGGCGAGGCCGCCCAGACGGTCGCCGAGCTGAAGCGGCGCACCGACGGCGTGATCCTCGTCCAGGGCAGCAGCGACCTGCTGCGCACGCTGCAGCAGGCCGAGCTGGTCGACGAGTACCACCTGCTGGTCTTCCCCGTCGTCCTCGGCCAGGGCAAGCGGCTGTTCGCCGAGGGCACCGCCCCGGCCGGGCTGAAGCTCACCGGCTCGTCCACCACCGACTCCGGCGTCGTGTACGTCACGTACGAGTGGGCGGGCAAGCCCTCCTACGGCTCCGTCGCCTGAGGCCGTCCGAGGTCAACGGCGAAGGCCCCGCACCGGCAGATGGTGCGGGGCCTTCGCCGTGGAAACCTAGAGCGGGATGTTGCCGTGGGCGCCGCGGGCCGGAGTGGCCTGGGCGAGGACCCTGGCGATCGCGCCACGCGTCTCCTCGGGCTTGATCACCTCGTCGATGACCCCCAGCTCCTGGGCCCGGTCGAGCCCGCCGGCGAGCTTCTCGTGCTCGACGGCCAGCCGCTGCTCCAGCTCGGGCCGCTCCTCCTCCGGCGCGGCCGCGAGCTCGCGCCGCTTGAGGATGCGCACGGCCGCCACCGAGCCCATGACCGCGACCTGGGTCGTCGGCCAGGCGAACACCTTGGTCGCGCCCAGAGCACGGGAGTTCATCGCGATGTAGGCCCCGCCGTACGCCTTGCGCGTGACCAGCGTGATCCGCGGCACCGACGCCTCGGCGAAGGCGTGCAGCAGCTTGGCGCCGCGCCGGACCACGCCGTCATGCTCCTGGCCGACGCCCGGCAGATAACCCGGAACGTCCACGAGGACAACCAAAGGCACGCCGAACGCGTCACACATACGTACGAAGCGAGCGGCTTTCTCGGCGGACGTGGCGTCGAGGCAGCCGCCGAGCCGCATCGGGTTGTTGGCGATCACACCGACCGTCCGGCCACCGAGGCGGCCCAGCGACGTGACGATGTTCGGCGCCCACTTGGGGTGCAGCTCGACGCCGGGCTCGTCGAGCAGGCCGTTGACGAGCGGCTTGACGTCGTAGGCGCGCCTCGCGGACTCGGGCAGCAGCGTCGAGAAGTCCACTTCCTCGATGGCCGACGTCCGGACGCGGCCCTGGTGGCCGAGGAGTGTGGCGAGCTGGCGTGCCTTGACGTACGCGTCGGTCTCGGTCTTGGTGACGATGTGCACGACGCCGCTGCGCTTGCTGTGGGGCTCGGGGCCGCCCAGGGCGGCGGAGTCGACGTCCTCACCGGTGACGCTGCGGACCACGTCGGGGCCGGTGACGAAGATGCGGCCCGAGTCGGCCAGGATGACCAGGTCGGTGAGGGCGGGGCCGTACGCGGCGCCGCCGGCGGCGGGGCCGACGACGACGGAGATCTGCGGCACGATGCCGGACGCCTTGGTCATGGCGGCGAAGACCCGGCCGACGGCGTGCAGCGACTCGACGCCTTCGGCGAGTCGCGCACCGCCGGAGTGCCAGATCCCGATGACCGGCACCCGTTCACGGACGGCCACGTCGTAGGCGTGCACGATGTGCTCGCAACCTTCGCTGCCCATGGCGCCGCCCTGGATGCGGGCGTCGCTGCAGAAGGCGACGACGGGTACGCCCTCGACGCGGCCCATGGCGGCCAGAGCGCCGCTCTTGTCCTCAGGAGTGATCAGCCGCAGCGAGCCCACATCGAGCAGCGCGGCAAGGCGGACGGCTGGATCGCGGGGATCGGCAGGCTCCTCATCGGAGTCCTGCGTCACCACCCGGTTGTCGAGCACGGTCATTAAGCCCCCTTAAACACGACGGACACGTTGTGGCCGCCGAACCCGAACGAGTTGTTGACCGCGGCGATGTCGCCTTCCGGCAGCGGGCGGTTCTCGCCGTAGACGAGGTCCACCTCGATGCCGTCGTCGAGGTTGTCGAGGTTGATGGTGGCTGGGACGATCCGTTCCTGGAGCGCCTTGATCGTGAAGACGGACTCGATGCCGCCCGCGCCGCCGAGCAGGTGCCCGGTCATGGACTTGGTGGAGGTCACCAGCGGGTGGGTGCCGATGGCCTTGGCCACCGCCTGGACCTCGCCGACGTCGCCCGCGGGGGTCGAGGTGGCGTGTGCGTTGACGTGCTTGATGTCGAGGCCGGTGATGCCCGCGTCGGTGAGCGCGTGGGTCATCGCCATGATGATGCCCCGGCCCTCGGGCTCGGGCTGGGTGATGTGGTGGGCGTCGGCGGAGTAGCCGACGCCGGCGCAGTAGGCGTAGATGCGCGCGCCGCGCGCCTTGGCGTGCTCCTCGGACTCCAGCACGACGATGCCGGCGCCTTCGCCGAGGACGAACCCGTCACGGTCGCGGTCCCACGGCCGGGACGCGCCCGCCGGGTCGTCGTTGCGGGTGGACATGGCCCGCGCGGCGGCGAAGGCCGCGATGTTGAGCCCGTGGATGGCCGCCTCGGTGCCACCGGCGACGACCACGTCGGCGCGGCCCGCCCTGATCATGTCCATGGCGTAGCCGATGGCCTCGGCGCCGGACGCGCACGCCGACACCGTGGCGTGCACGCCTGCCTGGGCGCGCCGGTCGAGGCCGATCCAGGCGGCCGGGCCGTTGGGCATGAGCATCGGCACCGTGAAGGGCGACAGGCGGCTCCAGCCGCGCTCCCGGTAGGTGTCGTAGGCGGCCAGCGTGGTGTTGATGCCGCCGATGCCGCTGGAGACCACGACGCCGAGCCGCTCGGGCGCCACCTCGGGGGCGCCGGCGTCCTGCCAGGCCTCCCTGGAGGCGACCATGGCGAACTGCTCGCTGCGGTCCAGCCTGCGGGCCTCGGGCCGCGGCAGCACCT
The DNA here is from genome assembly GCF_005889735.1 of Nonomuraea turkmeniaca. GTDB lineage: Bacteria > Actinomycetota > Actinomycetes > Streptosporangiales > Streptosporangiaceae > Nonomuraea > Nonomuraea turkmeniaca. Next base: position 7,616 of record NZ_VCKY01000145.1, read on the forward strand.
CAGCGGGATCCACCGCGGCCGTCCCCGCGAACTTCACGGGGACGGTGTCGATCCAGTCCGTGGTGAGAGCCTCGACGCCCGACTGACCGGCGAGGAGCGCCGTCCAGGTCGAGGTGACGTCTCCACCGACGGGCGTCGTCGCTCCAAGCCCGGTGACGACGACACGTACCCGGTTCGCACTCACGTTTCGCGCTCCTTGCTAGTCAGAGAGGGGCCATCGGAGAAGAAACCTGCTCATCAGACTGCCGCCGCACTGCCGTGCCGGGTCGAGGCCCGTAGCGGCAGTCCTTCCAGCAGGTTTCCCGTCCGTCAGGCCTGGATGAAGGTGAGGACGTCCTTGACCGTCTTCAGGTTCTTGAGCTGGTCGTCGGGAATCTCGACACCGAACTCGTCCTGGGCGGCCACGGCGATCTCGACCATGGACAGGGAGTCGATGTCGAGGTCGTCCACGAAGTTCTTCTCGGGCGTCACGTCGGAGGCCGGAATGCCGGTGATCTCGTTGATGATCTTGCCGAGGCCTTCGAGGATCTCCTGCTCGCTGGCAGCCATGTTGTTGGTTCTCCTTTGATTTCCTGGTTTTGTGCGGCTGCGCCGCACAAGCTTCGAGTGGTACGGGCGTGATCCTACGGAATCTCGATCACTTGGCCCGCGTAGGTGAGCCCCGCGCCGAATCCGAGGATGAGCGCGAGACCGCCGGAACGGACCTCGCCGCGCTCCAGCATGCGCGACAGCGCGAGCGGGATGGACGCGGCGGAGGTGTTGCCGGCGTTGACGATGTCCCGCGCGACGACGGCCTTGTCGGCGCCGAGCTTGCGGGCGATGGCCTCGATGATGCGCAGGTTGGCCTGGTGCGGCACGAACGCCGACAGCTCGGCCGGGTCAACCCCCGCGCGGGAGCAGGCTTCCAGTGCCACCGGGTACAGCGCGGTGGTGGCCCAGCGGAAGACGGTCTGCCCCTCCTGGTGCAGGAACGTCGTGCGGTCCTGGATACGGATGGCATCGGCCTTGTCACCGGCGCTGCCCCAGACGACGGGGCCGATCCCGGGCGTGTCGGAGGGGCCCACCACCGCGGCCCCGGCGCCGTCGGCGAAGATCACGGCGGTGGCCCGGTCGGTCCAGTTCACCCACTGCGACAACTTCTCCGCGCCGATGACCAGCACGTGCTTGGCCGAGCCCGCGCGGACGGCGGTGTCGGCGGTGGCGAGCGCGTAGCAGAAGCCGGCGCAGGCGGCGTTGACGTCGAACGCGCCCGGCGCCTTGATGCCGAGGCGGTGCGCCACGATGGCGGAGGCGTTGGGGATCTGCGACTCGAGCGTGCAGGTGGCGACGATGACCAGATCGACGTCGTCGGGCGACAGGCCGCTCGCGGCCAGCGCCTTGCCGCCGGCGATGGTGGCCATGTCCTCGAGCGACTCGCTATCGGGCGCGACCCTGCGCTCCTTGATGCCGACGCGCGACTGGATCCACTCGTCGTTGGTGTCCATGGTCTTGGCCAGATCGTCGTTGGTGACGACGTTGGCCGGCTGGTAGTGGCCGAGCGCCAGCACCCTGCTGCCAGGGGCGATCTCGGAGATCTTCATTTGATCAGCTCCCTGGCCGCGTCAAGGTCGTCCGGTGTCTTCAGCGCCACCGTCTGCACGCCCCGCAGGCCGCGCCTGGCGAGGCCGGTCAGCGTGCCGCCGGGCAGCAGCTCGATCATGGTGGTGACGCCGAGCTCCGCCATGGTCTCCGAGCAGGCGTCCCACCTGACGGGGCTGCTGACCTGCTTGACCAGCCGCTCGACGAACTCGGCGCCGGAGGCGACAGGCTTGCCGTCGGAGTTGGACAGCAGCGTGACCCGCGGGTCGGCGGGCACAATGTTCGTGGCCGCCTCGCGCAGGCTCTCCACGGCCGGGGCCATGTGGTGTGTGTGGAACGCGCCCGCCACGGAGAGCGGGATGAGCCGGGCGCGGGCCGGCGCGTCCTCCTTGAACGCGGCCAGCTGCTCCGTCGTGCCTCCGGCCACGATCTGGCCGGAGCCGTTGATGTTGGCGGGCGTCAGCCCGTGCCGCTCGATGGCGGCGAGCACCTCGTCCTCCACGCCGCCGAGCACGGCGGTCATGCCGGTCTCGGTGATGGCGGCGGACTTGGCCATGGCCTGGGCACGCTCGCGGACGAGGGTGAGGGCCTGCTCTGGGGTGAGCACCCCGGCCAGCGCGGCCGCGGCGAACTCGCCCACACTGTGGCCGGCAAGCAGGTCAGGGGCCGCGCCGAGGGCCTCGGCCGAGACCAGGGCAGCGGCCACGAGCAGCGGCTGGGCGACGGCGGTGTCGCGGATCTCGTCGGCGTCGGCGGTCGTCCCGTAGGCGATCAGGTCGATCCCGGCGACCTCGGACCAGGCGCCGAGCCGGTCCGCGAGACCGGGCAGGTCGAGCCATGGCGTCAGGAAGCCTGGGGTTTGGGCACCTTGGCCCGGAGCGACGACTACAAGCACGAAATCCACCTTGCCCTGTAGAACTCCGACACGCGGATAGAGATCCGTACGAACTTTGTCCAGGCCTCTTTGTAGGAACCCTACAGTGGGGATTTCGGTGCCATTACGTTAGGGCGCGCCAGGTTACGGCGCTCTCCGCGAGCCTGCCGAGGATCAGGCCGACCTGGAGCGTGAAGGCGGACCGCCCTTCGGTGGGCTGGTATCCGGTCAGCTCGGTGATCTTCTTGAGCCGGTAGCGGACGGTGTTGGGGTGGACGAACAACAACCGCGCCGTCGCCTCCAGCGACGTGCCCTGCTCCAGGTACGTGGCCAGCGTGTCGAGCAGCGGAGTGCCGGCGAGCGGCAGGTAGACGTTCTCGATGAGCTGCCGCCTGGCGTCGTCGTCGCCGTCGAGCGCCCGCTCGGCCAGCAGGTCCTCGGCGTGCACCGGGCGGGGCGCGTCCGGCCATCCGGAGGACGCCTTCAGCCCGGCCAGCGCGGCCCTGGCCGACCTGGCGGCCGCGTGCAGGTCGGGGACCTCGGGCCCGAGCACGATGGGCCCGATGCCGAAGCGGGCCACGACCTGCTTGGCCGCGTCGTCAACGCTTGCGGCGCCGCCGACGATCACGATCAGCCGGTCGGCCTGCACGCCGGCCAGCAGGTCCATGCCGATGCGGCGGCCCTTCTCCCGGAGCCCGTCGATCACCGCGCGGGGGTCGCCGTCGGGGGCGTGGCCGGCGATGACGACCACGGGGGAGGAGGTCCAGCCGAGCGCGGCGGCCCAGGAGTGCAGGCCGTCGTCCACCTCGCCGCGCACCAGGGCGTCCACGATCAGCGCCTCCAGCCGGGCGTCCCACGAACCCCTGGCCTCGGCCTCGCGGGCGTAGACGTGGGCGGCGGCGAAGGCCACGTCCCGGGTGTAGCGCAGCATGGCCTGCTGCAACTGGTCCTCGCCGCCGGGGGCGGCCAGCTCGTGGGTGCGCGCCTCGACGATCTCGACCACGACCCTGACGATGTCGACGGTCTGCTGGAGCGAGATCGAGCGCTTCAGCTCGCGCGGCGCCGTGCCGAAGAACTCGATGCTGGGCTTGGGCGGGTCCTCCCCGGCGGTCGAGAACCATTCGACGAACGCCGCGATGCCTGCCTGAGCCACGAGCCCCACCCACGACCGGTCCTCGGCGCTGAGCGCGCGGAACCACGGCAGCTGCTCGTCCATGCGTGCCATCGCCGCCGTGCCGAGCGAGCCCATGGCCCGCTCGAGCCTGCGCGTGGTGTCCTCGCGGGTCCGGTCTGTCACGTCTCCTAGAGTGCCAGTTCGGCCCCGGTGAACGCGACGCCGGTCAGATGACGGCGACGGCGGTGATCAGGCCGATCGCCACATGCGTCACGGCCAGCAGCCGGGCGCCCGGCTGCAACTGCTGCTCCTTGATCAGGTCGCGGACGGAGATGCCGACGATCTTGTCGAAGATGAGCATCGCCACGGTCTGCACCACGATGCCGACCAGACCGAACACCGCCGTGCCCGCCAGGCCCTCGGCGAGCCGGCCGCCGGAGGACCAGATGGACGCGGCCACGATCAGGCCGACGGCCGCCAGGGCCGACGTGGCGAGCAGGGTGGCGTTGGGGTTGCGCTCGCTGCGGATGATCTCGCTCAGCTTGCCGGGGGTGGCCCAGTCGATCACGTAGAAGCCCACGATCATCAGGATCACGCCGACGGCGGCATAGGAGGCGATGGCGCCCGCCCCACGGGCGAGGGTCTCGAGAAGGGTCACGTCAGTTCCTATTCACGTGAGGGGTCAGACCCCGATGCGGTGCGGGACGAAAGAGGAGGTGTCATCGGTGATCAGGCCGGTCGTCTCCCTGATGCCGAGCCCGGCCGGCTCGTCGGCGACCACCCAGGCGCCGAGCACCGGCCGCTGGCCCTCGAACAGCGGCAGCGCCTCGAAGCCCTGGAAGACGTAGCCCTCCTGGCCGTATCTGCCGGGCGTCTCCTGGGTGCCCTCCGGGGTGACGATCCGCATGGAGGCGCCCTCCCGGCCGAGCAGCGGCTTGGCGATGTAGGAGGTCAGGTCGCGCGGGCCGTCCAGGTAGGCGGGCAGCAGTGAGGGGTGCCCGGGGTAGAGCTCCCACAACACGGCCAGCAGCGCCTTGTTCGACAGCAGCGCCTTCCACAGCGGCTCGATCCAGGTCGCGTGCCGTACCGCGTGCCGCCCGAACTCGTCGGCCAGCATCCACTCCCAGGGATAGAGCTTGAACACCGAGCGGATCATCTGCTCGTCGAGGTCGACGAAACGCCGGTTGAGCGAGTCCCAGCCGATGTCCTCCATGGCGATGGCGGCCGTCTGCAGGCCCGCCTGCTCGGCGGTCTCCTGCAGGTACGCCACCGTCATGGCCTCCTCGCCGGTCTCGTCCGCGTTCGTGAACGAGAAGTGCACGGGCCCCGGAGGCAGGCGCAGCTCGCGCCAGCGGTCGATGAGGCGCTCGTGCACGGAGTTCCACTGGTCGTCATCAGGGTGCGTGTCCTGCAGCCAGAACCACTGCACGACGGACGACTCCACCAGCGAGGTCGGCGTGTCGGCGTTGTACTCCAGCAGCTTGGCCGGGCCGGTGCCGTCGTAGCGCAGGTCGAAGCGGCCGTACACGTGCGGGTCGCGGCGCTCCCACGAGCGGGCCACCTCCTCCCACGCCCACTCGGGGACGGCGAAGTCGGCGAAGCGTCCGGTGGAGATCACGTGCTCGACGGCGCGCAGGCACATGCCGTGAAGCTCCTCGACCTGCTCCTCCAGCGCCTCGACCTCGTCCATCGAGAACACGTAGTGCACGGACTCGTCCCAGTAGGGCCGGCTCAGCCCCGCGGGGTGTGCGGCCCGGTGGTAGGCCAGGCCGTGGCTTTCGATCGTCTTCTCCCAGCCGTCCCTGGGAGTGCCATGCTCGCGGCGCATCTCTCAGCTCCCGCCGCTCCAGCTGTTGCCGAACCCGCCGCGCTGGATCGACTTGCCGTTGCGGGAGGAGATGTTCACGTCGGAAGGCCGGTAGGTGCTGCCGCCCTCGACCCGGTTGCCGACCCGGCGGCCGCCGTAGTACCAGATGTAGGCCCCGCGCGAGCCGCCGTAGTAGTGCGTGCGGCCGTCGTCGTCCTCGCAGTTGTCGTCGTCCACGACCTCGTAGGTGCCGTCCGCAAGCTGGATGACGCAGTCCGCGGTGACCTCGTCGTCGTCCTGCACGGCGGAGCAGTAACCGACCACCATGACGGACAGGACGCCTAGGACGACCAGCGGGACGACCTTGGACGACTTGCGCGGCTGCTCTGCCATCAACTCCTGCTTTCCTGGGCCGATCAGCCTAGCGTCGGCCCTTGTCCCTGATCAATGTCTAGTGGACCCCGGTTGCCACTCGCTTGGGTATGACTTAACGCATGGAACCGACTGAGGCGCTGCGCGAGATCGCCTTCCTGCTGGAACGCGCCGGCGAGCCCACGTACCGCGTGCGTGCCTTCCGCCGCGCCGCCGCGGTCATCGCCGACCTCCCCAGGGACGAGCTCGTACGGCTGGCCCGCACCGGCGGACTCGGTGACCTTCCCGGCATCGGCAAAGTCACCGCCCTTGTAGTGAACGAAAGCCTGGACGGCCAGGTTCCTACGTACTTGCGAAGGATGCGGGCCACCGCCGGGGTCGAGCTGGACGCCGAGACCGCCGCTCTGCGTGCCGCGTTGAAAGGCGACCTGCACAGCCACTCGGACTGGTCGGACGGCGGCTCGCCGATCGAGGAGATGGCCGAGGCGGCCATCGGTCTCGGTCACGAGTACGTGGCGCTGACCGACCACTCGCCGCGGCTGACCGTCGCCAAAGGGCTCTCCGCGGAGCGGCTGGAGCGGCAGCTGGAGGTCGTGGCGAAGCTCAACGAGCGGCTGGCTCCGTTCAGGATCCTCACCGGCATCGAGGTGGACATCAACCTGGACGGCACGCTCGACCAGGACCCCGCGTTGCTGGAGCGGCTGGACGTCGTGGTCGCCAGCGTGCACTCCAAGCTGCGCATGGGCGGGGACGACATGACACGGCGGATGGTCACCGCGATCGCCAACCCCCTCGTGGACGTGCTGGGGCACTGCACGGGGCGGGTCGTCCAGGCCGGTGGCAAGCGGGGCGTCAAGCGGCCGGAGTCGGAGTTCGACGCCGAGCTGGTCTTCGAGGCCTGCCGGCGGTTCGGGGTGGCGGTCGAGATCAACTCCCGGCCCGATCGGCTCGACCCGCCGAAGCGGCTGATGCGGCTGGCGTACGAGATGGGCTGCGTGTTCGCGATCGACTCCGACGCGCACGCGCCCGGGCAGCTCGACTGGCAGCGGTACGGCTGCGAGCGAGCGGCCAGGAGCGGCGTCGACGCCGAGCGCATCGTCAACACCTGGCCGCTCGACCAGCTGCTCGACTGGGCCCGCGCCTAAACCTTGTTGCCCGGGGCCTCGTGCAGGATCGGCCAGACCTCGACCGCGTTGATCGAGGCGAAGGGCACCTCGGCGGCGATGTCCAGGGCGCGCTGTTCGTCGTCGACATCGACCAGATACCAGCTCGCCAGGTATTCCTTGGACTCCAAGTAGGGGCCGTCGGTCACGGCGGGCAGGCCATTGCGTACGCGCACGGTCTTGGCCTCGGCGGCGTCGGCGTTGCCGTACGCGCCCAGCAACTCGCCGGTCTCGGCGTACTTGAGGTTGAACGCGTCCTGCTCGGCGATGGCCTTCTGCTGCTCCTCGGCCGGGTACGACTCCCACATCTCCTTGTTGCCGTAGATGATGATCATGTATTTCATGGCGGGCTGCCTTTCCTTCGGATGGTTTCGTGGGTGGTCGGAGCCGGTGCGACCTCCTCGACATCGCCGGCGAAAAACCTGTGACCGTTTGCCGGGACGTGAAAGCAGGCCTTCTCGCGTGGGGCTCCGACCCCGGTGTGAGATGCGCCACAGGGGATGGCAGGATACTGGCCGCAACCGTGAGACCCCTGTGGCCGGGCAGTGAGGAGGGTGTGCCGGGGGCTGCCGAGCGCCCGGCGATTGTCGGTGGCGCGGCGTAGCGTCACGGCTGTGAATCGTACCGACCGGCTCTACGCGCTCGTCGAGGACCTGCGTGCCATCGCACCCCGCTGCCGTTCCGCGCGGGAGCTGGCGCAGCGGTTCGAGGTCAGCGTGCGCACGATCGAGCGCGACATCACCGCGCTGCAGGAGTCGGGCGTGCCGATCTACGCCGAGGCGGGCCGCAAGGGCGGTTACGCCATCGACAAGAAGATGTCCCTGCCCCCGCTCAATTTCACGCCCGCCGAGGCGGTGGCCATCGCGGTGGCGCTCAGCCGGGCCGGCGACCAGCCGTTCGGGCGGCAGGCGCGCAGCGCCTTACGCAAGGTGGTCGCCGCCATGCCCGGGCCCGAGGGTGATCTGGCCAGGGAGCTGGCCCGCCGGGTGCAGCTCATGCGCCTGCCGGACGAACCGGGCAGCGCGATCAAGCCACTCGGCGCGGAGGGCATCTCCCGGGCCATCGAAGAGGCGCTGCTGCGGCGTCGCGTGCTCAGGCTCGAATACGCCGACGCCAAGGGGGCGCTCACCTCCCGCGACGTCGAGCCCGGCGTGTTCCTGGGCGGGCGTGGGGGGTTCTGGTATCTCGTGGCGTGGTGCCGGCTGCGGGACGACGTACGCGTCTTCCGCCTCGACCGCATCGCGACCGCCACCGTCACCGCCGAGCGCTGCCCCGACCGGCCCCTCGAAGGCTTCGCCACCGACGTGCCCGAGATGATCGTGCACGGCACTGTGCTCGATTAATCAATCGAAAACACCGACATAGGGTTGTCGCCATCGCGTTACATCGTTGTCTTGTTCGAGAAAGCAAGGAGACGGTGATGGACAACACGGTGACGTGGTTCGAGGTTGCGACCGATGACCCGGAGGGCGCCCAGACGTTCTACGGCGGGCTGTTCGGCTGGACGTTCGCGGGTGGCGAGGGGCCGATCGACTATCGGATGATCGGCTATCCGGGCGGTGAGCAGCCGGCGGGCGGGCTCTACAACACCAAGGGAGAGTTCCCCAACCACGCGATCTTCCATGTCCAGGTGGCCGACGTCGAGGAGAGCTGCGCCAAGAGCGAGGCGCTCGGCGGCAAGGTGCTCACGAAGGTGATCGACGACGGGGCGGGCACCGACTTCGCCTACCTGCGTGACACGTCCGGCAGCGTCTTCGGGATCTTCCACCGCAGGTGATGACCCGTGGCCGGGCCGTGGAGAGCGCCTTCCCCGCCGACCCCGGCCTGCCACGGGCCGCTTCCCAGGAGCAGGATTCCCGGGTTCCCAGGAGCGGTTCACCCTTCACCCTGGGCACGCCGCCGATCGCCGAGCGGCGGCGCGCCCAGGGCCTGTTCGCGTTCCGGGGCAGCGTCCGGGTGGTGTCTGGAGGCGGCCGAGGGTCAGAAGGCGGCCGCGGCCAGCCAGCGCTGCAGCAGGGCGCGGTCCCCGTACACGGTGAGGGCGTCGGGGGAGCGCCTGCCGTACAGCATGAGGAGCAGGTCGCTCACCGGGCCCTGGACGGCGGCGTCGCCCTTGGCGTGACCGCGGGCCCATTCGACGGCCCCAGCGGGTCCCTGGGTGATCGTCCATTCGCCGTCGGCGTCGTTCGCGTGGAGGTGGATCGTGGCCCCCTCCACGCCGAGCTCGGCCAACGGCCGGGTGACCCAGGTCGCGGACGGCAGGTTGTGGAGGAGCTCCTCGATGCCGTCCGCCGCCAAAGCCGCCGGGATCACCGGGTCCAGGCCGAGCGCGAGCTCGGCGTCGGCCCGGTGGATCACCAGCTCGAACAACATCCGCGGCGGCCACCAGGACGCCCGCCGGTCAGGGCCCCAGGTCCACACCGGCAGCTGCGGGTCGGTCTCGCGCAGCGTCCGCAGCAGCTCGCCGGCCCCGGACAGCAGCCAGGCGGCGTCGCCGCTCTGGCCCTCGGCCAGCCCGCTGGGCACCTGACGCGACCAGATCCGCTCCTGAACCTGGTTGCGCAGCACGTGCACGGCCCAGCGGTGTGTCTGGCCGACATGGGTGATCAGCTCGGCGAGCGTCCAGCCGGGGCACGTGGGCACCGGGACCGACACATCGCCCGCCAGCTCCGCGAGGCGCGCTGCCTCCGTCTCGATCTCTGACTCGTAGTCCTTCACCTGCCACACACTAGGCCGCCGGGCAGGTGGCCCCCTTCTGCGGCACCGTGCCGTTGATCAGGTACGCGTCCACGAGCCCCTGCACGCACTTGCTGCCCGACAGGTACGCGCCGTGCCCCTCGCCCATGTACGTGACCAGCGTGGCGGTCCTGAGCTGGGCCGTGAGCTTGGGCGCCCACTCGTACGGCGTGGCCGGGTCGCCCTTGCCGCCCACCACCACGATCGGCGCCGAACCGGTGGCGTTCACGTGCCGCGCCTCGTCGCTGCCCTTGGCCGGCCACACCCGGCACAGCCCGCCCGAGCCCTCGCTGCCGAACAGCGGCGAGATCTTGAGCGCGGCCTGCTCGGTCCGCCGCAACTGTTCCGCGGTCGGCCGCTCGGCGGTGTCCACGCAGGTGATCGCCGGGAAGCTGGTCATCTGCGTGGAGTACGTGCCGTCCTGGTTACGCCCGGTGTAGGAGTCGGCCAGGTACATCAGCGCCTCGCCCCTGCCCTTGAGCGTGTCGCCCAGCGCCTGCTCCAGGAACGGCCAGGTCATCTCCGAGTACAACGCGGCGGCCACGCCCGTGGAGGCCAGCCCCTGGGTGAGCGGGCGGTCGCCGACCTTCAGCGGTTTGGCCGCCAGCTCGTTCATCAGGTTCTCGACGTTGGCGTTGGCGGTGGCCAGGTCCTTGCCGACCGCGCAGGAGTCCTTGACGCACGCCTTGAGGAAACTCTCGTACGCCTGCTGGAAGCCACGCGTCTGGGCCAGCGTCCGCTGCTCGAACGTGACCGTCGGGTCGAGCGGCGCGTCGAGCACCATGCGGCCCACGTTCTTGGGGAAAGCGGTGGCGTAGACGCCGCCGAGCTGGGTGCCGTACGACATGCCGACGTAGTTGAGCTTGGCGTCGCCCAGGGCGGCGCGGATGCGGTCCATGTCGCGGGCCGCGTTCACGGTGCCGACGTGCGGAAGGATCTTGCCGGAGTTCTTCTGGCAGAGCGCGGCGAACTGCTTGTTGGCCGCCTCGCTCCGCCGGTGCGTCTCGTCGGTCGGTGGCAGCGTGTCCAGCGAGGTGAACCGGTCCATCTCGGCGCCGCTGCCACAGCGCACCCCGGAGCTGCGCTCGACGCCGCGCGGGTCGAAGCTGATCAAGTCGTAGCGGGCCCGCAGCGTGGTGAGCGCCTTGCCGGCCTGGTCGAGCGTGTCCACCCCGGACGCGCCTGGGCCGCCGAAGTTGAACACCACCGACCCGAGGCGTTTGCCCGTGGCCGGCAACTTGATCAGCGCCAGCTCGATCTTCTCCCCGTCCGGCTTGGCGTAGTCCAGGGGCACGGCAAGCTTCCCACAGCGCACCGAGGCGTCCTGGCGGGCCGGTGGCTCGCCGTCAGGTCGCTTGATGTCGGTGCAGGGCCCCCACTCGATGGTGTCGGGGCCCCCGCCAGACTGGGTGGCGGCGGGCACAGTGGAACAGCCGGCGGCCGCCAGCATCAGGGTGGCGGCTAGAACGCGTCGCATGGCACAAACTTCCCCTCGTCTCTCCGGGGGGAAGTAGTGCCCACAATACGCGACCGTGCACTCAAACAGGGTGAGGCGGCACGTAGCGCAGATGCTCTGAGCTGGGTCGACGTGACCCGGCGTGCCGCCTCACCAGGGTCGTTCAGATCCCCATGGACTGGGTGTCGTTGCTCTCCGCGCCGCCTGCCTCGGTGACGCCGTTCTTGAGGTGGTAGCGGGCGATGGCCTCGCGCAACACCTCGCCGTCGAGCTCGCCGCGCTTCACGAGCTGGGTGAGCACGGCCAGCGTGATCGACGCGGCGTCCACGTGGAAGTGGCGGCGCAGCGCCGAGCGGGTGTCGGACAGGCCGAATCCGTCGGTGCCCAGCGAGGACCAGTCACCTGGCACCCACTGTGCGATCTGGTCCTGCACGGCCTTCATGTAGTCGCTGACGCCCACGATCGGCCCCTGGGCCTGGGAGAGCGCCTGGGTGACGTACGGGACGCGCTGCTCGTCGTCCGGGTTGAGCAGGTTGTGCTCTTCGCACGCCAGCGCCTCGCGGCGCAGCTCGGACCACGACGTGGCCGACCACACGTCGGCCGACACACCCCAGTCCTCGGCCAGCAGCCGCTGCGCCTCCATCGCCCACGGCCCCGCCACGCCCGAGGACAGGATGTTGGCCTTGGGACCCTGCGTCTGCGGTCCGTCGGCGAACTTGTACAGGCCCTTGAGCAGGCTCTGCACGTCGAGGTTCGCCGGCTGGGCCGGCTGCAGGTAGGGCTCGTTGTAGACGGTCAGGTAGTAGAAGACGTTCTCCGGCTGGTCGCCGTACATCCTCCTGAGGCCGTCCTTGACGATGTACGCCACCTCGAACGCCCAGGACGGGTCGTAGGAGATCGCGGCCGGGTTGGTCGAGGCGATGAGCGGCGTGTGGCCGTCCTCGTGCTGCAGGCCCTCGCCGTTGAGCGTGGTGCGGCCCGCGGTGGCGCCGATCAGGAAGCCGCGGCCCATCTGGTCGCCCATCTGCCACATCGAGTCGCCGGTGCGCTGCCAGCCGAACATCGAGTAGAAGATGTAGATCGGGATCATGTGCTCGCCGTGCGTGGCATAGGTGGTGCCGGCCGCGATGGTCGAGGCCATGGAGCCCGACTCGCTGATGCCCTCGTGCAGGATCTGCCCCTGCACGGCCTCCTTGTACGACAGCAGCAGCTCGCGGTCGACGGCCTCGTACGTCTGGCCGTGCGGCGAGTAGATCTTCGCCGTCGGGAACATGGCGTCCAGACCGAACGTCCGGGCCTCGTCCGGGATGACCGGCACGAACCTGTGCCCGATCTCCTTGTCCCGCATGAGGTCCTTGAGCAGCCGCACGAACGCCATCGTGGTGGCGACCTGCTGCTTGCCCGAGCCCTTGGCGAAGCCGCCGTAGACCTCGTCGCCGGGCAGCTTGATCGGCTTGGCGCGCATGACCCGCTTGGGCAGCACGCCGCCGAGCGCGGCGCGGCGCTCCTTCATGTACTGGATCTCGGCGTCGTTCTCGCCCGGGTGGAAGTAGGGCGGCAGGTCGCCCTCCAGCGCAGAGTCCGGGATCGGCAGGTAGAGCCGGTCGCGGAACTCCTTCAGCTCGGCCTTGGTGAGCTTCTTCATCTGGTGCGTGGCGTTGCGCGCCTCGAAGTCCTTGCCCAGCGTCCAGCCCTTGATGGTCTGGGCGAGGATCACGGTCGGCTGGCCGACGTGCTCGCGGGCCGACTTGAACGCCGCGTAGACCTTGCGGTAGTCGTGGCCGCCGCGCGACAGCTTGCGGATGTCGTCGTCGGTCAGGTGCTCGACCATCTTGCGCAGGCGCGGGTCGGAGCCGAAGAAGTGCTCGCGGATGTAGGCGCCCGACTCGACCGAGTAGGTCTGGAACTGCCCGTCCGGCGTGGTGTTCATCTGGTTGACCAGCACGCCGTCCACGTCGGCGGCGAGCAGCGGGTCCCAGTCGCGGCCCCACACGACCTTGATCACGTTCCAGCCCGCGCCGCGGAAGTACGACTCCAGCTCCTGGATGATCTTGCCGTTGCCGCGTACCGGGCCGTCGAGCCGCTGCAGGTTGCAGTTGATCACGAACGTGAGGTTGTCGAGCTCCTCACGGGCGGCCAGGCCGATCGCGCCGAGCGACTCGGGCTCGTCCATCTCGCCGTCGCCCAGGAACGCCCACACATGGCTGCGGCTGGTGTCCTTGATCTGGCGGTTGAGCAGGTAGCGGTTGAACCGCGCCTGGTAGATCGCGCCGATCGGGCCCAGGCCCATGGAGACCGTGGGGAACTCCCAGAAGTCCGGCATGAGCCGCGGGTGCGGGTAGGAGGGCAGGCCGCGGAAGCCGTGCGACAGCTCCTGACGGAACGCGTCGAGCTGGCTCTCGTTGAGCCGCCCCTCGAGGAAGGCGCGGGCGTAGATGCCCGGCGCCGCGTGCCCCTGGAAGAAGACCTGGTCGCCCGACTCGCCGTGGTCCTTGCCGCGGAAGAAGTGGTTGAAGCCCACCTCGTAAAGCGAGGCCGCCGAGGCGTAGGTGGCGATGTGGCCGCCCACGTTGGTGCGGGCGTTGGCCCTGGACACCATGATGGCCGCGTTCCAGCGGATGTAGGCGCGGATGCGGCGCTCGACGTGCTCGTCACCCGGGAACCAAGGCTCGCGCTCCGGCGGGATCGTGTTGATGTAGTCGGTGCTGCGCAGGCCCGGCACGCCGACCTGGTGCTCGCGGGCCCGCTCCAGCATGCGCAGCATGAGGTAGCGGGCTCTGGTACGGCCCTCGGTCTTGACGACGTTGTCGAGAGACTCGAGCCACTCGTTGGTCTCGCTGGGGTCGACATCAGGCAGCTGGCTGGGTAGGCCGTCGCTGATGATCGAGAATCGCTGGCGTCCGGAAGCCACTGGGTCTCGCCTTCCGAGGATGACTGATGTCTGGTCTGGGTCGCCTTCCATCCTGGTCGCTAGCCGTAGAAAACGCATCTCTACTGACCGGTAACCAGAGCGTCCCTGCTGGCAGGGCCTCTCCGATGGCCTAGACCACCGATGGTAGGACGAATCGCATCAAAGGTTACATTGCTCAACCAATTTAACAAGACAGGAAAACTAACGAAATTTCGCTCGGCGTGTCTTGGCCCGGTCGCCTGCGTCGGCGCCTCAAGCGATGACATCCCCCGAAGAGGAGAGATCATCACCCGCTCGGGTGCGATGTGCCGCGCGAGTCTAGCCGCCGGCCGTTGAGCACGGCTCCTCCGGGGCCGCCGAACGGTCGGGAAGGCTGGGCGGGAGAGGCATTCTCGTCGGCGCTCATGGCGCTCATGGCGCTCACGCTGGTGCCGGTGCTGGTGCTGGTGCTGGTGCTCGTGGGTCTTCGGGCTGGGCGCCGGGGCTCGTGGGGCTCTTGGGGCTCATGGCGGCGTGCGCGCCGGGGCGGCGGCCAGGCGGCAGGATCGTCACCTACTGGCGGCGCCGCGCGGACCGGGCCATGGCCGTGGCCGTGGCGGGGGAGCTCGCCTGGTGCATCAGGCGGAACGGCGCGCCGGACTTCCCCGACCCGGTGCTCCGCGAGGCCGGCGAGATCACCATTCCGGGCGACGTGCCGTACCGCCCCCAGTCGGTGGTGGAGGCGTACAAGCCGATCAGGGCGCGCATGCCGCCGTTTACCGTCGAAGGCGCCACCCTATAACCACGGCCCAGACGCAGTGTCTGGTCCGCTTCGCCCGTTGCATGCCTGAGCAGGGCCTCGCCGACCGGCCTGACCCCGATGCCGAAGGCGGATTCCCGCTCTCCGAGCGACTGCGCAAGGGCGGCAAACGACTCTTCTACGAGCCGATGCGGGCGTGCAGAAAACATCACCCGACCCCGACGGCGGCATCGCCGTCAGCGATCCAGGCCAGCAGGAGGAGCGATGGTCCTGCGCGCAGCTCTCCTATCGGTCACGGGTGCCACTGTTTCGGGTGGCCAGAATGGCTGAGCGGTGCTCGCAGCGCGCCACCACCCCTGCCGGTCCGCCCCTGCCGGTCCGTCCGTGATCGTCCTGCCCGGGACCGGGCCGGGTGGGCCGTGGTCAAGGTGGCCGGATCCCGGCCGGCGGCGGTGCCCGTGCCCACCGCCACGGCCACGGGCACGGGCACGGCCACGGCGACAGCCACCGCGACGGCGACGGCCACGGTCGAGGTCAGCGGCACCAGGACGACCGCCACGAGCACAGCCTCGACCAGCAGCACCGCATCGGCGGTGACCAGCACGTTCGACGCCGGCATCCGGCCATGCAGCCTGAAACGCCAAATCCGCGCCGCGTAACGTTTTGGTCATGGTTCTGACCTCCCCCGAAAGAGGGAGGCAAAAGTCATCCGATCTCGGGATTCACTCTTTTCGTAGGCCTTTCCGCGTACCAATGTGGGATGTATGAACGCGACGGTGGGCGATCGCCTCCTGGTACACGGGAGCATCGTGGGTGAAAGGGACCATGGAGGCGAGATCGTGGAGGTCCAGGGCCCTGACGGGGCGCCTCCCTACATGGTGCGGTTCGACG
Source organism: Nonomuraea turkmeniaca (assembly GCF_005889735.1). Classification (GTDB taxonomy): domain Bacteria; phylum Actinomycetota; class Actinomycetes; order Streptosporangiales; family Streptosporangiaceae; genus Nonomuraea; species Nonomuraea turkmeniaca. The sequence continues at coordinate 23,257 of NZ_VCKY01000145.1, forward strand.
ATGGGCACACCGGGCTGGTATTTCCCGGCCCCGATGCCGTCGTCGTGCATAAGTAAGATCTCCCTGTGAGATCTGAAATCATCTCCGTGGCCACGGGTTCACGAGAGACGGTGCACGACATCACTGCCGAATGCGCTGATTTCGTGCGCGCTCAGGGTGAGGACGGGTTGCTGCACATTTTCGTGCCGCACGCCACCGCCGGCGTGGCCCTGCTCGAGCTGGGCTCGGGCAGTGACGACGACCTGCTCGCCGCCTTGCGCGACGTCCTGCCCGCTGACGACCGGTGGCGTCACGCCCACGGCTCGCGCGGCCACGGCAGGTCGCACGTCATGCCCGCGCTGATCCCGCCGTACGCCACGATCCCCGTGCTGGGCGGGCAGATGGCGCTGGGCACCTGGCAGTCGGTCGCACTCGTGGACCTGAACGTCGACAACCGGCAACGCCAGGTTCGCCTGTCGTTTTTGTCTGATTGATTCTGGCCGACTAGGGCCGTACCCGTGGCGACCGTTGACGACTGAGGGTCACAGCGTGTGGACTGTGCCGAAGCGATAAACCGCATAAGCGGGGCCACTCAAGCAGGAGGGATAAACGTGAGCGCGACCGCGGGTCAGGCGCAGGGCGAGCGCGGCCTGGCCGAACGACTCGGCCTCAAGCCGGGTCAGGTGGTGCAGGAGATCGGTTGGGACGAGGACGTCGACGACGAGCTCCGCGACTCCATCGAGGAACTGACCGGCAACGAACTGCTGGACGAGGAGAGCGACGACGTCGTGGACGTGGTGCTGCTGTGGTGGCGCGACGGCGACGGCGACCTCTTCGACGCTCTCAGCGACGCCATGCGAGCACTCGCCGAAGGCGGCCAGATCTGGCTGCTGACTCCCAAGGCGGGACGCGAGGGCCACGTGGAGCCGAGCGACATCGGGGAGGATGCCGCCACCGCGGGTCTTGCACAGACCAGCAGCATCTCCGCCGCACCCGACTGGTCCGGGACCAGGCTCGTGACGCCCAAGGGCAAACGGTAAATCGCGTCTCCAGTGGGACGACAGCAGATCGCGTCGCCCATGGGACGCGGCAGATCGTGTCGGCCGTGAGACCACGGTAGGGAGCCCGAGCGCCAGCCATGCGGCAGGATGATGCCCGTGAACGCACATCCTGCCGAGGTCGGCGCCCTGGCTCCGGATTTCGAGCTGCAGGACCAGCACGGCACTCCGGTGCGCCTGTCCCGGTTCCGGGGCAGGAAGGTCGTGCTGGTCTTCTACCCGCTCGCCTTCACCGGCGTATGCCACAGCGAGCTGTCCGCGCTGCGCGATCATCCGTTCGACGACGCTCAGGTGCTGACCGTCTCCGTGGACTCGGTGTTCACGCACCGTGCGTGGGCGGAACGCGAGGGTTACACGTTCCCGCTGCTCTCTGATTTCTGGCCACACGGACAGGTCGCGCAGGCGTACGGTGTGTTCGATGATGCGAAGGGGCTCGCGCTACGGGGGACCTTCATCATCGACGGCGAGGGCGTGATCCGGTGGTCGGTGGTCAATCCGATCGCCTCCGCACGTGACGTCGCCGACTACGTCAAGGCACTCGCCGACATTCACTGACTTCGGAGGGAACGATGCCCTGCTACCGGTGCGGGGCCCGGCAGACGGACCCGGTCCGCGGCGCCAGCCCGTGGCAGCGCGGGGTGCGCAAGGAGTCGCAGGTCCTGATCTGCCCGGACTGTCAACGGCTGCACGACCTCGACCTCGACGCGTGCGAGACGTGCACGTCCACGGCCCTGATCTGCCGGCTGGGCGAGGTGGAGTGCCGGTCCTGCGGGGCCGTGTGGATGGCACGTTCTGACATCCCCCTTTCCGGCTCCACCGCCCCTCCGCCGCCGGGGTTGTCGGCGGAGGTGGAAGCGGCGCTCAACCGCGTGCTGGGCCGCGCCTGAGCGCTGTCTGGGCGCGCTTTGAGCGCCGGTGCGGCGGGATAGGGGCGGGTACGGCGGGGATGGTCCGCTCGCCGCCGAAACGCGCCCTCGCGGCGTTGCGGACAGGTGCCGCCGAGCCGCCGGGCCGGTGGGCCCCGACCCCCATCGCGCCAGCCCGAACCTGTAAAAACGTGGGGGACTCGGGGAACCGGGAACGGGGCGCCGGGAGCGAGGAAACGCAGGACCGGACATTCCAGACATCTACTGACCTGCGCTATCGTCTCCTTCCGTGTCCGCAATGAACACCAGCAGCAGTGGTACGTCGAGCAGTGCGTTCGTTGTCGCGCTCGACGTCGGCGGCACGTCCATGAAGGGCGGCCTGGTCAGCGACTCCGGCGCGGTGCTGCTGAGCGAGCGGCGCCCCACCCCCCGAGCGGACGGCCCCGACGCGGTCGTCACCGCCATCTCCGACTTCATCAGCCACCTGGCCGCGGCAGGTGACGGCACTCCGGCAGGCGTGGGCCTGGCCGTCCCCGGCCTGGTGTCCGAGGACGCCGCCCTCTACGCCACCAACCTGGGCTGGCGCGACGTCCCCGCCACGGCCTTCACTACCCTGGACATCCCGGTAATGCTGGGACACGACGTACGCACCGGCGGGCTGGCCGAGAGCATCCTGGGCGCCGGCCGCGGCCTGTCCGACTTCCTGTTCCTCCCCATCGGCACAGGCATCGCCGGCGCCTCGATCATCCGAGGAGAGGCGTACGGCGGCTCGTCGGGCTGGGCCGGCGAGATCGGCCACACCCCGGTCTTCCCCGACGGCGAACAGTGCGCGTGCGGCCAGTTCGGCTGCCTGGAGACGTACGCCTCGGCCGCCTCGGTGGGCCGCCGCTACAGCCAGCGGGCCGGCGTGGAGGGCGTCAAGGCCGAGCAGGTGGTCATCTCGGATGATCCCATCGCCATCGAGGTATGGGACGAGGCCGTGGAGGCCCTGTCCCTCGCCCTGGCCACGTACACGCTCCTGCTCGACCCGTCGGTCATCGTCATGGGCGGCGGCCTCGCCGAGGCCGGCCCCGCCCTCTTCGACCCCGTACGCACCCGCCTCGTCAAGCGCCTGGCCTTCCGCGAGGCACCCCCGCTGATCCCGGCCGCACTGGGCGTGGACGCCGGCATGCTCGGCGCCGCCCTCCTGGGCTGGCGCGCCGCCGGCCGCCCCGAACTGGGCCCCGACTGGACGGTGGATGTGCGATCGGCCCCCCTGGTGTCGTAAGGTGTAGTGCCGATCAGGGGCGGTTAGCTCAGCGGTAGAGCACTCGCCTTACAAGCGAGGGGTCACTGGTTCGAACCCAGTACCGCCCACCTGCGGAAACACTTGTTCTTCGATCTTTAAAACGGCGTCTGAGGGACTAACTGGGGGACTAACTCCCGAAGATCTTGTCCATCGCCGCAGCTCCCTGCATGATCACGTGCCTGATTTGGTGCCGGTAGACCGTCTCGGTGACCACCGTGTTGGAGTGGCCGACCAGGCGCGAGATGTCCTCGATGGGGACGCCGGAGTCTGACAGCACGGACACGAAGCTGTGCCGCAGCTCGCGAGGTGACCACTCCCGTCCGGTGAGCCCTGTCGCCTCGACGACCTTTCGGAAGTCCCGCCGTACGTTGTGGGCCGTGACGGGCGTTCCTGTCCGCGTACAGAACACGAGGTCCGTGTCCTGCCATCGGTCTGCCGCCTTCTCTCGCGCGACGTCCTGGGCTTCCTTGAGGAGGCGCAACGCGTCCATGCAGCGCTGGGGGAGCTTGAGTGTGCATCCCCTCGTAGCGTGGAGACCGAACCGGGAAGGGTTTGGTCGTGGCAGCAGTCACGCGGCGGCGCTTTGATCCGGAGTTCCGGGCTGGGGCGCTGCGTATCGTCAAGGAGACCGGCAAGCC
>NZ_VCKY01000146.1 GCF_005889735.1 Nonomuraea turkmeniaca
GGGTCCGGTCCGCAGCCGGGTCGGGAAGGGGGTCGAGCGTGCCGCGGAAGCCGGGGACGCCGATCAGGATCCCCGCCGCCACGAGGCCGGCCACGCCGACCAGGACAACGGCGATCTTGACCGCCCGCGCCCACCCACGCCAGGAAGCCATACGTGATCCCCTTCGCGATGCTCGGCCCAACCGGAACGATCTGGAGAAGGATCTTTCCATATCTCCCGGCCCGCGCGGCCGCCGGCGATCAGAACGGTGAATCGAGCGGCACCTGCCGCACCGCCGTCAGGTACGGGTCCAGCTCGCCCAGCTCGAACCGCGACATCCCGATGACGTGCCAGAACTGCCCGGCCGGCGTCCCATGGATCTTGTAGCGGCCGTCGGGCGCCAGCGCCGCCCACCCCTCGGGAAGTCCGAGTAACGTGGCCCGCCGCTCGCCTCCCTCCCAGAGGATCACCACGCCGTCGTCGCCGGCGCTGGCCAGCAGATCGGAGGCGGGGCTGAAGGCGAGCGACCACACCCGCCGGGCGTGCCCGGGCAGCTCGTGCAGCCGCCGCCCGCTGGCGGTGTCCCACACCCGCACCATCAGGTCGTCACCCCCGGTGGCCAGGCGGTCGCCGGTGGCGTTGAACGCCACGCTCCACAGCCGCCCGTCGTGCCCGTCGAGCGTGTGCGTCAGCCGAGGCTGCCAGGGCTGGGCCGGGCGCAGCTCCCACACCATGGCCCGGCCGTCGTTGCCGGCGCTGGCCAGGTGTCGCCCGGAGGGGGAGAACGCGACCGCGTACACCCGGTCGGTGTGCCCCTCGAGGGTTGCCACCCGTCCGCCCGAGGCCACGTGCCAGATGCGGACGAGCTTGTCGTCGCAGCCGGTGGCCACGTACGCGCCGTCCGGGCTGAACGCGATCGAGCGCACCCGCCCGCGGTGGTCCATGAGGTTGACCGCCAGCCGCCCGGTCGGCCGATACCACAGCTTGACGCTGTCGTCGTCGTTGGCCGTGGCCAGCATGTTGCCGTCGGGGCTGAACGCCTCGGCCCAGACGTGGTCGGTCTCGGCGTTGAGCTCGCGCTCGTAGTCGCCGGTGATGGCGTTCCACAGGTGCACCCCGCCGTCGTTGCTGGAGGTGGCCAGCACCGGCCCGGCGGGGGAGAACACCGCGGAGATCAGCCGGTCGGACGTGCCGGTGAACTCCCGCAACCGCCGCCCCGTCCGCGGCTCCCACACCCGCACGACGCCGTCGTTGCCGCTGGTCGCCAGCATCGAGCCGTCCGCGCTGAAGCGCACCGACGAGATGCGCCGCCCGTGCCCGCGCAGCACCCGCTGGCACTTGCCCGTCTCCGGGTCCCACAGCCGCACCGTGCCGTCGTTGCTGCTCGTGACGAGCTGACGCCCGTCGGGGCGGTACGCGAACGGCCAGACCGAGCTGCGGTGCCCGGCCAGCTCCACCCGCTGCCCGCCGTCCACCGGCTGCAGCCTGATCACGCCGCTGGAGTCGCCGCTCGCCACCGTGCGCCCGTCCGGGCTGAACGCCACGTGGTAGACGAACGCCGGATGCGTGGTGAGCACCCCGCGTGCCACGCCGTCCACCGGCTCCCACAGGCGGACGCTGCAGGCGGTGTCCCCGCTCGCCAGCAACGAGCCGTCGGGTGAGAACGCCACGCAGTAGACGCTGCCCTGGTGCCCGGTCAGCGTGTGCCGCAGCGCCCACGTCGCGGTGTCCCACACCCTGAGCACGCCTGCCTCGTCGCCGGTGACCAGCAGGTGGCCGCCGGGACTGGTCACCGCGCGGAAGACGCTGCCGTGGTGGCCGTCCAGCGTGCGCGTCTGCTGCCCGGAGGCGAGGTCCCAGACCCGCACCACGCCTGCCGCGTCGCCCGTCACCAGCGCCCCGTGCACGAACGCCGCCGTGAAGATCGGCGCCTGGTGCCCGTCCAGCTCGTGGACCGGCCGCCCGGAGGCGGTCTCCCACACGCGGACGACGCCGTCCCCGCCGCCCGCGGCCACCAGGTCGCCCCCGGGGCTCAGGCGTACCGGCCAGACGCCGTCGGCGTGGCCGGTCAGGGTGTGCAGCAGCTCGCCGGTGAGGGCGTCCCGCAGCAGCACGGCTCCGTCACTGGCGCCGGTGGCCAGCAGGTCGCCCGCGAAGGTGACCGCGTAGACGCGGCCCTGGTGCCCCGGCAGCGTGCGTACGGGCGCGCCGCCGGCGCACAGCAACACGCTGCCGTCCTCGTTGCCGATGGCGATGGTGGCGCCGTCGGGGCTGTAGGCGATCGGCTCGGGCAGGCGGCTGGTCTGGAAGTGGTAGCCGTACGGGACGCCGATGGCGCCCGGGGCGAACTCCACCTCCACCGGCTGCCCGGGCACCACCGCCGCGCCGGGCAGGTGCGGCAGCGTGCCGGTCACGTTGATCAGCGAGGCGCGGTGCCAGCGGGCGCCCTCGACGGCCGCGTCGCTCAGGTTCGCCTGCGCCAGCCGCGCCCCCGACAGGTCCGCGCCGGTCAGGTCGGCTCCGGTCAGCACGGCTCCGTCGAGCCGCGCCCCGATGAGCTTGGCGTCGCGCAGGACGGCCCTGGACAGGTTCGTGCCGGCCAGCGTGGCCTCCGACAGGTCGGCGCCGGTCAGATCGACCTCCCGCAGGTCCCTGGCCGACAGATCCTCGCCCTTGAGGTTCGCGCCGCGCAGGTCGGCGCGGGCGGGGGTGCGCAGCCTGGCCGCGATCTTGACGGCGTTCGCCCTGGACACGTCGTCGCCGGGCGGATCCGCCACCCACGCGCGCAGCGCCCGCACGTCGGCCAGGTCGCACAGGAACTCCACCGTGAGCGCCGACAGCGGTCTGCGGGACACCAACGTGATGTCGTCCTGGGCGATGTGCCGGGCGATCAGCCACTCCATGACCGAGGCGTGGATGAACCCGAACATGCCCTCTTCGGTCCGCACCAGCAGGCTGCCCGACCCCATCGCGTGCGCGGCGTGCGCGGGCGACAGCTGCCCGCCGGCCAGGTCGCTCAGCGTCTCGCCGATCTCGGTCAGCTCGTCCACGCCCAGCAGCGAGTCCCCGGTCTCCCACAGTCGCAGCGCCAGTGCCGTCACCGCCCGCCGCAACTCCTCGGTGGTCAGCGGCGTCACCGAGCCGGGGACCCTGGCCCGCCGCTCCTCGAACGCCAGCCACGAGCCGAGGATCTCCTCGTACAGCAGCGCGGGGCTGATCGTGTGGCGGGCGCCGGCCACCGTGCGCAGCCGGTCGGCGTCGAGGTCGGCGATGAAGCTCAGCATGCGCGGGTTCTGCGCCAGGGCGAGGAGGTCCTTGATCTCGCTCATCAGCGACATGCGGGCCATGGCCTCGGCGCCGTCCTCGAACCTGTTGTCCAGGTAGGAGCGGATCTGGTCGGACGTGAAGTCCTCGACGCTGAGCACCCGCCGCTGCGGCAGCACCCCGACCATCTCGCCGAGCGAGGTCAGCACCTGGCTGTTGGACTTGAAGTGCTGGGTACGGCTGGCCACCACGATCTTCGCCTTGTCCTCGGCCGCCGACAGCAGCGTGGCCAGATGGTCGGCCGCCCGGTCATAGGTCAGCCGGGTCACCAGCTCGTCGAACCCGTCGAACAGCAGCACGATCCGCCCCTGCCGCAGCAGGTAGCGGAACGCCTTGAGGTCGATGAACTCCTCGCCGTGGTTCGCCAGGTGCGCCGCGACCAGGGCGTCCACCGAATGCGCCTTGTCCAGGGCGCGCAGCTCGATGAGGATCGGTGTCAGGTGCGGCAGCTCGGCCGGCATGCGCCGGGCCAGCTCGCGCAGCGCGAACGTCTTGCCGTGCCCGAAGTCGCCGAGCAGCAGCAGGAACCGGCCGTGGTCGGTGGCCAGCAGCCGCATCAGCTCGTCGGTCAGCCCGTGCCTGACCTGGCTGCCCGGCCGGTCCAGCTCGCGGTAGCGCTGTGGCACGTACAGGCCCGGCGGGTAGCGGCGGTCGGTCGTCAGTCTGGCCGTCTGGTCGGAGACGTAGCCGGTCAGATCGAGCAGGCCCTGGAACTCGGTGAAGCTGCGCAGCCGCACCCCCTTGCGCATCAGGTCGTCGCGGACCGCGCGGGGCGCCGGCGGACCCTGGTAGACCAGCTCGGCGGCCAGACCGGTGGCGTGCGCCTGCCGGGCGAAGACGTCGGCCGCCTCCGCGGTCACCTCGCCGGCGTGCGCGCCGATCATCGTCTGGCGGACGAACCCGTCCTCCGGGTGGGTGACCACCAGGTGGGCGGCGAACCTGCGGATCTTGGCCCGTTCGTGCCTGGCCTCGCAGACCTCGGTGATCCGGTCCAGCAGCAGCTCGACCGGGCTGGGCTCGCGCTCGTCCGGCTTGGGCCCGGGCGCCGGGGCGGGTGGGGCCTCACCGGTGAAGGTGGCTCGTGCGGCCCGCCACTTGTACGGCACCGGCTCGGGCGCGCCCGCGTCGGGCCGCCACGTGCGCAGCCCGTCCGCGGTGATCTCCACGACCTGGTGCCGCCCGGCCCGCGGCGCGGCGATCCGCCCTTCGGCGCTCTCCCGGGATCCGCCGTGGAAGAGCAGATTGAGCCGATGCGCGAGCAGCCGTTCGAACGTCGGCGCGTCCCTCAGCTCGCCCGGCGCGTGCCCGATCGCGCCCAGCCGCAACCACGCGCTCTCCTCGTACGGCCGCAGCCGCTCGGCGAACCAGGCCGCCTGCGCCTCACCGAGCAGCGCGTACGCGTCCCGCTCCAGATGGCTCATCGCCATGGTGGAGTTGAGCCCGGCCACGACCACCTTCAGGTCGGGCACCTCGAAGAGTGTCCACGGCTGCCCGCCGTCGAACACCCGGTCGTCCAGCCCCTGGTACACCTCGCCGAACAACCCGGCGAAATGCCGCCACTTGGGCCAGTAGGGCGGTTGCGGGCTCACGTCGTCGGCCTCGCACGTCATGAAATAGGCGCTGGCCGCCGCCTTGGTGACATCGCGCGGCCCCGGCAGCAGCATCAGCCGGTGCGGCTCCAGCCCGATCAGCAGCCGCAGGTCGGTCACGAACCGCGTCGCCTGCCCGAACTGCCCCAGGCTGCCCGACTCGGTCAGGTCGCCGCTGATGACCATCAGGTCGGGGCGGGGCATGCCCCGGTCGTACATGGCGGTCAGGTCCGCCCAGATCCGCGCCTGCATGTCCTCCGGTGTGAACGGGTCGCCCGGATCGGGCAGCGCCCTGCCGAAGCGCGGGCCGCCGATGTGGAGCACGCTGATCGACTCGCGCCCACGGTCGGGGCTCACCGCGGGCGGGAACTTGGGGGCCGCGACCGGCGTGCGGCGCGCCCTGGCCCGCTCGCCGGGCGGCGGCAGCGTCGGCGCGGCCGCCGGCATGCCCGACCCGTCGGGGAACGCCGGGGCCGCCTCGGGCTTGGCCCGGCCCGCCAGCGCCTCCCTGACCCGGCCGAGCAGCAGCGCCCTGGCCTGCCCCGGGTCGGTGACGCCGAGCAGGTCGACCCAGGTGATCGTGGACAGCAGGCCCTCCAGCTGGACGTCCTCCAGCCGGATCGTGACGAGCTTGTTGGAAGGGTTGTCCGGGTCGGCCCGCAGCGCCGCCTGCCACTCCATCCGCCCGTAGCGTGAGGTGAGGTAGTTGCGCGAGAGCACGGCCACCATCAGCTGCGCCTCGCTGACGCCGCGGTCCATGAAGTCGATGAAGTTGGTGCCCGGCACGAAGTCCCAGGCCTGGATCATGGTCTTGTAGCCCGCCGCCTCGAGCTCCCAGGCGATCCACGTCGCCCACGCCGTGTCGGCCGGGGAGTAGCTGACGAAGATCTCGGTCGGCCTGCCGTCACGTGACATGCCCCCAGTATCCCCGCGAACGAGCGCCGTCGCCTGGAGGAGCGGCGGGAGCGGAGCGGTCAGAGCGGGGGAAGGCGGCGGCATGTGGCGAGTGAGCCGCCTCACGGAGTGAGGCCATGGAGACAGCGCCGTCGGCGTTTTGGGGACTGTGTGCGATCATCGACGGGTGTGGCGGCGCTTTGGGGTGCTCGACTGGATCAGGATCGGGCTGCTCGTTCTGGGTCTGGTCTCCGTGCCGGTCGGGCTGCTCCCCTGGGAGGCCGCCGCTGAGAGCCTGGACGACATCGGGCCCCTGCTGATCTTCCTGGTCGCCATCATCGTGCTGGCCGAGCTCACCAAGGAGGCCCAGGTCTTCGACGCCATCGCGGCGAGGATGGCGGTCCTGGGCCGTGGTAATTACGCCGCACTCTTCTTTCTTTGTGTCGCTTTCGCATCTTTTATCACGATATTTCTGAATCTGGATACCACGGCGGTGCTCCTCACCCCCGTCATGCTCGCCCTGGCCCCCAAAGCCCGCATCGCCGCCCTTCCCCTGGCCATGACCACGATCTGGCTGGCCAACACGGCGAGCCTGCTGCTGCCCGTCTCCAACCTGACGAACCTCCTCGGCATGGAGAAGATCGGCCTGGACGCGCAGGAGTTCGCCGCCCGTATGTGGGCGCCGCAGATCGCCTCCATCGCGGTGACGATGGTGTTCCTGTGGGTGTTCTTCTGGCGGCGGGGCGAGCGGCGCGACCTGCGGTACACGCCGCCGGTGCTGGAGCCGGTGGCCGACCGGGTGTTGTTCGCGGCCGCCTCGGCCGGGTGCCTGCTGTTCATCGTGCTGCTGCTGCTCAAGGCGCATGTGGCGGTCGCCGCCACCGCGGCCGCTGCGATCGTGGTGGGAGCCTTCCTGGTGCGCGCCCGTGAGCGTCTGACCTGGAGCCTGATCCCGTGGCAGCTGGTGATCTTCGTGACCGGGCTGTTCCTGGTCGTCCCGATGCTGAGCAGGAACGGTCTGTCGGATCTGATGACGTGGATGATCGGCGCCGACGGCGATCCTTACCGCACGGCCGCCGTGGGCGCGGGGCTGTCCAACCTGATCAACAATCTGCCCGCCTATCAGGCCGTCGAGACGGTCATCCCGGCCGCCGAGCGGGACCGTCTGCTGTCCCTGCTGGTCGGCACCAACGTGGGGCCGGTCGTGACGCCATGGGCGTCGCTGGCCACGCTGTTGTGGTTCGAGTCGTGCCGCCGCAACGGGGTCAAGGTGCCGATGCGTCGCTTCCTGCTCACCGGCACGGGGCTGGCCGTCGTGGGGCTGGCCGCCACGGTGTGGGCGCTGGTCGCGTTCGGCTGAGCCGTCAGGCGGCGGCCAGGGCGTAGGCGCCGACGACGGCGGTCAGGGCCCAGCGCATCCGCACCACGTACGTCTCGGGGTGGTCGCCGGTCTCCTGCGCCACGTACGCCGCGCACCACGCGGGGTCGCCGCCGCACGCGCACAGCCGCTCGTCCACGGCCTCGCGGATCTGGCAGGGGGACAGCTCGTCGGACGGCTGCAGGGCGGTCGTGAAGAGCACCTGCGCCAGGTCGGTCGTGGTCATCATGTCGGGCTCCTCTTCCACTTGTGCCGTTCTCGGGCACCCTCTAAATAGACATCGAACGGCAGAGGAACTCATCGACATTCGACACACATCATTCGTGCAATTTTCCTCATTGGACGAGCGCGAGGAGCCCGGGGATGGCGCGCGGGTGGGCGGCGACGAAGCTGCGCTGCTCGGCGGTGGTGTCGATGCAGGCCTCGAACGGGTCGCCGTCCAGTGTCCTGATCTCGATGCCCGCCTCCTGGGCGAGCAGCGCGCCCGCCGGCAGATCCACCAACTCGGCCCGGTAGGCGACGATGCCGTCGATGTCGCCGCGCGCCAGCATCGCCCACGACAGCAGCGGCGCCCACAGTTGCAGCACCCTGCGCGCGTGGAGCTCCAGTGTCTGCTTCAGCGCGCGCACGGTGGCGTCGCCTCTGCTCACCCCGTGCCCCTGGGTCCAGGCCAGCAGCGGCCCGTGCGGGCCCGGCGCGTACGGTGGCGCCAGGCGTACCCCTCCGGACGAGAGCGCGCCGCGCCCTCTGACGGCCGACCACGTCTGGGCGGAGACCGGATCGTGCACCACGCCCAGCACCGGCAGCCCGTCCCGGCACAGCGCCACCCCCACCACGAACGCGGACAGCCCGATCGCGACGTTGTTGGTGCCGTCCAGCGGGTCGACCAGCCACGTCCACTCGCCGCCCGCGTCTCCGACCAGCCCCGACTCCTCGGCGATCACCGAGTGCGAGGGGTAGGCCGTCAGAATGCGCTCCAGCAGCAGCTTCTCCGAAGCCAGGTCGAGATCGGTGACCACGTCGCCCCCCTCGCCCTTGGCGCGCACTCCGAGCGCGCCGCGCGTGCCCTCCATGAGCAGCGCCCCGGCGGCCTCGGCGGCTTCGACGGCGACCGTGCGAGCGTGGTCCAGGTCCATCGGGGTCCCCTCAGGTCAGGTGCGCGGTGATCAGTCGTACGGCCAGGGCCGTCTCGGCGGCGTCCAGCGGCTGCCTGGACACGTGGTGCGGGCCCGTGCCCAGAGGGCCGAGCGACAGGTCGCGGCTGCCGGGCCGGCCCCGCCCCAGCGCGATCGTGGCCGCCTCGCCGCCCTCCGGGACGACGCTGCTGTGGAAGCGGCCGGACGGCAGCGTGTAGGTGTCACCGGGACCGAACACCTCCACCTGCCCGGTCGCGTGCCGCACGGTGCGGCCGGTCGGCGAGATGCGGTCGCCGTCGGCCCCGCTGACGACTTCGAACACCCGGTGGGTGGCATCCTGGTCGGCGTCGGTGACCACCGCGTGCACGTTGCGCATCTGGCCGTAGAGCACGTGGCTCACCAGGTCCCAGCTGTGGCAGTGGATCTGCGAGGTCGTGCTCTCGGCGTGCACGAGCGAGTCGGACCACAGGTGCAGGCATACCCCCTCGCCGCCGTTCCGCTCCAGCGGCAGGCAGACGAACCCGAGCGGGTGGCGCACCGCGGTCACCGGACCGGCCAGCACCTCGAGGGCCCACGCCCTGGCCTGGCCCTCGCGTAACAGCTGACGCACGCCGTGGTAGCTCATGGCCCGCCGTACGGATCCACGGCACGCAGCGCCTTACGGGCGATGTCCACGACGTCATGGCCGTTGTAGGACTTGGGCAGAGGCATCCCGATGCGCTCGAACAACTCCTGCACCTCCTCGATGGTGGGCTCGTCGCTCAGCGGCGCCTTCTTGTACATCTCCAGGGGCACCCGCCGCGCCTGCTCGAAGCTGAGCCGCAGCTCGGTGTCGCAGTTCTCGTAGTAGAACGTGCCCGCCAGCGCCGTCATCGCCATGTTCGGGTCCTCGACCGTCATGATCAGGCGGGTGGTGGACAGGTCCCAGCGGAACGTCGTCATCGTCCGCGACAGGCCCACCGCGATGTCGAGCAGGCCGTAGCGCTGCCGGTGCCAGAAGGCGGCCAGGATCGTCGCGTACGACTCCTTCCTGACCCGGTCGGTGGTCCACGTCTCGCCGGTGCCGTCGGGCACGTCGGACAGCGAGCGGCGGTAGTGCGCGTACGTCTCGCACACCCCGGCGTCGGTCGGGTCGATCACCTCGACCCGCACCGTGAGGTGGCGCTTGTCCCTGCGGGCCGCCGCCACGCACAAGGGGAGCGTGACCGCGCGCAGGTAAGTGCCGGTGCCGCCCTTGAAGCTCCACCTGACGGTGTCCTTGCGTGCCTCGGCGTGCGACTGGGCGATCTCCTGCCTGCTGGCCAGCACCCGGACCAGCTGCAGCGCGTCCAGGGCCCGGCGGGTGCTGTGAGCCAGCGTCTCGATCTGCTCCAGGCGGGCCAGCCGCACCGGCAGCTCCTGCAGCGCGCCCGACGTGATGGTCTTCTCGACCGGGGCCTGGCGGGCGCGGTCCCGCAGCAGCGCGGTGGCGACCAGCGCCAGGATGACCAGGGTGGCGGCGCTGACGAGCTGGGCCTGGACCTTGTCGCCGGAGCTGCCGAAGATCTCGTCGGGCATGATGCCCAGCACGCCGACCACGATGGCCAGCCCCAGCGCGATGGCGCCGTCGGCGTTTCTGGCCGCCCATGGGGCAGTCCGCTTCAACGCCGCCATGAACCGTGCCATCGCTCGCCCCGCCGTTCGACGATCAATCAGTCCCCGAGGTCATGGTAACGACCGCGCCATGCGACCACCAGAGAACGATCACCTAGCGGAAGATGCCGCTGAATATTGCCTCGAGACCGGATCGGCCGCGTCGGTAGGATCCCGGGGCATGATCATGGATCCTCACGTGCTCGGTTACTACGAACGCGGGGGCGAGCTGACCCGGTTGCGGCACGGTCGCAACCGGCTGGAGTTCCTGCGCACGCGCGACGTGCTGCTGCGCAGCCTGCCGCCGGCGCCCGCACGGGTGCTCGACGTGGGCGGGGGCACGGGCGTGCACGCCGAATGGCTGGCGGCGGAGGGATACGAGGTCGAGCTGATCGACCCCGTGCCGCTGCACGTCAGGGAGGCCTCCACACTGCCCGGCGTGACCGCGCGCCTGGGCGACGCCCGCGACCTGCCGGCCCCGGACGGGGAGGCGGACGTCGCGCTGTTGCTGGGGCCGCTCTACCACCTGCCCGAGCGCGCCGACCGGCTGCGCGCCCTGACGGAGGCCCGCCGCGCCGTGCGCCCGGGCGGGCTGGTGGCGGTGGCGTTCATCAGCCGGTACGCCGCCCTCCACGACAGCGTTTACCGGGGATACCTCACCCGCGAGGAGCAGCGTGCGGCCGAGTACCACGCGCTCGAGACAGGAGTGATCATCTCGCCCCGGGCGGGAGGGTTCCGCGGTTACCTCCACGAGCCCGGGGAGATCCTGGGCGAGTTCGCCGACGCCGGACTGCCCGAGCCGCGCCGCTACGGCCTGGAGGGCGCGTTCTGGCTCTACGGCGACATCGACGACTGGCTGGACGACGACGAGCGGCGCGAGCTGCTGCTCGACGCCGCCCGCCGCCTGGAGTCCGAGCCTTCACTCCTCGGAGTCAGCGGCCACCTCCTGGCGGTCACGACTGTCTAGAACCATCCGCGGTGGCGGGCCATCTGCTCCAGTCCCCGCTGCAGGGCGCCGTCCGCCGACTGCGCGGGGTCGTCGTAGCGGACCGTGAACCGGTTGTAGGCGTCGTGGCTGGAGGTCAGGAAGCCACCCCGCTTGTCGGCCTCAAGGATGACGTCCATCTGCCGCGCCCCGGCGATGAAGGTCAGCTCCAGCTCGTTGAAGTACCGCCGCCACTGCCCGCCGGCGTAGTACTCGATCTCCTGGAAGAACGGCATCGTCGAGCCGTACAACGTGCCGCGTTCGAGGTCGGCCTTCTTGTAGCGGAAGCCCAACCGGTCGAGCGCGCCGATGACGTGCTCCTGGGCCGGTAGCGGACTGACGAACAGCGGGTCGAGGTCGCCCTTGTCGAGCGCGCCCGCCAGCGCCAGCTCCGTCTGCACGCCCAGCTTCATGCCGTGCAGCGGGTGCCCGGCGATCGCGCTGATCGGCGTCTCCCACGGCATCATGATCTCGAAGGTCTGCTGGTGCTGCGCGCCCTTGGCCAGCTGGAACGTCCCCGCCACCTGCTGGCGCAGGAAGCTGTAGGTGGTCTTGTACTCGTTGTCGCCCGACTCGACCTCGACCACCGCGGTCAGGTCGATGTAGATGCCCTCGACCTTGTAATCGGAGTTGCCGCCGCGGAAGTGCACGACGCCGCGCAGCGGCTCGCCGGGGCGCACGCCCGTGTTGGTCAACACCGTGTCAACCTCGACGCCCGCGCCGAACGCGGCCATCAACTTGCGGAACACCATGGGGTTCTCCTATGCGGAAGGTGTGTGGCCGTTCACTTGGCCGGTTCCCGTGCCCGAGATGCGGGGGAGCAACTGGGCCAGGATGAGTGTGGAAAGCGCGGAGTCCGCCTGCCCCTGCTGGGTGCGTACGACCAGCGCCTGGGGCGCGTTCTCCGCCAGTTTGGCGCCTACGTCGAGGCGCTTGCGGGCCAGCTCGTACTGCAGCACGGCCCGGTTGTCCCGGTACGACTCGGCCAGCCGGCGCAGCGCCTTGGCCTCGTTCTCGGCGGAGGTCAGGTCGGCCCTGCCCCGCGCCTCGATCTCCCACGTCACCCGCTGCGCCTCGGTCTCCTGCTCCTCCAGCATGCGTGCCACGTTCTTGCGCGCGTTGTTGTGGGCGGCCTTGACCTCGACGACGCGGGCGTCACGGGTCTTCTTGGAGCGCTCGATCTCCATCAGCAGGGTGTCGATGCGGCGCTTGCGGGTCAGCTCCCACTCGCGCTCGTACGCCGACAGCTCCTTGGCCACCTTCTCGCGGGTGGCCAGGTGCTGCTGGTACTGGTCGGGCAGCTGCACGTCGGGGATGTTCGCGCCCGTGATGCGCACGCCGTAGCGGCCGAGCTGGCGGTTGAGCGCCTCCTGCATGTCACC
This sequence comes from Nonomuraea turkmeniaca, assembly GCF_005889735.1. Classification (GTDB taxonomy): domain Bacteria; phylum Actinomycetota; class Actinomycetes; order Streptosporangiales; family Streptosporangiaceae; genus Nonomuraea; species Nonomuraea turkmeniaca. Next base: position 12,300 of record NZ_VCKY01000146.1, read on the forward strand.
GACGTCGGAGCCGCGCAGGTCGTACGCGCGCTCGGTGTTGACCCTGCGACTGCGCTGCCTGATGGCGTCCTGCACCGCGCTGGACAGCACCAGGTCGAAGTTGCCCGCGCCGATCGTGCGCACGAAGGCGACCGGGTCGACGATGCGGAACTTCAGGAAGAACTCGATCGACTTCAGCGGCACGTTCTCGGCCGTGGGGCAGGCCACGATCGGCGCCGAGTACGGGATCTCCGTGGAGGTGTCGACGACCGCGTCCACCCGGTCCCACGGCAGCCACAGGTAGTGGCGGCCCGGCGGGAGCGTGCCGGTGATGGCGCCCCATCGGCTGCGTACGCCGGTGGTGCCCTCCTCGATCTCGATGATCGCCTTGCGCCACATCGTGACCGCCGCCAGCAGCAGCAGGGCCAGCGCCAGCAGCGCCGCGATGATCGTGAAGTCGGTCAGCGCCGCCATGCCGGCGAAGTACAGCGCCAGGAACACCAGCGACATCCACGCGAAGCCGCGCCGGTCCTTGGGGATGACGACGGGCACGAGCTGCCCTTGCTCGCCGCCACGCAGGAGCTGGCGGATCTCACCCCAGGAGGCGAGCGATTCCTTGATCTTCGAGAACTCGCGTGTCATCAGATCTCCCCCTTGCCCGGCAGCAGGCGTTGGACGGTGCGCTCCAGGTCCGCGTCCGGCTCTGGCGGGGCCTGGGGCTCGGTCACGTCGGCGGCGGCCTTCTTGAGCAGGGCGGCGATCTCGGACTCGCGGCTGGCCACGCGGGCACCGATCTCGTCGAGCCTGCTGCGGATGGCGGCCATGTCCTCGGCCGAGAACAACGCCGCCCCCTTGCCGCCCACCAGCTGCTGGGCCAGGGCCAGGAAGTCGATGTCGGTCTGCTCGCCGACCTGCACCACCTGCGGCAGCCTGGTGGCGACCGACTCCAGCTTGGTCAGCAGGTCCTGCTGGAAGCGGTAGTCGAGGATCTCGGGCGCCTCGGCGGCCGAGAGCGCCCTGATGTCGAGCGCCTGCGCCTCCAGGAGCGCGGCGTTGGCGTTGGCCGTGGATTCGGCCTCGACCAAGCGCTGCCTCGCCTGTGCCTTGGCCTGGTGGCTGGCGCGTTCGAGCGCGGTGTCCATGCGTGCCTGGTAACCGGCGATCTCCGCCTGGATGGCGCTCAGCGTCTCCTGCAGCCCGGCCAGCTCCTTGATCAGGTCGCCCTCGTTCTGCTCCTTGCGCAGTTGCAGCTCGTACTCGTAGGTGTAGGCCTCCTTGGCGACGCGGACCATCTCAGGGGCGGCCAGGTCCATGCGGTACTCCTGGCTGGACGGCTCCGCGTGGGTGATGTTCACGTCGGTGAGCCGTACGGCGGGGAGGAACTGCTGGTTGAGGCTCTCCAGCATGCCCAGCGTGCTCTCGCCCACCAGGTCGTAGATCTCCTCGGCCCGCTGGGCGTAGATGAGGGAGCGGGTGACCTCGCTGATGGCGTTCTGCAGCTTGGACTGGAAGCCGCTGACCGAGCCGAGCACGAAGATGAACTCCGCCGGGTTCTCGATCCTGAACTGCAGGAACAGGTCCACGCTGGCCTTGACGCCCTGCTGGGTCGGCGCCTCGCTGATCGGCGCGTTGAACGGGTACTCGCGGGTGGTGTTGACGATGTAGCTGACCCGCTTCCACGGGTTGAACAGCGTCACCCGGCCCGGGTCCGCGATGTGCACCAGCTTGCCGAACTGCGTGATCAGCGCCTTGCAGCCCTCGGGCACCATCACCACGCTGCGCCGCCACCACAGGAACACGGCGGCCAGGACCAGCACCACCCAGTAGTGCGGCCCGAAGATCAGGTCGGTGTTCGGGATGACATTGCCGAGCGCGCCGATCAGGCCGAGCACCACCAGGATGCCCAGCGGCACGATCACCTTCGCGGTGCTGCCCTTGGGGATCACCACCGGTGAGATGACGTGCATGCCGTTCTCGGCGAAGCTGCGGTTGACGATCTCGCCGGCCTCGTTCAGCGATGCCGACCGGGCCTCGATGAGGGTGCCGATGGAGGCGCCCCCGTCACGCGCGGCGGCGAAGTCGTGCGGGTTCAGCGCGAAGCCGCGTCCCTGGCCGGTCAGTTGCCCCGCCTGGTCGACGACCTGGCCCACGGCCTGCCCCATCGCCTGTCGTACATCACCCCCTTGGGCGACCGCTTGGGCTATGCCCTGACCTGCCTGGATCAGTGCCTCTCTGGGTCGTGACATGGAACCTTCCTTTTCCGCTACAGGCGAATCCGACCGTATCGGGTGTGACTTGCTGTTCGCTTGCAATGTCCTGTCACAGATCTATTGCGCCTCGTAGTAGATATGCTATCTATGTACTAGATGTACTACTTGGAGGTCTCGTGGGGGCAATAAGAGAGCTCGAAGGCGGCCACGTGCGGGTGCTCGGCACCGAGCCGACCCGCGGCGGCGAGGGCCGGCGGGCACGTCAGCGGTTCGGCTGAGAAGATACGCGGTGATGAGCGAGACCGTCTTCAACCGCATCGCGCTGCTGCGCGCAGAGCGGAAGGTGACCCGCAGGCAGCTGTCCGATGCCTTGGGCGTCCACTACCAGACCATCGGCTACCTGGAACGGGGGGAGTACAGCCCGAGTCTTTACCTGGCGCTGAAGATCGCCGAATACTTCGAGGTGCCCGTCGAGATCGTCTTCTCCACCACCCCGTTCCCCCGGATCGGGGAGCGGTCGGCCTGAGCGCGGATTCTGTCAGCGGCGCCGCCTACAGTGGCAACATGCGACCGGTCACAGATTTGCAGCGGAAGGTGGCGCCCTTCGAGGTCGTCACCGAGATGACTCCCTCCGGCGACCAGCCGACGGCCATCGCCGAGCTGGAGCGCCGCGTCAAGGCCGGGGAGAAGGACAATGTCCTGCTGGGGGCCACCGGCACCGGCAAGACGGCCACGATCGCCTGGCTGATCGAGCGGCTGCAGCGGCCCACGCTGGTCATGCAGCCCAACAAGACGCTCGCCGCCCAGTTCGCCAACGAGCTGCGCGAGATGTTGCCCAACAACGCGGTGGAATACTTCGTCTCCTACTACGACTACTACCAGCCCGAGGCGTACGTCCCGCAGAGCGACACCTATATCGAGAAGGACTCCTCGATCAACGACGAGGTCGAGCGGCTGCGCCACTCGGCCACCAACTCGCTGCTCACCCGCAGGGACACGATCGTGGTCGCCTCCGTGTCCTGCATCTATGGCCTGGGCACTCCGCAGGAATACGTCGACCGGATGGCCAGGCTGCGCGTCGGCATGGACGTCGACCGCGACCAGCTGCTGCGCCGCCTGGTCGACATGCAGTACACGCGTAACGACCTCGCCTTCACCCGCGGCACGTTCCGGGTGCGCGGCGACACGATCGAGATCATCCCGAAGTACGAAGAGCTCGCCGTGCGCATCGAGATGTTCGGCGACGAGATCGAGAAGCTCTCCACCATGCACCCGCTGACCGGCGAGGTCATCACCGAGGACGAGGAGCTCTACATCTTCCCCGCCTCCCACTACGTCGCCGGTGAGGCACGCATGGCGTCCGCGGTCGCGGGCATCGAGGCGGAGCTGGCCGAGCGGCTGTCGGAGCTGGAGCGGCAGGGCAAGCTGCTGGAGGCGCAGCGGCTGCGGATGCGGACCACGTACGACATCGAGATGATGCGGCAGATCGGCACCTGCTCCGGCATCGAGAACTACTCGCGGCACATGGACGGGCGCGAGGCCGGCAGCGCGCCCAACACGCTGCTCGACTACTTCCCGGAGGACTTCCTTCTGGTCCTCGACGAGTCGCACCAGACCGTGCCGCAGATCGGCGCCATGTACGAAGGTGACGCCTCCCGTAAGCGCACACTGGTCGAGCACGGGTTCCGGCTGCCGTCGGCGCTGGACAACCGGCCGCTGAAGTGGGAGGAGTTCCTGGAGCGCATCGGGCAGACCGTCTACCTGTCGGCCACACCGGGGCCGTACGAGCTGGGGCGGGCCAAGGGCGAGGTCGTCGAGCAGGTCATCCGCCCGACCGGCCTGGTCGACCCGCAGATCGTCGTCAAGCCCACCAAGGGGCAGATCGACGACCTGGTGCACGAGATCCGCGAGCGCGCGGAGCGGGACGAGCGCGTGCTGGTCACCACGCTGACGAAGAAGATGTCCGAGGACCTCACCGACTACCTCCTGGAGCTCGGCATCCGGGTCCGTTACCTGCACAGCGAGGTCGACACGCTGCGCCGCATCGAGCTGCTGCGCGAGCTGCGCACGGGCGAGTTCGACGTGCTGGTCGGCATCAACCTGCTGCGCGAGGGCCTCGACCTGCCCGAGGTGTCACTGGTGGCGATCCTGGACGCCGACAAGGAGGGCTTCCTGCGCTCCGAGACGTCCCTGATCCAGACCATCGGCCGCGCCGCCCGTAACGTGTCCGGCGAGGTCCACATGTACGCCGACAAGGTCACCCCGTCCATGGAGCGGGCGATCGACGAGACCAACCGGCGGCGGGCCAAGCAGATCGCCTACAACGAGGCCAACGGCCTCGACCCGCAGCCACTGCGCAAGAAGATCGCCGACATCCTGGACTCGCTGCAGCGCGAGGACGCCGACACCGACAAGCTGCTGGGCGGCGGAGGCCGTCAGCAGTCGCGCGGCAAGGCGCCCATGCCCGGGTTCGCGTCGCGGCAGGCCGGGCAGCACGCCAAGGCCATCGCGGGCGAGATGCCGCGGGCGCAGATGGAGTCGTTGATCGAGTCGCTGACCGAGCAGATGCATCAGTCGGCGGCCGACCTGCAGTTCGAGGTGGCGGCGCGATTGCGGGACGAGATCAAGGAGCTCAAGCGCGAGCTGCGCGACATGCGCGAGGCCGGGGTGCAGTAAGGGCCCGCGACCGCCTGCGGCGGCCGACCGCCCGCGACGGCGCCACATGGGCCTATGGGAGAAGGGTCCTGAGCGTTTGGGCAAAGGCCTCCGGGTTGTCCAGCATGATGTTGTGGCCGGACTCGGGAATGCCGAGGACCTGGACGCCGGCCGCCCGCAGGCTGTCGGCGTTCTCCGGGGGGTCACCCTCCGGGTGCAGAAAGGCTCGGGGGATGGGAAGGGCCTTGAGTATCTCGCGCATCGTGGGATCGGTGCCTTGCGCGAGGCTGACGGCGGTGCGGTGCAGGGCGCGCAGATCCGCCAGCCGCATCGTGGACCACCAGTGCGGCCCCACCCGGTCACGGACCTCCTTCCACCCGTGCGCGACGAACTCCTCCTCCGTGTAGCTCCCGAGGCCGCTGCTGCCAGGCCGTACGGGGACCACGGAGTACGGGTCGAGGTTGGCGTCCACGAGGATCAGGTCGGCGACCAGCTCGGGATGGTGGGCGGCCAGGATGATGGCCACCGCCCCGCCCATGCTGTGGGCGATCACCGACGCACCCGCGACCCCGGCCTTGCCCAGTGCCACGGCCAGCGCGTCGGCGTGGGCCTCGAGCGTGTAGGAGAAGTCCTGCGGCCGATCGCTGATGCCGAAGCCGAGCAGGTCGATCAGGAGCGAGCGGTGGCGCGTCAGTATCGGGTGGGCCGCGACTTCCGCGTAGTAGGGGGCCGAGGTGGCGCCCAGGCCGTGTACGTACACACGGGCCGGCTCCACACCCGGCAGCTCCACCCAGCGTATGCGGGCCCCGCTGGGGTGGACGATGGCGTCGTGCATGACAGCCTCCTTATGTATCGAGGTCAATATATATCGGATCCGAGGTATACTCGTCGACATGCTGGAGCTGGCGATACTCGGGTTCCTCAGGGACCGGCCCTTACACGGATACGACCTGCGTAAACGTGTGGCGGCGCTGATGGGACACGTGCGTCCGGTGGCCGACGGCACGCTCTACCCGGCGATCAAACGGATGGCCGCGGCCGGGTGGTTGACCAGGAAGGACGAGCCGGGGGCGGTGGCCGCGCCGCGGCGGATGCTCTACCTGACGGACGAGGGGCGTGCGGAGCTGGAGCGGCGGCTGCGGGATCCGGACGATCTCGACATCAGCGACGAGAACCGGTGGTTCACGCTCTTGGCGTTCCTCCGCCAGCTGGACGAGCCCAAGGAGCAGGCCGCCGTGCTGCGCAGGCGGCTGGCGTTCCTGGAGGAGCCGACCAGCTTCTTCTACGACGGGGACCGGCCGATGGCGGCTGAGGAGTTCGGGGATCCCTTCCGGCAGGGGCTACTGACCATCGCCCACGCCACGAGCCAGGCCGAGCTGGCCTGGCTCCGCGCCACCATCGACGCCCTGGTTGCCCTCGACGGTTCGGCCTGACTCGCCCGCCCTTCTGACGTCCGCCCCTGAAAGTGACGGCGATGCCTGGCGGCTCTGACAGTCGTGCCGCTGTCTGGATGGGGAGCCGGCGGCTGTGCCGGCCGAGGGGCGAGCTGGCAGGGGAGCGATCTCGGGGAATCCTCCATAGCATGCACTCATGGGGGATCTTCGTCTTTAGACGAGAAGGTATGGCGTGTCCGTTGGTGGGTGCGCATCCTGTCGGTGGCCGCGCTCGCGTTCCCTGTGGCGGTGTTCCTCGCGCCGTCCTGGTTCAACCCGACGTGGGAAGAGGGCCTGCCCGCCGGCCAATGGCCGTGGCTCACCGGCATTTTCGTCGTGTTGCTCGTGGTGACGTGGGCCGCGTTCTCTGCGCGGGTCGAGTTGGCCGGCGGCCACGTACGTGTGGTCAATCCGTGGGGGACGCAGACCTTTTCCGCTCGGGAGGTCGTCGACACGGGACCAGGTCGCTTCGGGCTTTACTTCGAACTCAGTTCCGGTAGGAAGGTTGCCGCCTTCGCCATCCAGTGTCCGCTTGTCTCCCTAGGGGAAGAACCGCGCTGGGTTGGCGTCGCGCGGGCCGTGGCGGCCGCGCGCGACGCGGGCCGCCGCTAGCGGATGATCCCGGTCTCCGCACGTAGGAGCTCGGCGAGGGAGTCAGGGTCGGCGGTGGGGACGCCCTTGGCGGCGAACCAGGTGGCGACGTTGCGGGCGTCGCGGTCCATGAACGACGGGCCGGCCGGGTGGGCGATCACGTCCACGATCTGCGGCAGGTCGATGATCACCAGCCTGCCGTCATGGACCAGCAGATTGTACGGAGACAGGTCGCCGTGCGCGAGGCCTTCCCTGGCCAGCGTGACCATGGCGGCGACCAGCTGCTCCCACAGGTCGTCCAGGCCGTCGGACACCTGGGCGAGGCGCGGGGCCGCGTACCCGTCCGGGGTGCCGATGAACTCCTGCAGGATCTCCGTCCCCACGATCTGCACCGGGTACGGCACGGGAACCCCCAGCTCCGACAACCTGCACAACGCCGTGAACTCGGCCACCGCCCATTGGCCGGCGATCGCCTGCCGGCCGAAGGCGGTGCGGTTGGCCATGGCGCGGTTCACACGGTCGTCGTGGGTTCTGCGGCCCTCCAGATAGCCGGAGTCGCGGTGGAAGAGGCGGTGCTCGGCCGACCGGTAGCGCTTCGCGGCCAGCAGGCACACCCGCTCCGTGCCGGGCACGCCGCGGGAGATCAGATGGACGTCGGCTTCCTTGCCGGTCTTGAGCACGCCGTGCTCGGTGTCGACGGCGGCCAGCTCGGTGACCAGCCAGCCGGGGTACGGCTTGGGGCCCTTCTGCGTGGGTGTGCTCTGGTCCCAGGTGGACCAGCGGTCGCCGGCGGGCGGGCCGTCATCGGCGAGAGTGGTGTCGGAAGTGCTCTCGAGCCATTCGATGTCGTCGGCGTCAAGGGCGTACTTGCCACGGCTGCGGTGTTGCGAGTGCTTCGGCACGGTGGGATTGCTCCAGAGGTGTAGCCCACCGGCGCGTCGGTCGATCAGCTCAGCGGACGCCCGGCGGAAGGGTATGAGGACGCGGAAAACGGCACGCGAACAGTCGTCGTCACGGTCTCACCCTCCCTTCGCGTCGCGGCGAACGATCAATGTGGCCGAGTATGGCGGGGCGCGTCTCGCCGCCGCAACCGATTATTCGCTCGCCGACAGATTCACCGGCGCCGCCCGCGGATCTTGTCGTGGCGGTGGCCACGCGCGCGGGGGTATCGGGCGGGAGGCAGCCGGCCGATATTGCGATGCGGTCGGTGCGGGGCGGCTTGTAGCGTGCGGGCATGCGACGATGCGGGGAGTGCGGTCACTGGGAGCCGGCCGGGGCGCCGGGCTGTGACCGGTGTGCCGGGCTGGTGGATGAGATCGTCGAGGAGGGGTGGCGGGCGTTCCTGGTGCGTGAGTTCGGCACGACCGGGCCGCGTGCCGAGGGACTCATCGCCGAAATGGTCGTCGACGAGCCCGACAAACATCCGTGGCGCGTGGTCGACGCCGCTTACGACCGGCTGACGTGCGCCGAATGCGGCGACAGGCTCAGCAGGGGACCGGCCTCATGTGCCGCGTGCAACCTGGCGAACGGCTTCCGGTACTCGGCCATCGAGGTCGATCGTCCCGGCGTCCCGCCAGGGAACGAGCACGCGCTGCGGGTGAACGTGGCCGTGACACGTAGACCGTACGGGATCTCGGATTCGGAGGTGCTGCTGCGGCGGCTGTCGCTGCCCGTCCTGCTCGACGGCCTGCTGCCCACGACAGCCCAGGCCCAGGCCACCAAGGCCAGGGCCAACGAGGGCGCCACGGAGGCCGAGCTGGCCGCGCTGGTTTACGGGGAGTGGGGCCGCGCCTAGGCGCGTCGCTGTGCCAACGTGAGGTCGATGTCGACGTCGAATCCGATGTTGGTCTGTAGTCGCTTGTGATGGATGCCAGTGGGGACGTAGGCCCTGACCGTCGGCTCGAGCTCGAAGGTGTAGACGACGGGGAGGCCGTCTTCTTCTTCCACCCGCCAGAAGTACTTGATTCCGGCGTTCGAGTACTTGATCGGCTTCGTGGTCCGGTCCCGCTCCCTGGACTCATCCGAGACCACCTCGACCACGAGGTGCACGTCCTCCGGCTTGAAGGAGGTGAGCTTCATTGAAGTGGTCGCCGACCTGTTTACCACGAGGATGTCTGGCTCCGGCCGCTGGCGCAGGCCCAGAGTGACCGTCATTTCGCGAACGACCTCCAGATGCGCGGGCGGTTGGATGGACTGCTTGATCAGCTCGACCGTGTACAGGTGGAAGAGCGTCTGCGGCGACATCATGATGAGTGACCCATCGATCAGCTCGACGTGCCGTGGCGCGTCGGGGGGAAGGCGATCGAGCATGTCGGCGGTCCAGCCACCGGGAGGGCCGGGATAGAACCACTCGGGAAGGGCCATAGTCATAGTCTGCCTCCTCGGCGGCTTCACGAGGCGCATCCATGATGCCACGTTGAGTAGCCGTCAGGGGCGATCTTTGCGTTCCTCCATCGACCGGCGGTAAAGCTCGTCGATCTCCTCCAGCGGGTCCGGCGCGCGGCGGCGGGCCTCGATCTCCAGGTCGGTGCGGGAGGTGAGGTCGGCGATGCCGGCGGACGTGTGGTGGACCTGGTCGCCGAGGAGGTCGGCGCGGATGCGGGCGCACATCGCCGTCAGTTTGGCCTGGTGCTCGCGTAGCCGGTCCAGGGTGGCGTGGTCGATGTACGGCGAGACCCGGCGCTGCTGGGCGTACATGCCGAGTTGCCCGTCGTGTACGCCGGCCTGCGCCTCCAGGTCGGCCAGGAGCCGCGGCAGGTCGCCGAGCCCCCACCCCTGACTTTGCGCCTGCTCGACGGCCTGGCGGGTGAGCGACACCTCGCGGCGCAGGTCGAGGCGGAGCCGCTCGACCTCGGCGGCGTCGCCCGTGCCCATCGCGTTGACGTGGGTGCTCAGCCGCGTCGCCGCCTGCTTGGCCTTGCCTGCCGCCTTCTTGCCCACCTTGACCAGCACGTAGATGCCCACGCCCAGCAACAGGAAGAGGAAAGCCAGGATCACTAGCACGATGACAAGGACTTCGCCGATCTCCGCCACCCCCTGTTGGTGTTGATGCCTAGAGGATAGTGCGCCGGAGCGGTTCTGGCGCGCACCCCCAAGCAAGCCCTTGATACGCGAAGAGGGCTGTGTTTCAGTTCACATGTTCGCGGTCAGGGCCGGAGAAGGGGCTGTTGCGCGTGCTTGACGGCAAGGTTGTGATCATCACCGGTGGGGCGAGGGGAATGGGCGCGGCGACCGCGCGGCGCTGCGTCGCGGCCGGTGCCCGGGTCGTGATCACGGATGTGCTGGTGGAGGAGGGCACGGCCACTGCCAAGGAGCTCGATGCCCGGTTCATCCCGCACGACGTGACGAGCGAGGACCAGTGGGCGGCGGTGGTCGCCCGCACCGTGGAGGAGTGCGGGCGGCTCGACGGGTTGGTGAACAACGCCGGCATCGCCACCATGGTGCCCATCGAGCAGCAGTCGCTGGCGGAGTTCGAGCGGGTGCTGCAGGTGAATCTGGTCGGCGTCTTCCTGGGTCTGAAGGCTGTGGCGGGCGCCATGCGGGAGTCGGGCGGCGGCGCCATCGTCAACCTGTCGTCGGTCGCGGGGCTCTTCGCCCTGCCGGGCACGGGCGGGTACGGCGCGTCGAAGTGGGGCGTGCGCGGACTCACCAAGATCGCCGCCCTGGAGTTCGGCAGGGACCGCATCCGGGTCAACTCCGTGCACCCGGGCATGATCGTCACGCCCATGACCCAGCAGTTCGGCGCCGTCTCGGGCGAGGGCACCTTCCCACTCGCCCCGGCCGGGCGGTGGGGCGAGCCTGAGGAGGTCGCGGAGGCGATCGTGTTCCTGCTGTCCGACGCCGCCTCGTACGTCACCGGCGCCGAACTCGCCATCGACGGCGGCTGGACGGCGGGGGACTCGGCGCTGCTGCCCCGCATGGCCGGGGACGAGGCGGGCTGAGCCATGCCGTACGCGGACATCGGCGACGACATCAGGATCTTCTACACCGACGACGGGAGCGGCGACGGGCCGCCGTTGCTGCTCGTGCACGGCTGGGGGACCGACTCGCACCAGTGGTCCTGGCACATCGACGCGCTGACGGCCGCCGGGCGCCGGGTGATCGCCGTGGACCTGCGCGGGCACGGCTACTCGTCGGTCCCCGAGACGGGCAACACCCCCCGCATGATGGCCGAGGACCTGAACGCCCTGCTCGACCGCCTCGATATCCCCCAGGTCATCGCCGTCGGGCACTCGATGGGCGGCCAGGTCGTGTCGATCCTCGCCGTCGAGCACCCGGACCGGGTGCGCGCGCTCGTCGCCCTCGATCCCGGCTACGGCATCACCGACGACATCGCCCAGGGGTTCCCCGGGATGATCGAGGGGTTACACGGCGAGCGGCCGCACGCCGCCGCCGAGGCGATCGACGAGTGGTGCACGAACGCCGCCACGCCCGCCGTCGTCCGCCGCTGGCACAAGCGCAGGCTGTACGGCATGGCACCGCACGTGCTCGCCCAGGCGTTCGAGGCCATGTTCACGGACCCGGGCGCCATCGGGGTGCGACCGGCCAGCGACGACTACCTGGCCCGCAGGCGGTGCCCGGTGTTGTCGATCTGGGCCGATCCACGGCGCGCGAGCTGGGAGGCGGGCCTGCTCAAGGTGCCGAAGTCGAAGGTCGTGTGCTGGGAGGGCTCCAGCCATCGGCTGCACGAGGAGCGCCCGGCCGAGTTCGTGCACCTCGTGGAGGGATGGCTGCGGCGCCTGCGGGTGTGAGGGGCCCGGCGGCGCGGACGCCGCCGGGCCCTCGGCCGTGTGAGCGTGCCAGGGTTGGGGGCCACGGTGCCGCTCACACGTCTCTTGCGGTTTGTTCGCTAACCGGGATCACCGTACGAGGCGGGAGAGCGGCGGCGGATCCGTCCGCAGGGGGAGCCGGGGTCAGCCGGGAGGTTGACCCCGGGCGGCTCGTCGCCGGGCGCGGAAGCGGCGTACCCTCCTGATCAGCCACCAGGCCAGGACGGCGAGCACCAGCAAGGCGACGATGACCAGGATCGGGGCGAACACCGCGATCAGGCTCATGCCGAGCGCCCCCGCGTCCTCCGCCGTGCTCACCACCGGCGCGCCCACGCCGGCCGTGCCCGCGTTGACCACGGGGCGGGCCGCCGCCTTCATCGTGTGCACGGCCAGGGCCACGACGATGCCCAGGAGCCAGCCCACCCAGGGGTTCTCGGTCATCCACGTGGACTTCTCCAGCTCGGCGGCGGCGTTCGTGGCGGAGAAGACCACGCCGCCGGAGGCCGGGCGGATCACGGTCTGGATGGCGTCGTTGACGCTGTCGACGGCGGGCACCTTGTCGAGCACCATCTCCGCGAGCAGCAGCACCGCGATCACCGCGAGCACGCCCCAATTCGACAGCCAGGAGTAGCCGTCGGGCAGCTTCACGGCGTCGGTGACGTTCGACAACACGCCCACCACCAGGAGCGGGATGTAGGCGTTCAAACCGGCGGCCGTGGACAGGCCGAGCCCGGTCAATGCGGCAAGCATGCCACCAAGTCTGCACGCCCTAATCCGTGCGTGTGGCCTCGTCCATGAGCGACGTCAGATCAGGCCCGGTGAACTCGGCCACCGCCCGCTCGTACTTCTCCATCCCCCACGACCAGAAGTCGAAGTCGATGCTCTCGTTGGCGCCGTCCTGGATCGAGGCCCACAACGTCCAGCCGTACTTGGACATGAGGCCGAGCAGCCGGGCGCGGGCGATCTTGTTGCGGAGCCGGCGGCCGTAGTACGCGGTGACGAGTTCCTCCAGGTGGCCCAGTGGCAGGTCGGACTCGCTCCAGACGTTGCCGAGCTCGAAGCAGGGGTCGTTGTTGCCGGAGTACTCGTAGTCGATCAGCCAGAGGCGCTCGCCGTCGTCGAGGATGTTGCCGGGGAGCAGGTCGTTGTTACAGGGAACGGTGCCTTCGTCCCGCACATCCAGACATTTCCGCATTTGAGCGACGAGGGGCATGAAGTCGAGGTATTTCGCAGGAAGTCGGTAGCCGCGGCTCTGGACGATCTCCAGATAGCGCTGCTGGACCTCGAACATGTCGAAGTCGCGCACGAAACGCGGCCCGCCGTGCAGGCGCCGGCAGGCCTCCGCCACGCGCGGCAGGTTCGCCGGATCCAGCAGATCGGCCTCCGTGAACGTCCGCCCCGGCAGGAACCCCACCACCAGCACCCCGAGCTCGGGCAGGTACGCGTGCACCGGCGCGCCCACCCCGGCACGCGCCGCCGCGATCGAGTTCGCGTGCTCGGCGTCCCTGTCGATCGCCAGCAACGCCCCGTCGCTGGCCCACACGCGCGCCACGTACGCCCCGCCGGGCGTGACGACCTTGTAGTTGTGGTTGGTGAGCCCGCCGGGCAACTCCTCGACGGTTCGAGGCACGCCGGACAGCAGGGGGATACGATCGAGCACCTCGGGCACGGCCATATTGGATGCTAGGCCGACCCGCGCTCAACGGTCTAGACCTTTTACGGCGTGGCGGCTAGCCTCGCGACCATGAGCGACTCGGCCCGCATCGTGATCATCGGCGGCGGCGTGGGCGGCGCGTCCGTCGCCTACCACCTCACCCAGCTCGGCGAGCGCGACATCGTCGTGCTCGAGCGGGACGAGCTGACCAGTGGCTCCACCTTCCACTCCGCCGGGCTCGTCGGCCAGCTACGCGCCGACCCCACGCTGACCAGGATGAACCAGTACTCCGTCGAGCTCTACCGCACCCTCGACGCCGGCTGGACCGAGTGCGGCGGCATCAAGCTGGCCTCCACCCCCGAGCGCATGGCCGAGATCCGGCGCCAGATCGGGTGGGCGCGGACGTTCGGACTGCCGCTGGAGGAGATCTCGGTGGCCGAGGCCGTCGAGCTGTTCCCGCTCATGGACCCCGAAGGCGTCGTCGGGGCCGCGTACCTGCCGACGGACGGCCAGATCGACCCGTCACAGCTCTGCTACGCCCTCGCCGCACGGGCCCGCGAGGGCGGCGCCGTCATCCGCACCGGCACCCGCGTGCTGGGCATCGACACCGCGAACGGCCGCGTCACCCGGGTCCGCACCGACCAGGGGGACATCGACTGCGAGATCGTGGTCAACTGCGGCGGCATGTTCGCGGCCGAGATCGGCCGCATGGCGGGCGTGCGCGTCCCGATCGTGCCGATGTCGCACCAGTACGTGGTGACCGACGCCTTCCACGACCACACCGGCCTGCCCACGCTGCGCGACCCCGATCTGCTCGTCTACTACCGGCAGGAGGTGCAGGGCCTGGTCATGGGCGGCTACGAGCGCACGTGCGGGCCCTGGACGGCCGGCCCCAACACCTACGACGCGGTGCCCGCCGACTTCAACGGCCGCCTGCTGCCCGAGGACTGGCCCAGGCTCGAGGAGATCTTCGACAACTCCCGGGTTCGGGTGCCGGCGATGGCCGACGTCGGCATCCGCAAACTGATCAACGGGCCTGAGGCGTTCACCCCCGACAACGAGTTCTGCCTCGGGGAGACCGAGGTGGCCGGGTTCTTCGTGGCGGCCGGGTTCTGCGCGCACGGCATCGCGGGCGCGGGCGGCATCGGCAAGGTGATGGCCGAGTGGATCGTCGACGGCGAGCCCAGCATGGACCTGTGGCACATGGACGTGCGCCGGTTCGGCCGCCACTACCGCTCGCCGTCGTACACGCTCAAGCGGGCCGTCGAGAACTACGAGACCTACTACGACATCCGCTACCCGGGCCACGAGCGGTCGGCGGGGCGGCCGCTGCGGGTCTCGCCCGCCTACGGCTGGCACGCCGCCCACGGGGCCGTGTTCGGGGAGAAGTCGGGCTGGGAGCGGGTCAACTACTACGCGTCCAACGAGGACGGGGGAGGGGAGCGGCCGGCCGGCTGGGCGG
>NZ_VCKY01000147.1 GCF_005889735.1 Nonomuraea turkmeniaca
GGATCGGGCGCTGCTGGCCAGGGCGGGGTTGATCCTCGGGCCTTACGAGAATATCGGGCGGCTGCCGTGGTGGCTGACCAGGATCGCGCGTGGCGGGCCGGTGCTCGCCCCCGGGCCCGCTGACCTCGGACTGCAGTACGTCGACGCCCGTGACCTGGCCGTGTGGTGTCTGAAGGCGGCCGAGCGCGGAATCGGCGGGGCGTTCAACGTGGTGAGCCCTCCGGGATTCGTGACGATGCGGGAGCTGCTCGAGACCTGCGTGAAGGTGACCGGGGCCGAAGCCGAGCTGCGGTGGGTCGAGGCGGAGCGGATCCTGGCGGCGGGGGTGACGCCGTGGATCGAGCTGCCGATCTGGCTGGTGGGCGAGGACTACGACTACATGCATGGAGGTGACGTGTCCAAGGCCGTGGCGGCGGGGCTGCGGTTCCGGCCCGTGGCGGAGACGGTTGGCGACACGTGGGCGTGGTTGCAGAGCATCGGCGGCCAAGCTCCTCTACGGCCGGACCGGCCGCAGAACGGCATCGATCCGGAGGTCGAGGCGAGACTCCTCGCCGGCTGAGGCCACCGAGAAGTCTCGCCGGTCGAGGGTGGCGCACTTCCCGGCCGTCAAGGCGGCTGCCGGGGAGGGGAGCGGTAGGTGCGGATGAGGTCGTAGACGGCGGCGGCGAGGGCGATGGCGATGAAGAGCAGCACGACCAGCAGACCGTGACGGAAGGCGGTCGGCCAGCCCTCGTTCAGTGAGCCGAAGAACGTCGAGCCCGCTGCCGCGATCCCGATGGCCGACCCGAGCCGCTGCCCCGTCTGCAGCACCCCGGCCGCGCTGCCGCCGCCCTCGGGCGGCACCTCGGACAGGGTGATCGCCTGGTTGGGCGAGATCACCAGGCCGCTGCCCACGCCCGCGACCAGCAGTGGCAGCGCGGTCGCGAGCCCGACGCCGTGGCCGGGCACCAGCGCGGTCGCGGCCATCGTGGCGGAGAGCCCGATGATCACCGTGGTCAGGCCGACGGCGACCAGCCGCCGTCCGGCCCGCGACACGAGCCGCCCACCGACCACGGACGCCGAGGCCGAGCCGAGGGCGAACGGGGTGATCGACAACCCTGCCATCAGCGGGCTGTAGTTGAGGCCGCTCTGGAGGTAGAGCGTGAAGGTGAAGAAGATGCCGGTGAAGCCGGCGAAGTAGAACAGCGCGATGGCCGAGCCCAGGCTGTAGGAACGTTTGCCGAACAGGGACAGGTTCACCAGCGGCTCGCGGGGATAGACCAGCTCCCAGGCCACGAACCCGACCAGCACGGTGAGCGCGGCGGGGATGAGCAGCCACTTGGTCCCGCCCTCCCATTGGTGCCGCTGGATGAACGGCAGCAGCAGGCCCGCGACTCCGACGCCGAGCAGGAGCACGCCGACCGGATCCATGCTCTCGCGCCGGCCCCGCACGTCTGAGGACGCCGGCCCCCGCACGTCTGGAGATGCCGGCCCCCGCACGTCTGGAGATGCCGCCTCAGGGGCAACCGAGGGCGCCGGCTTCCGCGGCGCCGGCAGGACGCGGTGGGCCAAGGGCAGGAGGGCGACGCCGATCGGCAGGTTCACCAGGAACACCCACCGCCAGCCGTGTTCGGGCCCGAAGGCGCTGACCAGGGCGCCACCGATCAGCGGCCCCGCGGCCGTGGACACGCCGATGGTGGCGCCCAGCGCGCCGAACGCCCGCCCCCGCTCGTACCCGCGGAACATCTGCTGGATCAGTCCTGAGACCTGCGGGTTCAGCATGCCGGCCGCCATGCCCTGCACGAGCCTGGCGACGATCAGCAGGGACATGGTGCCGGCGAATCCGCACGCCGCGCTGGACAGCGTGAACAACGCCACCCCGAACAAGAAGATCGCCCGCCGGTTCCTGGCGTCCCCCAGCCGCCCGGCCGGGACCAGCAGCAGCCCGAACGTGAGAGCGTACCCGGACAGCGTCCACTGCAGCCCGTCCTCCGTCGCCCCCAGCCCTTCCCTGATGGACGGCAGCGCCACGTTCACGATGCTCACGTCGAGGCCGCTCATGAACGCCGCCACCAGGCACACGCCCAGCGCCCGCCGGCGCGTGTCGATTCCGGACGCCCTCATCACGGCTACCTCTCCGCGCGGCGACAGCAGGAGTTCGGTACGGCCACCGCAGCCCGACCATGATTCCCCGCAAGCTACGAAATATCGCACCCCTGCCGCCCATGAATTCTTTGCCCGACCACAGGGATGGGCATCTCCGCGCAACGCGGGTACCGTCCGATCATGGACACGATGACCGTCGAGCAGAACGGCATCAACGCGGTTCCCGAGGCGGAGCGGCGCGGCCGCCCGAGTGACCTGTTCTGGCCCTGGGCCGCCTCCAACCTGTCCCTGTTCGGCGTCGCGTTCGGCGTGTACGTCGTGGGGCTCGGCCTCGGCGTCATCCCCGCCGTCATCACCGGCGTCATCGGGTACGCGCTGTCGTTCCTGCTGGTCGGCCTGGTCGCGGTCGGCGGCGCGCGGTCGGGCGTGCCGACGATGACGCTG
Source organism: Nonomuraea turkmeniaca (assembly GCF_005889735.1). Classification (GTDB taxonomy): domain Bacteria; phylum Actinomycetota; class Actinomycetes; order Streptosporangiales; family Streptosporangiaceae; genus Nonomuraea; species Nonomuraea turkmeniaca. The sequence goes on from NZ_VCKY01000147.1 coordinate 2,530, forward strand.
GGGCGGGCGCCGTTCGGCTACCAGGGCAACAAGCTGCCGACCGTGTTCTCGTACATCTCGAACGTCGGCTGGGAGATCGTGCTGGTCACGCTGGCGGCGCAGAGCGGCGCGGCCATCCTCGGGCGGCTGGCGCCCGGCGTGCCCGGCACGACGGCCACCGCGATCTGCTTCGCCGTCGCGGCCGTCGTGGTGATCGCGGTCGGCGTGTACGGCCACGCCATGATCATGGTGGTCCAGCGCTACCTGACGTACGCGTTCATCGTGCTGACCGTCGTCTACATGATCCTCATGGCGCCCAGGCTCGGAGTGTCGCTGGAGACCACGGCCGGCCCCGGCGGCTGGGTGGGCGGGATCATCTTCGCCATGACCTTGCTGGGCCTGGGTTGGGTCAACTGCGGCGCCGACTATTCGCGTTACCTGCCCTCGAACTCCCGTCCGCGGTCGGTGGCGTTGTGGACGACGCTCGGGGGCGCGCTGCCGCCGATGGTGCTGCTCGTGTTCGGGGTGCTGCTGGCGGGCGGCGATCCGCAACTGGCCGGGGCGGCGGGCGGCGACCCGGTGGGGGCGCTCGCGGGGGCGCTGCCGACGTGGTTCCTGCTGCCGTACCTGCTGACCGCCATCGGCGGTTTCCTGGCCGGGGCGATCATGGACATCTACTCGTCCGGGTTGTCGATGCTGGCGCTCGGGGTGCCGATCAGGCGGCACTACGCGGTCCTGATCGACGGGCTGCTCATGGTGCTGGGCGGCTACTATCTGCTGTTCGTCTCCAGCAGCTTCCTCGCCACGTTCCAGGCGTTCCTGGCGATCGTCGGCGTCGTGATGGCGGCCTGGGCCGCGATCTTCCTGGTGGACATGTGGCGGCTGCGGGCCGGTGGCCGCGCCTACGACGAGCGGCTGCTGCGGGCCGGGGCGCCGGCCGTCAACTGGCCCGGCGTGGTGTCGCTGGTGGTGGCGTCGGCGGTGGGGCTGGGGCTCATCACGTCCGCCGACCAGAACATCGCCGCCGTCGTGGGCTTCCTGATGAGCGAGGAGCTGAAGAAGAGCACGTTCGGGGCGGCGAACATCGGCGTGGTCATCGCGCTCGTGCTGGCCGGGGCGCTGTACTTCCTGATCACCACGGTGACGCGGCCCCGCCGTCCATAGCGGGAGCCGCCATCATGCGGTTACCGTTGGTGACTGATGATGGACATTCCGTTGCGACTGCTGCGGTGGACGGTGCACGCCACCGCCCTCGGGCTGCTGGTGCTCGCCGTCCTGCGCGAGGAGCGGGCGACCGTGGCCGTCGGGGGTGTGTTGCTCGGGCTGCTGTACGCCGCCGGGTTCGCGATCGAGGGCAAGCGGGTGTGGCTCGGTTTGGTGACCGCGGGCTGGGTGGTGCTGGCCGTGGCGGCGCCGCCGTTCGTGTGGCTGGCGTTCCCGCTGCTCTTCTCGTACCTGCACGCGCTGCCGCTGTGGGCGGCGATGTTCGGTGTGGGCGCGCTGACGTCGGCGGCGGTCCTGGTGGCGGCCTGGCACGCGGGCGAGCTGACGATGCCGCTGGTGCTGGGGCCGGGGGTGGCGGCCGTCGTGGTCACGCTGCTTGCCATGGCGTGCCGGGCGCTGCAGGCCGAACGACCGCCAGAGTGAGTCAGCTCGAGTGAGTCAGCCCGAGTGGGTCAGCCGAGTGAGTCAAGCCGTGACGATGGCGAAGTCGGGCACCGGCCGGTCCAGCACCGCCACCAGCCGCCGCAGCGCCGACGTGTCGCCCTCCCGTTCCACGCCCTCCACACCCTTGCCCGACAGCAGGCCGAGCAGCTGCGCCTTGGTCAGCCGCAGCGTCAGGTCGGCGCCCTCGTCGGGCGGCTCAGCCTGGTGGATGAGCGCCCCGTTGGACAACGTCGTACGGTGCCGCTCCCCCAGGTCGGTCAGGTGCCAGTCGATCGCCAGGCGTTCGTGCCAGGCCCGCGGGCCGTCGACGCGGATGGCGAGCGAGTCGAAGACCTGCTCCATGGTCAGCGCGGCGAGCAGATCGGGCGGGACGGTGTCCATGGTGGCGGGCACGATGCCTTCGGCCAGCTCCAGCGCGCCCATGAGGTAGAAGTTGCGCCACGTCGCGTTCTCGGCGCCGTGGCCGAGCCTGGTGTAGATCTCCGCGAGCAGGTCGCGGGCCTCCTTGTTGCCCTCGTCGGCGAAGACGGCGTGGTTGAGCAGCTGGGCGGCGAAGCGCAGGTCGTTCTCGGCCAGGTAGCGCCGGGCGCATTCGACCACGGCCGCGCCGCCGCCGAGGCACTCGACGTACCGGATCGCGCTCTCTCGCGGCGGGTGCTCCCACAGGTGCGCGGGATTGCCGTCGAACCAGCCCAGGTACCGCTGGTAGATGGCCTTGACGTTGTGGCCGGCCGAGCCGTGGTAGCCGTGCGTGTGCCAGGACCGCTCGAGCTCGGGCGGCAGGTGCACGGCCTCGGCGATCTCGGCGGCGGTCAGGCCCTTGTTGAGCAGGCGCAGGGTCTGGTCGTGCAGGTAGGCGTACATGTCGCGGTGCCGGGCGAGGAAATGGACGATGTCGTCGCGGCCCCACGTCGGCCAGTGGTGGGAGGCGAAGGCGACGTCGGCCTGGCAGGCGAGCAGCGAGATCGTCTCGTTGAGGCACCGCGCCCAGGCCCTGGCGTCGCGGAACGGGCCGCCGCGCAGGGACAGGAGGTTGTGCTGGTTGTGGGTGGCGTTCTCGGCCAGGCACAACGCGTGGCGGTCGGGCAAGAGGAACGTCATCTCGGCGCCGGAACCCACCTGGAAGACCATCCGTACGCCGTCGACCGTCTCCTCCTGTCCGGTGTGGGTGATGTCGACCGTGGGCGGGATGAGGGACAGGGTGCCCGTCGAGACGGTCATGCCGAGACCGCAGCCGATCTGGCCTTCCGGCGAGCGGGGCAGGGCGGGGCCGTACATGTAGACGGCGCGGCGGGTCAGTGCCGGGCCCGCGGACACGCTCTCCGCCACCGCGTGGTCCAGGAAGCCGGCGGGGGCCAGGATGGGCACGCCGCCGCGGGTGACGCCGCGGACACCGCCGAAATGGTCGGCGTGCGGGTGTGTGTAGATCACTCCGGTGACGGGGCGGGCGCCGCGGTGGGCCCGGTACAACTTCAGCGCGGCGGCGGCGCACTCGGTGGAGATCAGCGGGTCGATGACGATGACGCCGTTGTCGCCCTCGACCAGCGTCATGTTGGACAGGTCCAGGCCGCGTACCTGGTAGAGGCCGTCGGCGACCTCGTACAGACCTTGTCTGGCGCACAGCTGGGCCTGCCGCCACAGGCTGGGATGGGCCGTCACGGGGCACTCCCCCTGCAGGAAGTCGTAGGAGTCGCCGTCCCAGATGACCCGGCCGTCCGCCGTCTTGATCACACCGGGGCTGAGCTTGGCGATGAAACCGCGGTCCGCGGCCGCGAAGTCGCCCCTGTCGTGAAATGGAAGGTCTGCCATGCCTAGCCGCATGCCCGTTATTCAGCCTGGATAGCTCAATAAAGGCCCCTAAGAGGATGAATCTCGGGCAATAAGGACATGCGATGATGTTGGACCTGTCTACCCCCACGGGAGATGCCATGGAAGCGTGCGTGTTCGACCTCGACGGCGTGCTGGTCGACTCCGAGCCGGTGTGGGAGGAGGTGCGGCGGGCGTTCGTCGCCGAGCACGGCGGGACGTGGCAGCCGGACACCCAGTCCAGGCTCATGGGCATGAGCACCGCCGAGTGGGCCGCGTACCTGCACGAGCTGGGGGTGCGGATGGCACCGGACGAGATCGCGCGCGGCGTGGTGGACCAGATGGCCGCGCGTTATCGCGACGAGGTGCCGCTGCTGCCCGGCGCGGTGGAGGCGGTGCGGCGGCTGTCCGGGCACGTCACGCTGGGGCTGGCCAGCTCGTCGCCGCGCCGGCTGATCGACGTGGTGCTGGACGCGGCCGGGCTGAAGGAGTGTTTCGCGGCCACGGTGTCCACCGAGGAGGTCGCGCGGGGCAAGCCGGCGCCGGACGGCTATCTGGAGGCGGCGCGGCGGATGGACGTGGATCCGCGCGGGTGCGTGGCGGTCGAGGATTCGAGCAACGGGCTGCGGTCGGCGTACGCGGCCGGGATGCGGGTGATCGCCGTGCCGCACCCGCGCTACCCGCCCGCGCCGGACGCGCTCGCATTGGCCTGGCGGGTGTTGCCAGGACTCGACGCGCTCACGTCCGACCTGCTCTCGTGAACCTGTGCACCGCATGGCTATGCTCTGGGAATCGTGCGAGACATCACGGTTTTCAGCGGCAGTGCCCATCCCGAACTGGCCGAGGAGATCTGTGCCCACCTGGGCACTCCCCTGCACCCGGTCCAGGTCAACCGCTTCGCGAACGACGCTCTGGAAGTTCAGTTGCAGGCCAACTGCCGTGAGCGTGACGTCTTCCTCATCCAGCCGCTGGTGCCTCCCGTGCAGGAGCACCTGGTCGAGCTGCTGCTCATGCTGGACGCGGCCCGGGGCGCGTCGGCGGCCAGGACCACCGTGGTGCTGCCGCACTACGCCTACGCCAGATCGGACAAGAAGGACGCGCCGCGGATCTCCATCGGCGCGCGGCTGGTCGCCGACCTGATGGTGGCCGCGGGCGCCAACCGGGTGCTGGCGATGACGCTGCACTCGCCGCAGGTCCACGGCTTCTTCAGCGTCCCGGTCGATCACCTGCACGCGCTGCGCGAGCTGGCCGCGTACTTCCGCCAGTACGACCTGTCGAACACGGTCGTCGTCTCCCCCGACCTCGGCAACGCCAAGGAGGCAGCCCACTTCGCCCGGCTGCTCGGCACCGGCGTCGCGATGGGCGCCAAGCAACGTTTCAGCGATGACCGCGTGGTGATCAGCTCGGTCATCGGCGAGGTGACCGGCAAGGACGTGATCATCCTGGACGACGAGATCGCCAAGGGCAGCACGGTCATCGAGCTGCTCGACCGGCTGCGCGAGCTCCGCGTGCGCTCGGTGCGCGTGGCGTGCACGCACGGGTTGTTCTCCAGCGGGGCGTTGGAGCGGCTGGGTGCGCTGCCCGAGGTGGAGGAGGTCGTCTGCACGAACACCGTGCCGCCGCCCAAGCCCAGCGACAAGCTCACGGTCTTGTCGATCGCGCCCGCCCTGGCCGAGGCCATGCGCCGCATCCACGACGGCGAGTCGGTGAGTGCCCTGTTCAGCACGCCCTGACGAGCCGGGCGGTCAACCCGTCTCGCCAGGGCATGGTTTCAGGCCCAGCCGCCGTTGCTCATCAGCAGTTGGCCGTTGATCCACTCCCCCTGCGGGGAGCAGAGGAAATCGACGAGGTGCGCGGTGTCTTTCGGGGTGCCGAGGCGGCCGTGCGGTGTGCGTTCGACGAGGACCTCGCGGAGCTCGTCCGACATCCAGCCGGTGTCCACCGGGCCGGGATTGATGACGTTCGCGCTGATGCCGAGGTGAGCGAGCTCATGGGCAGCCGCAAGGGTGATGCGGTCCAGCGCGCCCTTGCTCGCCCCGTACGGCAGATTGCCGACCGTGTGGTCGCTGGTGAGGGCGATGATCCGGCCGGTCCCCTTGGCGCCGCGGAAACGCCTGCCGAATTCCCGGATCAGCAACCACGTGGCGCGCGCGTTCACGGCGAAGTGCCGATCAAAGCTCTCCACGCTGGTGTCGAGCAGACCGGAGTCGACCGACTCGCAGTGACACATCACCAGGGCGGTGACGTTGCCCAACTGTCGCTCCGCCTCGTCGAAGACGCGTGCGGGGGTCTCGACGTCGACGAGATCCGCCTCGATGGCCGCGGTCGCCGCACCCCGCTCGGCGAGATCCTTGGTGATCGTCTCCGTCGCCGTGGGCTCGGGCCCCCAGGACATGCGTTCGTCATAGGCGTGCCAGTAAGTGAAGGCGATGTCCCAGCCGGATGCCGCCAGTTGGCGGGCGATTCCGGCGCCTATGCCAACGGTGCGCCCTACGCCGGTGATCAATGCGACCTTTCCAGCCGGGCGTATATCGATCATAGTTGCCATCATGCACGCAGCGACCGACCGCCTGCTAAGGCATTTTCTCGAAGCAGTGGAGCCGGCCGTTCCTCTCGTGGCGTTATGGGCGCACGGGTCACTGGCGACGGACGACTACCAGCCGGGCCGCAGCGACCTGGACCTCGTCGCCGTCGTCGGCGAGCCGATCACGATGGAGCAATGGCGGCGGATCAAGGCCCTGCACCGGGCCATCGACCTGCCGCTCGCCGACAAACTGCACTGCTCTTACATGGCCCGGCAGGACCTGGTGGACCTGTCGGCCGAGCACGTGACATGGGCGCACGAGCGGATCTTCCGGCGTCCGGTCACCGCCGTCACACGACGCGAACTGCACACCAAACCCCTGGAACTGCACGGGCCGCCGCCCGAGGGCCTGCTGCCGCCGGTGTCGGACGCGGAGCTGGCCGAGTTCGTACGGACGGATCTGCGGGACTTCTGGCTGGACCGGACGAGGGGACGGCGGCGCTGGCTGCACGACGTCTGGGTGGACCTGGGCATGGTCACCGTCGCCAGGGCCGTGGTCACGCTGCGGGAGGGGCGGCTGATCAGCAAGCGGGAGGCCCTGGAGGTGCTGCACGAGCTGGGCGCGCCCGCGGTCGTGGTGGCCGACGTTCGGGCCCGCAGGTACGGCACGACGGCGCCGCTGCTGAGCCGGTTCAGGCGGGCGAAGCTGGCCCGCGCGTTCATCAGGTCCACGATCACGAGGGTTCTAGGATCGTCGTGAGCCTGGTCAGCGCCTCGGCGATCTGGGCGGGGGTCAGGCCGAGCACCGAGCGCTGATAGCCGTACACCTCGGGGGCGAGGGGCGCGAGCAGGACGTCGACCAGCGCGTCCGGGCGGGGCGTGCCTGCGGCGACCAGCAGCGCTCGCACGTGCGCCCGCCAGAAGCCGTAGGCGCCGGTCTCGAAGCGCGAGCGGCCCACCTCCGAGCCGAGCACCAGGTGCGCGTGGTCCTCCAGCAGGCGCACCATGGCGGCGTAGAAGGCGGCCAGCCGCTCGGCCGGCGGCGCGCCGGGGCCCAGCGGCGGCTCACCGCGCAGCAGCCGTTCCTGCAGCTCCCGTTCGTGCTCGTCGAGCAGCGCGACGGCGATCGACGCCCGGTCCGGGTAGCGGCGGTAGAGCGTGCCCCGGCCCACCCCCGCCTTCCTGGCGATGTCGTCCATCGTCACGTCCTGCGGCGGCTTCTCCGCGAAGAGCTGGGCGGCCGCTTCGAGGATCCGGGCACGGTTACGCGCGGCGTCGGCTCTCTCCATGACGGCAATTGTATGTGGACACTTCGTCCGGTTATATTGAAGCGGACAGCATGTCCACTTATGGGAGAGATCATGTTGCTGCATCTGGACGCCAGCGCACGCCGCGCGGCGTCGTTCTCGCGAAGGTTGTCCAGCGTGTACGCCGAGGCCTGGCGGGCCTCCCATCCACAGGCCGGGTACGTCTACCGCGACCTGGCCGCACGACCCGTGCCGCACATCGGCGAAGCCTGGACGGAGTTGTGCGACCACATCCTGGAGCACGAGATCACGGATGTTTCGCGTTACGAGGAGGCGGTCCGCACCCCCGCCCAGCGCCAGGCGTGGGCCGTCGTGGAGCCGCTGCTCGCCGAGGTGGTGGCGGCCGAGGTGATCCTGATCGGCACGCCGATGTACAACTACTCGATCCCCTCGTCGCTGAAGGCCTGGCTCGACCAGATCACGTTCCCCAAGATGTCGCTCGAAGGCCGCTCGTTCGTGGTGACCGGCGCGCGGGGCGGCACGTACGGCCCCGGCACGCCCCGCGAGCCGTACGACCACCACGAGCGTTACCTGCGCGACTTCTTCAAGGGCCATTTCCGGGTCGAGGACGTGACGTTCATCCACGCGGAGCTGGTCAACACCCGCCTGGACCCGGCGCTGGCGCACCTGCGCGACCGGCACGAGGCGTCACTGGCGGCGGCGCTGAAGGAGGCGGCCCGATGAGCTGGCTGATCCTCTTGCTGGCCGGGCTGGTCGAGGTCGCGTGGTCACAGAGCATCAAGCCCACGCACAACTTCACCCGGCCCGTGCCCACGCTGGTCTGCCTGACCCTCATGGCCGCCGCCGTCTGGCTGCTGTCGCAGGCCATGAACACGTTGCCGGTCGGCACCGCGTACGCGGTCTTCACCGGCATCGGCGCCGTCGGCGCCATCACCCTGGGCATCGTGCTCAACGACGACCCCGTCTCAGTGGGCAGGATGGCGGCGCTCTCCCTCATTGTTGGAGGGATAGTGTTGGCGCGAGTTACCACCTAAACCAGGAGAAGGGCGACATATGGGGGAGAGCAGGCAGTCCTATCTGGTGGCCGCGACGTCGGCGGTGTCACTCCTGCGCGACCCCGCCGTGACGGCGGCGTGGGACAAGCCCAGCGCGCTCACGGAGTTCAGCGTCGGCGGCCTGGCCGGGCACCTGGCCCACCAGATCGTCAGGGTCCGCGACGCGCTGGCGGCCGACAACGGAGCCGCTCAGGAGCCGATCGGGCTCATCGAGCACTTTTCGAGGTCGCCGTGGGTGCAGGCGGGCCTCGACCACGAGAGCAACGTGTTCGTCCGGCGGGGCGGGGAGGCGTCCGCCGCCGACGGGCCGGCCGCGTTGGTGGAGCGCACGCAGGCGCTGCTCGACCTGCTGACGGCCGCGCTGCCCGCCGAACCCGTCGATCGGGTGGTGCACCTGCCGTGGACCGACTGGTCGCTCACGCTGGACGACTTCCTGCTCACCAGGCTGGTGGAGCTGGTCGTGCACTCCGACGACCTGGCCGCCAGCGTGGGGATCGAGACCCCCGCCCTGCCGGATTCGGTCATCGATCCCGCGGTCGAGCTGCTGGCGCGGCTGGCCGTGCACCGGCACGGGGCGACGGCGGTCATCCGCACGCTGAGCCGCGCCGAGCGTGCGCCGGCCACCATAAGCGCCTTCTAGGAGGCGATCATGCGCAGGGCCGCGACGACCTCGCGGCCCTGCAGCGCGCTGTCGGGATCGAGCAGCCACTGGGACAGGAACCCGGTCAGCTCTGGGAGGTTCCCCGGCTGCTCGACGGCGTACGGGACGCCAAGGACTTCTCCTTCGACTCGGTCGGCAGATCCACATGGACCGCTGGTCGAAGGGGCGGGTCATGCTCGTGGGCGACGCGGCGTACTGTGCCTCGCCGGCCTCGGGGCAGGGCACGAGCCTGGCGATCGTGGGGGCGTACGTGCTGGCCGGCGAGCTGGCCGACGGCGGCGGCGCGGACGGCTACGAGCGGGAGCTGCGTGACTTCGTCACGGCCAATCAGGCGCTCGCCGAGGCCAATCTCAAGGGCATGGTGATCCCGTCACGCCTGGCCCTCTGGATCCAGATCACGATGATCAAGCTGCTCCCGCACCTGCCGGGACGCGACCGCATGGTCGAGCGGATCGCCGGGCCGATCCACCGGGCCGCGAACGCCATCTCGCTCAAGAACTATGTGGAATGAAGCGTTCCGTTCTGCTAGAGTAAGAGCAGAACGTTCCGTTCCACACACAAAGGGGTTTCATCATGACTTTCCTCGTCACCGGAGCCACCGGGACCGTCGGCCGTCTCGTCGTCGAGGAGCTCCTCGCGGCCGGGCAGCAGGTGCGGGCCCTGACCAGGAACCCCGCCAAGGCAGGCTTGCCCGAGGGTGTCGAGGCGCGGCATATGGCGACCGAGCCCGTCTCACGGAGTGAGGCCCATGTACAGGTGGTGGCCGGCGACCTGGCCAGGCTCGACACGCTGGCCGGCGTCTTCGACGGCGTCGAAGCCGCGCACCTCATCAACTTCGCGGGCGACGACTACACGCCCCTGCCGGACGGCGCCGGTCTGGTGCAGATGGCCGCCGAGGCAGGCGTGCGGCGGGTCACGGTGCTCGGCGGGCGCGCGGACGGCGAACTGGAGCAGGCGCTGGCCGCCACGGACATCGAGTGGACGCTGCTGGAGCCCGTCGAGTTCATGTCCAACACCCTGCGCTGGTGGGCGCACACGATCAAGATGGAAGGCGTCATCAAGGAGCCGTTCGGCGACCGGCTGAGCGCGCTGGTGCACGAGCGCGACATCGCCGCCGTGGCCGCGACGGTGCTGATCGAGGGGGGACACGGCGGCAGGACGCTCACGCTGACCGGCCCTGAGGCGATCAAGCTCAGGGAGAAGGTCGCGATCCTGGGCGCGGCGATCGGCAGGGACGTGGAGTTCGTGGAGCTGACCGTGGACGAGGCGCGGGCCAAGTGGCGCGGCGACGGCATGGGCGAGGAGACGATCGAGTTCCTCGTCAACGCGCTCGGCGACACCCCGGAGGTCGGCTACACCGTGGTCCCGACCGTGCGCGAGGTCACCGGCCGGGACGCGCGGAGCTTCGCTCAGTGGGCCGCGGAGAACGCCGACGCGTTCCGCGTGTGATCGGTGACCTCGGGATAGGCCTCGACCGGCGTGTTCCTACCGCGTAGGTGCCGGTCGAGGAAGGCGGCGAGATGGGTCCGGGTGATCCGGAGCGCCCGCTCGCCGTCGAGCTCCTGGGTGGGAATCCCGAGCTGGGGCCCGAGCACGGCGTGGTCGACGAACGAGGAATGCTCGGTCCGCGCGATCGTGATCCAGCGCTTCGGATCCGTCAGGTGAGGCCAAGCCTTCTTCCACGAGCCGTCCGTCCCGTCGGGCGTGTGCGACTTCGGGGCTCCGATCAGCATGAAGGGCCGGTCGAGTGGCTTGTCCACCGTGAAGGTGCCGTCCAGGTTGACACCGGCCTTGATGCGGGCGTCGGTGAGCATGGCCTGGGCGGCGGCGCGCCCGCCCATCCAGTGGCCGACCATGGCGATCCGCGACCGGTCGATCACTTCGCCCCAGCGGCCCTTGGCCAGCTCGTCCAGCACGAACCGCACATCGGCGACGCGGCCCGCGGCCACCTTGGCGTAGTCCTGGCCCCTCACGCAGGCCAGGCAGGTGGTGGTCCGGCCGTCGGGGAAGGTGGTGCCGACCGACTCGTAGGTGTGCTCCACGGCCGCGACCAGGTATCCCCTGCTGGCCAGGTCCTCGCCCAGCGAGGTGAGGGTGGCGCGGGGGAAGGAGGGGGGTCAGGTAAGGCGCCTGCTCCCCGGCGGCCTTTCGTGCCGGGTACCACAGCGTGACCATGAGCTCCCGCTGGTCCGCCTCGAGGTTCCAGGGGTCGGGGCGGCTGGAGTCGATCAGGTGCAGGCTGGTCGTGCCGACGGGCTTGGGGCCGGTCGGCTCCGGCAGGGCGAGATCGGTCGCCGGGGTTGTCTGCGAGGCAAGAAGGATCAAGGACATGGCGATCACGGGTTCCACGATGGCGGCGGGAGGCGCCCGGCCGTCCGCCCCGATCGTCGATCGGCTCTTACGACTTTCGTCGTAAAGCCCCTCCCGACCGGACCCATACGCTGTGACCATGCGGTTCGTTCTGCTCGGCGTGGGCATGTTCGCGATCTCTCTCCCGGTGCTGCACGGCCAGGCCGGGGTGCCGTCGAGCCTGCCCCTCCCCGTGCTGGTGACGGTCGCCGCGACGGCGGGGCTGGCGACAGGGTGGGTGCGGCGGTCCTGGTGGCCGCTGTCCGTCGTGGGGGCCGTCACGTACGCGTGGCTGATGATGTGGCCGCCGCTGCTGCTCGCCTCCTACTACGCGGGCCGCTCGCTGAGCGGGCGGCGCGACATCGCCGGCTACCTCGGCGGCTGCCTGGTCGTGTGCGGAATCTCCGCGCTGGTCGGCGCATGGCAGGAGCTCCCGTCCGGCGCGCTGGGCAACGCGCTGTTCATGGCGCTGGCCGTGATCGGGCTGCCGTTCGCGCTCGGCCTCTGGGTACGCGCCCGGCACGAGGTCCAGCGACGGGCCGAACGCGAGCAGGTCATGCGGGCAGAGCAGGCCAGAGCGCAGGAGCGGGCCAGGATCGCCAGGGAGATGCACGACGTCGTCGCCCACCGGGTCTCGCTGATCGTGCTGCACGCCGGGGCGCTGGAAGTGCGGGCGGCCGACGAGGAGACGGCCAGGACCGCCGCCATGATCGGCGGGATCGGCCGGGAGGCCCTCACCCACCTGCGTGACGTGCTCGGCGTGCTGCGCTCGTCCAAGACCGACGACCAGCCGCCGCCCACACTCGCCGACCTCGACCGGCTGCTCGACCAGTCCCGCGCCCTGGGCATCGCGGTGACCAGACGCGACGAGGGCCACGTGCGACCGGTGGAGCCGACCGTGGAGCGGACCGCGTACCGGGTGGTGCAGGAGGCGCTCACCAACGTGCACAAGCACGCGGGGGCCGCCCGCACGGACGTGCGGATCCGCTACGGACCGGAGGAGCTGGAGGTGGAGGTGCGCAACCAGGCCCCGGGGTCGCCCCGCCCGGAGCTGCCGGACTCGGGCTGGGGCCTGGTGGGGCTGCGCGAGCGGGTGGAGCTGCTCGGCGGCACGTTGCGTACCAACGCGCAGGAAGAGGGCGGCTTCCTGGTGAGCGCCAGGATCCCGGCATGATCAGGGTGCTCGTGGTCGACGACGAGGAGCTCGTACGGTCGGGGCTGCGGCTGATCCTGGAGGCGGCCGGCGACATCGCGGTCGTCGGCGAGGCCCGCGACGGCGCCGAGGCGATCTCGGCCGTGGCGCGGCTACGGCCCGAGGTCGTGCTGATGGACGTACGCATGCCGGGCATGGACGGTCTGACCGCCGCCGCCCGCCTGCTGTCCAGGCCGGACGCACCCAAATTGATCATGCTGACGACGTTCGACCTGGACGAGTACGTGCACGAGGCGCTCCGCCTGGGCGCGGTCGGGTTCCTGCTCAAGGACACGCCGCCGAGGGAGCTGGCCGGCGCCGTCCACACGGTGGCCGGCGGCCAGGCCATGCTCTCCCCCTCGGTCACCAAACGCCTGATCGCCTCGTACGCCGACCGCACGCCCTCCCGCGCCGAAGCGGCCCGCACGCAGCTGGCCGCGCTCACCGGCCGCGAGGAGGACGTGATCAGGGCGCTGGCCCGCGGCCTGTCCAACGCCGAGATCGGCCGCGAGCTGCATCTGACGGAGGCCACGGTCAAGGCGCACGTCAGCCGGGTGCTGGCCAAGCTGGGCCTGGCCAACCGGGTCCAGGCGGCCATCCTGGTCCACGACGCCGACCTGGCTTAACGAGCGGCGTAGTGGCAGGCCGCCTGCGTCTCGGGCACCGCGGGCAGGATGTCCAGCAGCTCGGAACGGCATTTGCCGTCCACTCCCGCCTCGGCCGCCCGCCCGGAGGCGAGCACCTGGCAGCGGGCGTGGAAGCGGCAGCCGCCGGGGATCCGCGTCGGGTCCGGCGGCTCGCCGGTCAGCACCACCCGCTCGGGCGACTCCGGCAACACCGACATCAACGCCTGCGTGTACGGGTGCCGCGGCGCGGTCAGCACCTGCTCCACGGGGCCGGACTCGACGATCCTGCCCAGGTACATCACGGCCACCCGGTCCGCGATGTTCCACGCCAGCCCCAGGTCGTGGGTGACGACCAGCGCCGACAGCCCGAGCTCCTCGCGCAGCTTGAGCAGCAGGGCCAGGATCTCGCCGCGGACGGAGGCGTCGAGCGAGGCCACCGGCTCGTCGGCGACCAGCACCTTCGGGTTCAACGCCAGCGCGCCCGCGATCACCACACGCTGCCGCTGCCCGCCGGACAGCTCGTGCGGGTACCGCAGGAAGAACCGGTCAGGCGGCCGCAGCCCCGCCCTGGACAGGGCCGTGGCCACGACCTCACGCTCGTCCGGCAGCCCGTGGATGCGCGGGCCCTCGGCGAGGGCCTCGTACACCGTGTGGCGGGGGTTGAGCGAGCCCGTCGGGTCCTGCAGGACGAGCTGCACCTGCCTGCGGTAGGCCTTGAGCGCCTTGGAGGAGTAGTCCAGCGCGGCGCCGCCGTAGCGGACCTCGCCGGAGGTGGGGCGTTCGAGGCCGAGCAGGGTGCGGGCCAGCGTGGTCTTGCCGCAGCCGGACTCGCCCACCAGCGCCACGATCTCGCCCTCGCCGACGGCCAGGTTGACGCCGTCCACGGCGCGGGCGCGGCGGCCGCGCGAGGCGAACTCCACGTGCAGGTCACGGGCCTCCAGCAGGGTCGGCCGCACCGTCGAGACGGCCTCCGTGGCCGCCTGCGTCTCCGTCATGACGCCTCCTGTACGTGCACACAAGCCGCGTTACGGCCGGGGCCCGCCGGCCACAGCTCCACGTCCATGGTCGCGCACCCGTCCAGCGCGACCGGGCAGCGCGGGTGGAACGAGCAGCCGGTCGGCAGCTCCATCGGGTCGGGCGGGTCGCCGCCGAGCCCTTGGGGCGCCAGTCGCGACGCCGGGTCGCCCACTGTCGGGAACGCCGCCGCCAGGGCCTTGCTGTACGGGTGCTTGGCGTCGTGGAAGACCTCGCGTGACGGGCCGTGTTCGACGACGCGGCCGGCGTACATGACCGCGAGCTGGTCGCACACGTCGGCGAGCACCGACAGGTCGTGCGAGATCATGATCAGCGAGATGTCGTGCTCGGCCACCAGGTCTTTGATCAGCGTGAGGACCTGGGCCTGGACCATCACGTCGAGCGCGGTGGTGGGCTCGTCGGCGATGATCAGCCGGGGCGAGCAGGCCAGCGCCATCGCGATCATCACGCGTTGCCGTTGCCCGCCCGACAGCTCGTGCGGGAAGCTGCGTGCCCGCCAGTCCGGCAGGCCGACCTGTTCGAGCAGCTCGGTCACGCGCCTGCGGGCCGCGTCCGGCTTGGCCAGGCCGTGTACGAGCAGCGGCTCGGCGATCTGGTCACCGATCCTGCGCACCGGGTTGAGCCCGTGCTGGGCGCCCTGGAACACGATCGAGGCCTCCGCCCAGCGCACCGCTCGCATGCGGCCCCACTTCATGGCGAGGACGTCCTCACCGTCGAGCAGGATCCGGCCGCCGACGCGCGCGTCCCGTGGCAGGAGCCGGAGCAGCGCCATGGCCAGCGTCGACTTGCCGGATCCCGACTCGCCGGCGACTCCGAGTGCCGCTCCGGAGTCCAGCGTCAGCGACACACCTCGCACCGCGGGCACCTCGCCCGAGGCGATGCGGTAGGTCACCGACAGGTCGTCGAGCTCGAGAAGAGTCATGCGGCCCTCCTGAGCCTCGGGTTCAGCACGGCCTCCAGGGCCCGGCCGACCAGGGTGAACGCCATGACGACGGCGAGGATGGCCAGACCGGGGATGAGGATGTACCACCACGCGCCCTGGGTGGCCGCGCCGTAGTCGTACGAGCCGCGCAGCATCGTCCCCCAGGAGGTCTTGTTGGCGCTGGCGCCGAGGAAGGCCAGCGTGGACTCGGTGACGATGGCGCTGGCCACCTCTAGCGTCGTGCTGGCCAGCAGCAGCGGGGCCACGTTCGGCAGCACGTGCCGGGTGGTGATGTGCCAGTGCCCGGCGCCGAGCGCCTTCGAGCGCTCGATGTAGGGCCTGGCCTCGACGGAGAGCGTCTGCGCTCGGATCAACCGGGCGGTCGAGGGCCACGTCGTGATCCCGATCGCCATGATGATCGTGAACGTGCTGCCACCCAGGATGGCTGCCAGCACCAGCGCGGTGACCAGCGACGGCAGCACCAGGAACCAGTCGGTGACGCGCATGAGCGCGCCGCCGAGCCAGCCGCGGAAGTGGCCGGCCGCGACGCCGACGACGAGCCCGATCACGATGCTGAGCAGTGCGGCCAGGAAGCCGATCAGCAGCGAGGTGCGCGAGCCCCACCAGACCATCAGCAGGATGGAGCGGCCGGACTCATCGGTGCCGAACGGCTCGCTCAGGCTCGGTGGCGCCCACTTCTCGCCGGTGCCCCTGACGACGCTGGTCACGTCTTCGCTGATGAACAGTGGCGCGACCAGCGCGAGCACCACGGCGACGACAAGGATCCCCAGGCCGATCATGCCGGCCCGGTGCTTACGGAAATCGGCCCAGAAGCGGCTGAGCGCGAGCCGTCTGCGGGTCGCGGCGACACTGGTCATGCTGCCCTCACCCGCGGGTCGAGCACGTGGTAGACCACGTCGGCCAACGTGTTCATGAGGATCACGGCCACGGTGATCAGCATGAACGTGCCCTGCATGAGCGTGAAGTCAGGCACCCTGACCGCCTCGTAGAACAGCTGGCCCAGACCGGGCCAGGTGTAGATCGTCTCCACGGTGACCGCACCGCCGACCACGAAGCCGACGCGCATGAACACCAGCGTCACCGTCGGCAGCAGGGCGTTGGGCATCGCGTGCCGACGGCGTACGTCGTCGTCCGTCAGGCCCTTGGCGCGCGCCACGGTGACGTAGTCCTGGCTGACCTCCTCCAGCAGCGACGAACGCATGACGAGGAGGTACTGCGCGTAGACCACGGCCACCAGCGTCAGGCACGGCAGGACCATGTGGGACGCCACGTCCAGGAGGTAGGCGAACCCGTCGGGCGCGTCCACGCTCTCGATGCCCCGGAACGGGAACAGGCCCGGGATCGGCCCGATGCCGACGCCGAACACCATCATCAGGAGCAGTCCGAGCCAGAACGTCGGCACGGACCACAACACCAGCGACGCACCGGTGGAGAACCGGTCGAACCTGCTGCCGTGCCGCCACCCGGCCCGCGCCCCCTGCCAGATGCCGAGGCTGACCGCGATGACCAGGCCCGTCCCGGCCAGCAGCAACGTCGGGCCGAGCCGCTCGCCGATCAGGTCGAGCACCGGCCGCTTGTACTCGTACGACGTGCCCAGGTCGAGCCTGAGCGTGTCGCCCACGAAGTCGAAGAACTGGTCGATGAGCGGCTTGTCCAGGCCCAGCCGCCGTCGTTCGAGGTCGAGCTGGGCCGGGGTCATGTTGCGGCCCTGCGCCAGGTTGCGTACTGGATCGCCGGGCAGCAGCCGGAACAGGAAGAACGTGCCGACGATCACCATGGCGATGCTGAACAACGCCCCACCGGCCTTCGACAACGCGTACTGCAGCGTGCCGCGGCCAGTGGAGCGGTCGTCACCAGGGCCCGCCGCCTGGGCGACGGCGGGCTCTGCTGCTTCGAGAGGAGTCGTCATTCGCGTTCGTCGGCGGTGCTCTTGCGCCGCCTGGTCAGAAGGAAGGCCCCCAGGCCCACGACCACCACGCCACCGACGATACCGACGATCAGGCCGGTGTTCGAGCCGCCGCCGGTCGCGCCGCCGCCCGTCGCCGTGGCCTTGACGTCCACGGTGTAGAACGGCCAGTAGCCGCTGCCGCCGTACAGCAGACCCTTGTCCTCGGGGATCGGGGTGATGCTGGTGATGCGGTCCTTGCGGTAACCCTCAAGGTCGTTCGGGTAGTAGATGGCGATGATCGGCGCCTGCGTGTAGAGCCGCTCCTGCATCTGCTTGAGGATCTCGGCACGCTTGGGCCGGTCGAGCTCCTTCAGCTGCTCCTGGTAGAGCTTCTCGAAGGTCTCGTCGCAGAAGAACGACTCGGTGCCGCCGCCCTCGCCGCCCGGGGCCGGCCTGCGGCTGCACAGGTGCGTGGCGAAGACCTCTTCGGGGTCGGGGTTGACCGACCAGCCGCTGATCGCGATGTCGAAGAGGCCGGTGACGCCGGTCTCCTCGCTGAACTTGCTGGAGTCCAGCTTCTTGGTGGTCAGCGTGATGCCGATCTCCTTGAAGAAGCCGGTCAGGTATTCGGCGAGCTTGTCCTCGATCGGGGTGTCGGTGTGGATGCTGAAGCGGAACTCCAGCTTGCGGTCGCCGTCGGGCATCGTGCGGACGCCGTCGGCGCCCTTCTTGTAGCCGGCGTCGTCGAGGATCTGGTTGGCTTTGGCGGGGTCGTAGCCGACCTTGGTGTCGCCGCTGGCCTCCCAGAAGAAGTCCGTGTACATGGGCGGCACGATCGAGCCGTCAGCCGGCTTGGCCAGGCCGTTCTGGACCTCGTCGACCAGCTTCTGCTTGTCGATGGCGTGGTGCAGCGCCTGGCGGACCTTGACGTCCTTCAGCGCCGGGTGGCCGTCGCCGACGGGCTTGTCGTCGGTCGTGGTGGCGCCGTGGTTGATCTGCAGGTAGGCCGCGCGCCGGCCTTGGGTGTTCCACGCCTCGATGTTCGGGTCGTTCTGGATGGCCTGGAACTCGGGCGGCGACAGGCGGCCGATCAGGTCGATGTCACCGTTCTTCAGGCCGGCGATCGCGGCCTGCGGGTTGTCGTAGAAGATGACCTGCAGCTCGTCGATCTTGGGCTTGCCGCGCCAGTAGTTGGGGTTGGCCTGCAGCTTGACGTACTGGTCCTTCTTGTGCTCGACCGCGAAGTACGGGCCGCTGCTCACGGTCGGGTACTTCTCTGCGTCGTAGTTGGCCATGTCGGTGACCGACTCCCAGGCATGCTTCGGCATGATCGGGACCGGGTTGTCCAGCATGGACGCCTGAGGGGCCTTGAGCTTGATCGTCAGGTCCTGGCCGCTGGCCGTGACGCTCTCGAAGTTCTCCACCGCCGGGCCGTTCGCGGTCTTGGCGGCCTCGTCCGTCATCATCTTGTTGAACGTCCAGGCGGCATCGTCGGCCGTGACCGGCTTGCCGTCGGACCACTTGGCGGCGCGGATCTTGAACGTCCACGTGAGCCCGTCCTCGGACGTGGTCCATGACTCGGCCAGGTCAGGGCTGGGCTGGAGCGTCTTGGAGTCCGGCACCGTGAGATAGCCGTACATCCAGCGGTGAATCGACGTCGAGACCAGGCGGACGGCCAGGAACGGATTCATCGAATCCATGGCCTGGGTCGCGCCGACGCGAACGGTCTTCTTCCCCGCTGCCGGGTCCTGGGCAAGGGCTGCCGTGGCCCCTTGACCTGCTACTAATAGCGCCACGCCCAGCGCGGCCAGGCGCGCGAACCATTTACTCATAAGTGCCTCACCTTCAGGCGCGGGGTTCCTGTGTAGAGAAAGGCACACCATACGAAGACCGCGTGTCAACGCGTGGCGGAAAATTGTTTCATCTTCGTTTCCTTTGGCGGTGTAAATTTTCAGCCCTTGTGGGACTACCGTGAGCTGCGTGTCCCGCCTGCCCGTCGTCCTCGCCGCCGCCCTGACGATCGCGGCCGGACTGGGGGTGCGACTGTTGTGGGACGGCCCGGTGCCAAAATACGCGGGCGACGCGCTCTACACCGTGCTCATCTACACTCTCGCCGTGCTGATCCGGCCGGGGATCCGCCCGTGGGCGGCCGCGCCGGCGGCCACGGCGTTGAGCTGGGTGATCGAGTTCGCCCAGCTCGCGGAGATCCCCGCCGTCCTTCGCCCCGTGCTGGGCAGCACCTTCAACCCGCCCGACCTGTTCTGGTACGCCGTCGGTGCGGGAGCCGCATGGGCCGCCCACACGTTCTGGCTCCGGCGGCGGAAGCAGCCGCATACTTCCCACCCCGCCGGATAGGTGAGGGGAAACACGTGGGAGGGAGTTCACATGCTGAACGGCAAGACCATCGCATTCCTGGTCGCCCCCGAGGGAGTCGAGCAGGTGGAGCTCACCGAACCGTGGAAGGCGGTCAAGCAGGCCGGTGGGACACCCAGGCTGGTCTCCACCGACTCCGGCCAGGTCCAGGCGTTCAACCACCTGGACAAGGCGGACACGTTCGCCGTGGATGACACGGTGGACGGCGCCGACCCGGCCGCGTTCGACGGCCTCGTCCTTCCTGGGGGTGTCGCGAACCCCGACTACCTGCGTACGGTGCCGCAGGCCGTGCGGTTCGCCCATGCCTTCTTCGACATGGGCAGGCCGGTGGCGGCCATCTGCCACGCGCCCTGGACTCTGATCGAGGCCGACGTGGTGCGTGGACGTACGCTCACGTCCTGGCCCAGCCTCCAGACCGACCTGCGCAACGCCGGCGCGACCTGGGTGGACCAGGAGGTCATGGTGTGCACGGCCGGCCCGAACACACTGGTCACGAGCCGCAAGCCGGACGACCTCAAGGCCTTCTGCCAGGCCGCGGCCGACGCGTTCGGCGCCTGATCCATCGCCCGCGGCCTTCCAGGTCGCGGGCTTCTTCTTGCCCTGACGGCAGCGAAACTCGCCTGTAACGCCTTGTCCCCTGAATCGAAATGGTCTAGATGTAGTCCAAATGGTGCGTCCTCCGCGCCCCCCAGGGAGACCTCATGACCATTGACGAGGATTCCAGGCGACTCGCCGAGCTCGGCTACAAGCAGGAGCTGGCCCGGACCTGGAGCGGATTCTCTAACTTCGCCATCTCCTTCTCCATCATCTCGATTCTCGCCGGCTGCTTCACCACGTTCGGACAGGCCTGGAACAACGGCGGCCCCATCGCCATCTCGTGGGGCTGGCCGCTGATCTCCGTGTTCATCCTGATCATCGGCTTCTGCATGTCGGAGCTGGTGTCGGCATACCCGACGGCAGGCGGCATCTACTGGTGGGCCGCCAAGATGGGCAAGCCGATCCACGGCTGGTTCACCGGCTGGCTCAACCTGATCGGCCTGATCGCCGTCACCGCGTCGGTCGACTACGGCTGCGCGACGTTCCTCAACATCACCATCAGCCGGTTGTTCGGAGGCGAGGCCACGCTCACCCGGGCGTTCGTGCTCTTCGTGATCGTCCTCGCGCTGCACGCCCTGATCAACATCTTCAGCCACAGGCTGATCTCGGTGCTGCAGAACGTCTCGGTCTGGTGGCACGTGGCGGGCGCCGTGATCATCGTTGCCATCCTGATCTTCGCGCCCAATCAGCACCAGTCGGCCGACTTCGTCTTCTTCGGCACGAACAACGCCTCCGGCTTCGGCGACGGCTCCAACGGGCTCACCTTCTGGCTGTACGTGCTGCCGCTCGGCTTCCTGCTCACCCAGTACACGATCACCGGCTTCGACGCCTGCGCCCACGTGTCGGAGGAGACGCATGGCGCGGCCACGTCCGCGGCCCGCGGCCTGTGGCAGTCGATCTTCTACTCGGCCATCGGCGGCTGGATCCTGCTGCTGGCGTTCCTGTTCGCCGCCACGAACGTGGACGAGATCAACAAACAGTTCGGCTTCGTCGGCGCCATCTTCGAGACGGCGCTCTCGTCCCCGCTGGCCACCGCGATCTTCGCGATCTCCACCATCGGGCAGTTCTTCTGCGGCATGAGCTGCGTGACCTCGATGTCGCGGATGACGTACGCGTTCTCCCGCGACGGCGCGGTGCCCGGCTGGCGGCTGTGGTCCAAGGTGGACCGCAACCGCACCCCCGTCAACGCGATCATCGCCGGCTGCGTGGTGGCCGCCCTGATCACGCTGCCCGCCCTGTACGCCCCTCCCGGATTCACCACGCCGGTCGCCTTCTACGCCGTCGTGTCGATCGCGGTCATCGGGCTCTACCTGGCGTTCCTGATCCCGATCTGGCTGCGGTTGCGCATGGGCGACAAGTTCCAGCCCGGCCCGTGGACCCTCGGCAAGAAATATCGGGTTCTGTGCTGGATCGCCTGCGTCGAGATCGTGATCGTCTCGATCTACTTCATCATGCCGTTCTCGCCGGCCGGCGTACCGGGCAGCCCGGACTTCGCGTGGACGTCGGTCAACTACGCGCCGATCGCGGTGGGGGTGGTGCTGATCGGCATCGCCCTGTGGTGGACGCTGTCGGCCAAGCACTGGTTCACGGGCCCCCGCCGTACCGTCGACGAGGTCCCCGCTGACTGACGCCTTGCCAGTGGGTACGGCTCCCGCGAGCCGTACCCATCTGCTTGCATCACAGGTATGGCAACCCTCTATATTCGCGACGTCCCTGAGCCGGTCGCGGAGTCGTTGAAAGAGCACGCCGCCGAAGCAGGCATGTCCCTTTCGGCCTACGTGGCCAGAGAGCTGGCTGACATCGCCGCGCGTCCGACCAATTCCGAGATGGTCAAGCGGCTGAAGAGGCAAGACCGCTCGCAGGGGCCGTCGACCGCCGACATTCTCGAGGCCGTCGCAGAGGGCAGGCGATGATCGTCATCGCCTCATCGGCCATGGTCGAGGCCCTGGTCGGCCGCGAAGCACCAACAAAGCTTCTCGACGCCCTTCAGGCGAGCGTCCATGCCCCGCATCTGCTCGATGTGGACGTGCAGTCGACCCTGCGGGGGGCTCGCGCTGGGCGGCAAGCTGACCACGGCCGCGGCCGAGCAATCGCGAGTCGACTACCTCGCGCTGGCGGAGGCGTTGGAAGCGCCCCTCTTCACGTGCGACGGCAAGCCGGCCGGAAACGCGCACAACGCCGACGTACAGGTGTTTCCGCGCAGCTGACCCCTGCTCTCAGGCCGCCTCGAAGGCGGCGGACACGGCCGCTCGGACCTCGTCCATGGTGGCCGAGCCCAGCTCGCGCTGGAGCGAGGTCATGTCCACGTCCGGCATCCCGCAGGCGACCGCCCAGTTCCACGGCGTCAGATCGCCGTCCACGTTGAGCGCGAACCCGTGGCTGGTGACACCCCGGCTCTGGCGCATGCCGATGGAGATGATCTTCCGGCCGGTCTCCGCGGTCCAGACGCCGGTGAGCAGCTCGGACCCCGGCGGCGTGTCACGCCGCTCGGCCGGCAAGCCGAGCTTGCCCAGCGCCTCCACCAGCCGCAGCTCCACCTCGCGCACGTAGTCGACGATGCCCTCGTCCTCGTGCAGCTTGACGATCAGATAGCCGACGAGCTGCCCAGGACCGTGGTAGGTGAGCTGCCCGCCGCGGCCCGTCTCGACCACCGGGATGCCGCGCGTGGGGTCGGGCAGGTGGGTGATCGGCGTGCGGCGGCCCACGGTGTAGACGGACGGATGGCTGAGCAGCCAGAGCGTGTCCGGCCGCTCGTCCCGCTGGCGCTGCCCGACCAGGTCGGTCATGCGCTCCATCGCCGTGTCGTAGTCGACGAGATCGTCCTGAATGAGTGTCAGCGGCCTTGCCCTCATGCTTCGAGGATAAGACGCCTCCCGGAGACCGGCGCACGCACATGGCTCTACAGGCGGCCGGCCCGATCGTCGGGCCGCCCGCACGGTGGGGACGTGTGCTCGCGCCTTTACTCGGCGAGGACCTGGCGCAGCGTGACGGCGAAGGCGTCCGGGTCGCCCGTCATGCCGAACTCGCCGCCGAGAAAACCGCCGTGGTTACTGGGAAAGGTCACCGGCTTCGTCCCGAGGCGTTCGGCGACCGCCACGCCGGCGCGGTGGGCCATTTCACCCTCCGACTCGGCGCCGACGCCGACGACGATGCGCGTCGGCGCCGCGCGGAGCGCCTCGAAGTCGTGGTGGTGGTGCGTACAGGTCATGATGTTCTGCCCGAACAGCGCGTCGTCCCGGGAACCGTCGTCTTCCGTCGGCATCCCGAAGTCGGCCGGGCTCGGAACGGGCTGATCGGCGAAATCAGCCGGAATCTCGCCGCGCAGGCTGGTGATCGCGATGAACTTCGCCATCGCCGGTCCGAACCCGTCCCGCTCGTACGTCTGACGGATGTCCACCACCGCGGCCAGCGCCCGCTCCCGGTCCGGCAGTTCCTGGGCGGCCGGGGGCTCGTGCGCCACGAGCGTGCGGACCTGCTCCGGATGCCGGGCCACCAGCGCCAGCCCATTGACGGCGCCGCCGCTGCTGCCGAAGACGTCCACCGGCCCGCCGCCGAGCGCGGTGATGAGCCGGTGCAGGTCGTCGCCGTGCTGCTCGGGCGTCGACTCTACGGCGCCGTCGGTCCGCTCGCTCCGCCCGATCCCTCGCGGGTCATAGGTCACCACCGTGCGATCCGGGAAGTGCCGGGCCAGGCTGGTGAACCCGCTGGCGTCCATCGGCGATCCGATCATCAGCAGGATCGGATCGGTGCTCGCGCCGGACTCCCGTACGTCGTAGTGAAGAACGGCGCCGGGGACCTCTAGGGTGCGGCTCTTGGGCTCGGTCGTCATCTGGTCGCTCCTTCTCGATGCTCGTGATGAAGACCATGGCGAGCATCGAAACTCATCGGTGTTCCTGCGTGCCGATCCACAGCAGGACCTCGTCGGTGCGGCGCGGGGGTGCGCCGGAGGCGCCGGCTTCTGCGGCGCGCAGCGCACCCCTCGCCGAAGGCCGGCGCTACGCCGCGCGGTAACCCTTGGGCGCCTCAGGAACGAGCACCCACATGACGACGTAGACGACCCACAGCGGCCCCGGGATGAGGGACAGGAGCAGCCAGAGCACCCGGACCAGAGTCGGCGACCAGCCCAGCTTGTCGGCGATGCCCCCGCAGACACCCGCGATGATCCTGTGTTCTCGTGAGCGGTACATGATTGATTCCTCCGTGTATGACGACCTACCTGGAAAACGGCCAGCCAGGCCGTAGGACTCCCGTCAGGAACCCTGAGAAAACCCTGTAAGGGTGAGCCATTCATGTGCCATGCCCAGATGGCGGCTGGTCAGTCCGTGCATGGGATCCACGTGGACGAGGAGGAAATCGTCCAGACCCTGATACACCCTGAGGTACTCCTCGTCCTCCGCCCACACCTGGTCGTCGAACCAGACGAACGGGCGGCGGCCCGCGTATGCCGCCACCTGCGGGGTTTTGAACAGTTCGCCGTACTCG
>NZ_VCKY01000148.1 GCF_005889735.1 Nonomuraea turkmeniaca
GGCCACCCCGCCCAGCCCCGACCACGCGCCGACCGCCCGCGGCCGGTCGTGCCGCACGAACGAGGCCTGGATGATCGCCAGCGACCCCGGCGTCAGCAGGGCTCCGCCGATGCCCTGCAACGCGCGCGCGGCGATCAGGAACTCGATGTTCGGCGCCAGCCCGCACAGCGCGGACGCCACGGCGAACCACATCGTGCCGACGAGGAACACGGCCCGCCGACCGTACCGGTCTCCGAGGGACCCGCCCAGGAGGATCAGCCCGGCGAGGGTGAGCGTGTAGGCGTTGATCGTCCACTGCAGCCCGTCCATGCGCGCGTCGAGCTCCCCGCCAAGAAACGGCAACGCGACGTTGACCACGGTGCTGTCGAGCAGCGCGAGCCCGGACCCGAGCACGGTCGCCAGCAACACCCACCGGCCGCGCGCCGACTTCAACTCCAGGTGCTCGCCGCTCTGAAGACCATCGGGACCGAATTTCATGGGCCCATCCTGTCATCGCAGCGTGCGGCCAGGCCGAGCGCGGTCAGGACGAGCGCGGTCAGGCAGAGGGTGGTCAGGCCGAGCGCGGTCAGGCAGAGGGTGGTCAGGCAGAGGGTGGTCAGGCCGAGCGCGGTCAGGCACTGGGCGGTCAGGCTGCGGATCGGCTGCCGAGTGCCCGCAGCACGAACGCGCACACCAGCGCCTCCGCCGCCTCCACCGTGACGGCCCCGCTGATGAGCGGAACCCGCTCGGCCCCGATGACGGCCAGGATCATGCGGGCGGTCGCCGCGACATCGATCACCCGGAACTCGCCCGACTCCATGCCGCTCTCCAGGATCTCCACCAGAATCCGCTGCATGGGCGCGACGTGCTCGGCCAACTGCTGGTACGCGTCCGGCCCGAGCGCCGCACTCAGATCGGCCGCCCCAGGATGCGGATGCGCCAGCAGCCCGGCGAGCTGCAGCCGCACGAACGCCCGCAACCGATCCGCCGGTGACGCGTCCTCCGGCAACTCCCGCTCATAGCTGTCGATGAAGTATTGGGTCACCCGCTCGGTGAACGCCAGCAGCAGCGCCGCCTTGTCCGGAAAGTAGTTGTACAGCACCGTCCGGGTGATCCCGGCCTCCCCGGCGACGTCCGTCATGGAGATGGCGTCGATGCCCTGCACGCGCGCCAGGCGCGAAACGGCCTGCAGGATGCGGTCACGCGTCTGGGCGCGGTGCTCGCCGATCGTGGCGGCCGAGATGCGGGGCATAGGCCCATGGTAGGCCCACGGGCCGTCACAGCCCTTGGTATTCAGGCTCCTGGCTTCCGCTGAATCCAAAGGAATCCTTGACATCATCGGATCGTTCCCGCGATATTCCAAGCATGTCTTTGGAATCTTCGGCCGGCCGCCCGCGAAGGCTGCTCGACGACCCGGCCGCGATGCGGGCCTTCGCCCACCCGATCCGGCTGGCCCTGCACGAGCTGTTGATGCGGGCAGGCGCGACGACCGCCGCCGAAGCGGGCCGGCAGGTGGGCATCAGCCAGGCGCTGGCCTCGTACCATCTGCGCCAGCTGGCCAAGTACGGCTTCGTCGAGCAGGCGGCGGCCCGGGACGACCGGGAGCGGCCGTGGAAGGCCACCGAGAGCACCCAGGTGTGGGACGACGGCGAGTCCGGGCCCGAGCAGGCGGCCGCCCGCAGCCTGCTGGAGCAGGTCATCGCCGAGCGGGCGCTGTCCCGGCTGGTCGAATGGCAGCAACGCCGCCGCGACGAGCCCGAGCCGTGGCGAGGGAGCGGGGGAGTGAGCAACTTGCTCGTCTATGCCACGCCCGAGGAGTTCACCGCACTCGCCGCCGCCATCGAAGGGTTGCTGGAGCCCCTGACGGCCCGCATCGACGACCCGTCCGCGCGGCCCGGCGGCGCCCGTCCTGTGCTGCTGACCTGGCTGTCGGTCCCCCTCCCTCCGACGGACTCCGGTGACTGAGCCGGCCGCGCGGAGCGGACTCCGGACCCTCATGGGCGGCAATCGCGACTACCGCCGCCTGCTCCTCGCCGCCCTCATCTCCCAAACCGGTGACTGGGCGATCAGCACCGCCCTGGCCTTCCACGTCTACCGACTCACCGGCTCCACGCTGTCCACCGCGATCATGTTGCTGGTCTCCCGGCTGCCTGACGTCATGCTCGGCTCGGTGGCCGGGACGCTGGCCGACCGCTGGGACCGCCGCCGTCTCCTGATCGCCACCGACCTGCTGCTCGCCCTGGGGCTCCTGCCGCTCCTGCTGGTGCGCGACCCCTCCCACCTGTGGATCGTGTACGCCGCCGCCTTATGGACAGGCATCCTGAGCACCCTGCTCGTCCCCGCCCAGAAGGCGCTGGTCCCGCAGATCGTGGCGGAGTCCGAGCTGGTACGCGCCAACGCCCTGCTCGGCCAGAGCGGCCAGCTCGCCCGCCTCGTGGGCGCGATGCTGGGCGGTGTCGCCGTCGCCGCCGGCGGCCTGCCCGCCGTCGTTCTGATCGACGCGGCCACCTTCCTGACCTCCGCCGCCCTGCAGCTCACCCTGCGCGTCACCGCCCGGCCCGCGCCGATGGCGACCACGATGGGCAGGCAATGGGCTGCCGGCCTGCGCCTGGCCGCGGAGAACGCCGGCGTACGGCTGCTGATCGTGTACATGGCGATCACCGGCCTGGGCGAAGGGATCTTCGCCGCGCTCGCGGCCCCGTTCGTCGCCGACGTGCTCGGCGGCCGAGCGGACGCCTACGGTCTGTTCCTGTCCGTGCAGGCGATCGGCGGCATCATCGGCGGCCTGGCCGTCGCGCTCCACGCCGGCGCCGCTCGTCCCCGCCTGCTGCTCGGCGCCGGAACGATCGTCTTCGGTTTCCTGGATCTCGCCCTGTTCACGTATCCGCTCGTGTCGCCCGTGTTGTGGCCCGCGTACGTGCTCATCGCCTTGGCCGGAGTGCCGGCGGCCGCCGCGATGGCCGGTTTCACCACCTTCGCGCAGACCGTCACCACCGATGCCCACCGCGGCCGCGTCATCGGCCTGCTGACCAGCGCCCAGGCGGCCACGGCCCTGGCCGGCACCGGCCTGGCCGGCGTGCTGGGCGGCACGATCGGGATCGTCCCGACGTTGTGCGTGCACGCGGGCGGCTTGATCGCGGCGGGTCTCCTGGTGGCAAAGCGGCATAGTTGTTTAAATAATTCAGTCATTTGAACCGATGATTGATTCCTGCTTTCATGGTTCCATGCTGTACGGGACTCCCGCGCTTGAGGCCGCTGACAAGACGGTGCTGGGCGAGATCGAGGACATGCGGCGAGACCTGAAATACCGCCTGGCCGAACCCCATCGGTGGGATGGCCAACTCCGGAGGCAGCTCCAGGCGCGGGCGATCCAGGGCTCGAACTCTATCGAGGGCTACCAGGCCAGCGTCGAGGACATCCAGTCGATCATGGCCGGCGACGAGCCTCTTGACGCATCCGCCGCCATCGCGAAGGAAATCGCAGGCTATCAGCAGGCGCTGGCCTATATCGGGTTGCTGTCGCGCGCTTCCGCGTTCCGTTACGACGTGGGCATGCTCAACGCGCTCAACTTCATGATGATCGGCCATCACCGCAACGAGACTCCCGGGATCATACGGCCGGGCGGCATCTATGTCCGGGATTCGAGTACCGGAGAAGTCGTTTACGAAGGGCCGGATGCCGAACTCGTCGAAGGGCTTCTGGGCGAGCTGGTCCTCTGGCTCAACGAGGGTGACCTGGAGGCGCCGAGCTACGTGCGGGCCGCCATGGCTCACTTCAATCTCGTCAGCATCCATCCGTGGCGCGACGGCAACGGCCGGATGTCGCGTGCCCTGCAAACCTTGGTCCTCGGTCGGGACCAGATTATGACGCCTGAGTTCTCCTCCATCGAGGAATGGCTCGGTGAGCAGCGCATCACCTTCGAGTATTACGACATGCTCGGCGCGGTCCAACACCGGCGGTGGAGCCCGCACGGCGACACCCTCGACTGGGTGCGGTTCTGCCTGAGAGCGCACCACATGCAGGCGCAGCGGGTGCGGCAGCGCCTGGCCCAGGCCGGCGAGATCTGGACGCTGCTGGAGGAGCGGGTCGACGCCGAGGGAATCAACACGCGATGTGTCTCCGCGCTGTACGAGGCGTTCGTGAGCAGGCGGCTGCGCCGGAGCAGATATCAGGCCGATGAGGAGCTCAGTCAGGGCCAGGCCGCCCGCGACCTGCGTGACCTGGCCGCCAAGGGCTGGCTCCGACCCTACGGGCAGACCAAAGGCCGCTACTACGAGGCCGGCCCTCGCATGGCCGCACTCAAAGCCGACTTCGCCGAGCGGGTCACACCCTTGCGGGATCCGTATCGAAGCTGACGGGCGCGAGCTCAGGCGGCGGTCTTGACGACGTGCTTCAGCTCGGCCAGCACCTCCGTGTTCAGCTGGTACGCCAGCTTGACCTCGCGGATGATGCGCTGCCGCTCCTGCTCGTCCAGCTCCAGGGCGTCCAGGCGGGCGCGGTACTCGTTCTTGAAGCGCGGCAGGCTGCCCAGCTCGTCGAAGCGGTAGAAGTCGACGCCGCCGCCCTCGCCGTACCCGTAGATCTTCTGCAGCTCCATGCGGATGAACTGGCCGCCGGACAGGTCGCCCAGGTAGCGGGTGTAGTGGTGGGCGATGTAGCCGCCTGGCCAGTCGGACACCTGCTCGATGCGCGCGACCAGGGTGCGGGTGGACTTGGACGCCGCGATCCGGTCGCGCCACGCGGGGCCGTAGATCGTCGTCAGGTCGCGCGCCAGCGCCGGCTCCCGGTACAGCTCGGGGAAGACGAAGCCGCCGGCCACCGGGTGGCCGGCGAGCCGGCGCGACACCCCATCGAGCGCGACGTAGGCGAAGTAGTGCTGGGCCACCATCTCGCCGTACTCGTGCTCGCTCAGCCGGCCGCCCATCAGCGCCGCGAGGTAGCCCTCGGACTCGGCGGACTGGTGGTCGCCCCAGGTGGCGTTCCTCAAGGTCTCGGAGAACGGCGTCGTCACAGCCCACCTCTACTCGCGCTAACGTTTCATGACGAAGTGTCACAAACCTCGCCGTAGCACGTCAAGCTTTTGACGACAGGTTGTCATCAAAGCTCACCTCCCCTCTTCTGTACCCCGAAAACGGGACGTCAAGAGGTCACCCGGTCCCAGCGGCCAAGGGCGATCATGGTCAGATTGCGCAGGGACGGGGTGCCGGGGGAGAAGTAGTCGCTGTGGCCGCCGGGGCCGGCCTCGAAGACGCGGGCGCCGAAGCCGGGGCTCATGGGGTCGGCGCCGAAGCCGAGTGGGCCGATCTTGGTCTTGGGGACGAAACGGATCCAGTCGTTGTCACCGAGCCCGGCCCACACGCGTGGCGGCAGGGCGTCGGCGGAGGGCACGTCGAGGCCAGGGCTGCCGAAGACGGCCAGGTCGGTGACGGGTAAGCCGGCAGCGGCGGCCTTGGCGCACAGCACCGAGCCGTAGCTGTGGCACAGCAGCACGATGGGGGCCGCCGTGCGGGTGCGCAGGTCCGCGACCGTGCGGCGCAACTCGGCGGCCCCGGCGTCCGCAGCGTCATGGGTGACCACGCCGATGCTCAGCGTCGGCGGGGAGTCGTAGCCGAGCCAGGCCACCACCGCCAGCCGCTCCCCGGGCGCCAGCCGGGCGGCCTCGGCCATCAGCGCACGCGCCGCACCGCCCGGTCGTTTCGTGCCGT
This sequence comes from Nonomuraea turkmeniaca, assembly GCF_005889735.1. Classification (GTDB taxonomy): domain Bacteria; phylum Actinomycetota; class Actinomycetes; order Streptosporangiales; family Streptosporangiaceae; genus Nonomuraea; species Nonomuraea turkmeniaca. Next base: position 5,685 of record NZ_VCKY01000148.1, read on the forward strand.
GGTCGAAGGTCGCCACCGTGGTGTCGGCACCGGGCACGACGACCGCCACCCGGCCGGCCGTAGCCAGGTCGCCGTAGGTCCTCACCAACCGTCCGCTGGGCTGTCCCGGCCACATCAGGAAGGTGCCGGCCGCTGCCAGGACCCCCGCGAGTGCAAGCTGCTTGAGCATGCCGCGACATTACGGAGCGTGGCCGAGCGTTCGCGTCACCGTGAGGTTTGAACTTTCCCGTAGTACCGGAGGGGGACCGAGGTCAGGCCGGGCGTTCCGCGTAGTGGCAGGCCGCGTAGTGGTCCGCGGCGGCCTCCTGCACGGGCGCTCCAGCGTGGCCTCCTGCACGGGCGCTCCAGCGTGGCCTTCAGCGCGGCCTCCTGCACGGCTCCTCCTTGGCGCACCGTTCGGTCGCCTTCCGGCACCGGGTGTGGGGCCTGCGCCCAGGCGGCGGCGGGACCGGGTTCGGCGGGTCGCCGGCCACCATGATGCGCGACCGTCCCGCAACCGCGGCTTCGCCACGGGAGGCGCGGACAACAACGCCATCGTGGACGGATGCGCCTGCGCCCCGCGGCGCGGGCCTGGTGCGGGTGGGCGGTGTTGCCGCACCTGGAGCACGAAGGGCCCGTGCACGTGGCCGAGCGGTTGTCCGGTGAGCGCGGGGTCCGCATGATCGCCCTTCGTCCTGGGGCGGGCGTCGCCGCACTGCGAGGTGTCAGGCCGACCACGGCCGGCATCCACCACTTCACCTCTCGCACGCTCGCCTCCATGCCGGGCGTCCCGTCGTGGACGGCCGGAGTGCAGGTGCTCACCGTCATGCGCGGCTTCCTCATGGCGCGCTGGGCCGAGGACCGCGTCGCCGCGGCCGTGGACCGCGTCGCCGCGGCCGTGGCCTGACCTCGCCCCTACCGCGTGTAGCGGTGCTTGGCCCCCGGCGGGAAATACTCAGGGTCGCCGGCCTGGCGGAGGCGGATGAACGGCATCTGCTGGGCCGGCGGCACGTACGCGGCGAACTCGCTGTTGAGCCGGAGCAACTGCGCCAGGATCGACGCGCCCACGACCTGCGCCGTCTCGTCCGACGGCTTCTCCCCGGGCATCAGCTCCACGGTCACCGTCAGCTGCCGGTCGCGCCGCGCGTCCTCCACCACCTCCATCACGAACTTGCCCGTCACCGAGCCGGCGACCGCGGGCTGCTCCAGGCCGACGGCGATGTTCTCGGGGAAGACGTTCGCGCCGTAGTACGAGACGGTGAAATGGCTGCGGCCGAACACGTACACGAAGGGCCGTTCCGGGCCTGGCGCGGCGGGCTCGAAGCCGTGCCGACGGACGAGATCCAGCAAGCGCTCGTACGGGAGCACGCCGCCCTGGTCGGCGATGTGGTAGCGGATGAGCGGGATGCCGTTGTCGCCCGAGAAGAGCAGCGTGCCCTCGTGCTCCTCGAAGAAACGCACCTCCGGGTCGTACTGGACGAGGGTCGGCAGCCGGGACTCGCCGAACAGCTCCCTCGCCGTGCCCGGCCGGGCCGACAGGAAGCGGCGGATCTCGACGGACAACGCGGTCTCGTTCCCCAGGACGCCCGCGTCGGCGGTGCCGTACAGGGAGGCGATGCCGCGGACGGGGTCGGCGATCCCGGCCCGCTCGGCGACCAGGGTGCGCCATTCCTCGCTGAACACCTCGCCCGCCGTGACGAGCTTGATGTTCCAGGCGGCCCAGGGGAGGTCCTCGGTGTCGATGACGTTCTTCAGGAACGGCGGGTAGCCCAGGAGCACCACCTGGTCGAAGTACGGCGCCAGCTCCGGCAGCACCCGCGCGATCTCCCTGCGATCGCTGCCGGGCGCGACGACCGTGATCGGGTAGCCGCGTTCGGCCAGGTGGCGGCAGCAGTTGACGGTGAACAGGCCGCCCACCCAGGTGCCGAGCGCGAAGCAGACCACGGCCAGCGTGCGCTGCTCGCGGGCGGCGAAGGAGTCGCGGAAGACCTCCTCGAACCGCGCGGTGATCACCCGCTCGTCGGGCGCCGAGCGCGGCCAGAACGACGGCTTGCCCGTCGAGCCCGACGACACCGCGATCATGTCGCCGATCTCACCGTTCCTGCAGAGGTCGGGCAGCGGGTGGCGGAGGGTGTAAGAGTCCTTCGTGGTCATCGGCAACCGCTCGAAGTCCTGAAATGTCGTGACTTTGGCGGGATCGACGTTGTTCTCTGCCAGAAAGGCCCTGTAGGCGGGAACGGTCGCCGCCACCTGATGGAAGAGCTCAACCGGGTCCATCAGCCGACTGTAGGCGCTCACTCCCCAGGACGCACCAGCCCGCTCTCGTAGGCGTAAACGATCGCCTGGGCCCGGTCACGCAGCCCCAGCTTCATCAGGACCCGGCCGACATGCGTCTTGACCGTCTGCTCCGCCACGAACAACTTCTCCGCGATCTCCTGGTTGGACAGTGCCTGCGCGACCAGCGTGAGCACCTCGGTCTCGCGGTCGGTCAACTGGCCCACCCTGCCCACCGGCTGCCGGGGCGCGCCCAGCTTGGCGAACTCGTGGATCAGCCGCTTGGTGACGGCCGGGGCGATGAGCGCCTCCCCGGCCGCCACCACCCGCACGGCCTCGGCGAGCTGCGCCGCGGAGGCGTCCTTCAGCAGGAACCCACTGGCCCCCGCCCGCAGCGCCTCGTAAACGTAGTCGTCGAGGTCGAACGTGGTCAGGATCAGCACCTTCGGCGGCAGGTTGCGCGACGACAGCTCCCTGGTCGCCTCCAGGCCGTTCATGACCGGCATGCGCACGTCCATCAGCACCACGTCGGGGGCCAGCGCCGCCGCCTGCTCCACCGCCTCCCGCCCGTTGGCCGCCTCACCCACCACTTCGATGTCCGGCTGCGCGCTCAGAAACACGGTGAACCCCGTGCGCACCATGCCCTGGTCGTCGGCGATCAGAACCCGGATCAAGCGCCCTCCTCCGTCATGGCGTCCGCGATCGGCAGCGTGGCGCGGACGTCGAATCCTCCGCCGGGTAAAGGCCCGGCCTCGAGCGTGCCGCCGAGCAGGGTCGCCCGCTCCCGCATCCCCACCAGTCCCTGTCCCGCCCCGGGTGCGTCACCCGGCGCGGTGCCGGGCCCGTTGGCGACGCGCAGCCGCAGCTCGCCGTCGTCCCACGCGACGCTCACCGCCACGGCCGCGCCCGGCGCGTGCCGCATGGCGTTGCTCAGCGACTCCTGCACGATCCGGTACGCCGACAGCCCCACGGCGGGCGGCAGACCGTCGAGCGGCCCGTCCCGCTCGACCACCACGGCCAGCCCGGCGGCGCGGGCGTTGACGACCAGCTCGTCCAGCCGGTCGAGGCCCGGCTGCGGCGCGGTGTCGGTGCGGCCGTCCTGGTCGCGCAGCACGCCCAGCACCTGCCGCAGCTCCGCGATGGCCGCCAGCGACAGCCCGCGGATCTCCGCCAGCCCCGCCTCCAGCTGCGCGGGATCGCCCGCGGCCTTGAGCGGCACCGCCTCCGCCTGGATCGCGATCACCGACATGTGGTGCGCGACCACGTCGTGCAGCTCTCTGGCGATGCGGGCCCGCTCCGCCAGCACGGCTTGGGCGCTCTCGGCCACCTGGGTGCGCCGCTCCTCCTCGACGAGCCGCGCCGTGGCGGCCCGCCGGGTCCGGACGTTGTAGCCGAACAGCACCACGACCGACGCCATCACCGCCACGAGCGCCATCGAGTTGGGGTCGGCGATCCAGACGGTCAGCACCGTGATGATCCACACCGCCAGTGTGATCTGCTTGTCGCAGCGGACGGCGACGGAGTAGAGCACCATCAGGTACATCACGCTCAGCTGCGCCGAGTAGGGCGGATCGACCAGGTCGAGTGTGATGGCCGCCCAGATGGTCAGCGGCGTCTGGACGATCGCGACCCGCCAGGCGGCCAGCGGCCATCGATCGCGCAGCACCAGCGGCAGCGCGACGGCCAGACCGGCCAGGTAGGCGATCCACTCGGGGACGGGATATCCCTCGGTGTGCGCGGCGATGGCCTCGGTCAGCATGCCCTGCGTGGTGCCGAAGAGGATCAGGGACAGCGCCAGCTCCGCCACCTGGACCAGGTCGAAGGTCTGGGACGGCAGGAGCACCGCGAGCCGGCGCGGCACCCTGAACGTCGGCCGCCGGGATGCCGGCGGCGGGTCGGCGTCGCCCTGGAACAGCGCCAGCCCGAACGGCCGCATCACCGCGCGCCCGGCCTTCGCCAGGCGCCCGTCCCGCCGGCCCCAGCGCCTGCCGGACAGGCGGCGGCCGAGGTCGCGGGCGCGCTGGACGGAGATCACCTGGTCAAGCTTACGATCGCGGCCCCCCGATGGCGTCAGACCAAGGTCTGATCCACGGGTCACTCCCAGGTATCGCTTACATGATTACGATCGCCGTGAGCGAACATCGGCAAGGAAGGGAACAATGCGGGGCTCCAATGAATTGAGTCGGTATAACTCAACCCTTGGGAGTTCGCATGAGTGAGAGCTTGACCCTCCCGGTCCTGCCGCTGGACGACGAGGTCGTCCTGCCGGGCATGGTGGTCCCGCTGGACCTGTCCGACTCCGAGGTGCGCGCAGCCATAGACGCGGCCCGTGCATCCGGTGGCAACAAGCCGCGGGTCCTCCTCGTTCCCCGGATTGACGGCCGCTATGGCGCGATCGGCGTGCAGGCCGTTGTCGAGCAGGTCGGGAGGCTGCCAGGCGGCGAGCCCGCCGCCGTGGTCCGAGGTGTCAACCGGGTGCGCGTGGGCATCGGCACCACCGGCCCCGGCGCCGCGCTGTGGGTCGCGGCCGACACGATCGACACGATCCCCGCCGGCGAGCGCGCGCATGAGCTGGCCAAGGAGTACAAGGCCCTGGCCACCACGATCCTGCAGAAGCGCGGCGCGTGGCAGGTGGTCGACCAGGTCAACCAGATCGAGGACCCGTCGCTGCTGGCCGACAGCTCCGGCTACACCCCGTGGCTCGCCACGGCGCAGAAGGTCGAGCTGCTCGAGGCCGCCGACCCGGCCGACCGGCTGGCCAAGCTGATCGAGTGGTCCCGCGAGCACCTCGCCGAGCTCGACGTCGCCGAGACGATCCGCAAGGACGTCCAGGAGGGCATGGAGAAGCAGCAGCGCGAGTTCCTGCTGCGCCAGCAGCTCGCCGCCGTCCGCAAGGAGCTCAAGGAGCTCAACGGCGACGCCGAGACCGAGGAAGAGGACTACCGGGCCCGCGTCGAGGCCGCCGACCTGCCGGAGAAGGTGCGCGAGGCCGCGCTCAAGGAGGTCGACAAGCTCGAGCGCACGTCCGACCAGTCGCCCGAGACCGGCTGGATCCGCACCTGGCTGGACACCGTCCTCGACATCCCGTGGAACACCCGTACCGAGGACAACTACGACATCACCGGCGCCCGGGCCGTGCTCGACGCCGACCACACCGGCCTGTCCGACGTCAAGGACCGCATCATCGAGCACCTGGCCGTGCGCAAGCGCCGCCAGGACAAGGGGCTCGGCGTCGTGGGCGGCCGCCGCAGCGGCGCCGTGCTCGCCCTCGCCGGTCCTCCCGGGGTCGGCAAGACCTCGCTCGGCGAGTCCGTGGCGCGCGCGATGGGCCGCGAGTTCGTCCGCGTCGCGCTCGGCGGCGTCCGCGACGAGGCGGAGATCCGCGGCCACCGGCGCACCTACGTCGGCGCGCTGCCCGGCCGCATCGTCCGCGCCATCCGCGAGGCCGGCTCGATGAACCCGGTCGTCCTGCTCGACGAGGTCGACAAGGTCGGCGCCGACTACCGCGGCGACCCGACGGCCGCGCTGCTGGAGGTGCTCGACCCGGCGCAGAACCACACGTTCCGCGACCACTACCTCGAGGTCGAGCTCGACCTGTCCGACGTGCTCTTCCTGGCCACGGCCAACGTCCTGGAGGCCATCCCCGGGCCGCTGCTCGACCGGATGGAGGTCGTCACGCTCGACGGCTACACCGAGGACGAGAAGGTCGCCATCGCCCGCGACCACCTGCTGCCGCGCCAGCTGGAGCTGGCCGGGCTGAGCGTCGAGGAGGTGACCGTCCAGGACGCCGCGCTGCGCAAGCTGGCCGGCGAGTACACCCGTGAGGCCGGTGTGCGCTCGCTCGAGCGGGCGGTCGCCAGGGTTCTGCGCAAGGTGGCGGCCAAGGACGAGCTGCCCGTCACCGTCGCCGAAGGCGACCTGGTGGGCTACCTCGGCCGGCCGCGGTTCGTGCCCGAGTCCTCGCTGCCCGAGGCCACCCAGCGCACCTCGGTGCCGGGCGTGGCGACGGGCCTGGCGGTCACCGGGGCCGGGGGTGACGTGCTCTACGTCGAGGCGTCGCTGGCCGACCCGGAGACCGGCGAGACCGGGCTCACGCTGACCGGTCAGCTGGGCGACGTGATGAAGGAGTCGGCGCGGATCGCGCTGTCGTACCTGCGCTCGCACGGTGCGGAGCTGGAGCTGCCGGTCACCGCGCTGAAGGACCGCTCGGTCCACGTGCACTTCCCGGCGGGCGCCGTGCCCAAGGACGGGCCGTCGGCCGGTGTGACGCTGACGACCGCGCTGGCCTCGCTCCTGTCCGGCCGTCTGGTCCGCAGCGACGTGGCCATGACCGGCGAGATCTCGCTCACCGGGCGGGTCCTGCCGATCGGCGGCGTCAAGCAGAAGCTGCTGGCCGCGCACCGGGCGGGCATCACCACCGTCCTCATCCCGGCCCGCAACGAGCCGGACCTGGACGACGTGCCCGAGGAGGTCCGCGACGAGCTGACCATCCACCCGGTCAGCGACGTGCGTGAGGTCCTGGACCTCGCGCTCACCCCGGCGCAGGTCGCCACCGCCGCGGCCTGACCGCGCCCACTGCCCGCCGTGTCCGGCTCAATCCGGGTACGGCGGGCAGCCGCATGTCGCGCCGCGAAGTCAGCCCTGGCCGTGCGACTCGTCGGTGATCAGCAGGGACTCCAGCTCCTTGAGCAGCGCCACCGCCCGGTCGGCGTCCGCCGGGTCCGGCACCGCCTCCCGTACGACCTCCTCCACCGGCGTGGTCGCGCGCCGGAACAGCCGGTGCATGGTGACGTCCGCCACCCGGACCTGGGTGCGGCGGCCGTCGGCCGGGTCGGGGCCGGTCTCCAGGATGCCGCGCTCCCGCATCCGGGCCACCGAGGCGGACACGTGGCTCTGGGCGAATCCCGTGCGGGACTGGATCTCGCCCACCGAGCTGCCCGGGTGCCGCAACACGTCCTCGAAGACCGCCTCTTCCCCGGGTGTCGGCATCGGCTGGTCCTCGCCGTCCGATGCCCTGGCCAGCTCCGCCAGCCGCCGTCCCAACCTGCGCAACCTCGCGATGTTCATGGACGCATATTACATCGCTAGAGATGTATCTCTATCGATATAAGCTGTCGTGATGCAGATCACGAAGCCGATCAGGAATAGGGGGATCTCATGGCGTCGTTAGCAACGGCGTGAACGAGGCATACGCGATCGACCAGGGCGCCCATCGGGCCGTCACGTGTTGTCGCATGCGTATGGGGCGAATGCCGGCCCGCTAGACAAGACCATCGCCCGTTCTCCTCGAAGGTTCATCATGATCGCACCTGGTTTCGTGCTGCGCAGGCTGACCCACCAGCCGTTCCACCCTGGCGCCCGCTGACCCGGCCGCAGCCACCGGCATCTGTTCGTCCGAGCGGCCCGGCCGCTCTCAGTCGTGGGGATTTTTCCGTGATCCAGGCTTCTGGCCTGCGCAAACAGTACGGCGACACCGTCGCGCTCGACGGCGTCGACCTGCACGTGCGCGAAGGCGAGATCTTCGGCGTGCTCGGCCAGAGCGGCGCCGGCAAGAGCACCCTCCTGCGCTGCGTCAACCTGCTCGAACGCCCCACCGCGGGCACCGTCACCGTGGCCGGCCAGGACCTGACCGCGCTGCGCGACGGTGAGCTGAACCGGGCCAGGCAGCACATCGGCATGATCCACCAGCACTTCGCCCTGCTGTCCTCGCGCACGGTGGCCGGCAACGTCGCCTTCCCGCTGGAGGTCATGGGCGTGCCCAGGGCCGAGCGCGAGCGCCGCGTCGGCGAGCTGCTGGAGCTGGTCGGGCTCGAAGGCCGCGGCAAGGACCGTCCCCACCAGCTGTCCGGCGGGCAGAAGCAGCGGGTCGGCATCGCCAGGGCCCTGGCCGGCAACCCGTCGGTGCTGCTGTCCGACGAGGCCACCTCCGCGCTGGATCCGGCCACCACCCAGTCGATCCTGGCGCTGCTCAAGCGGCTCAACGCCGAGCTGGGCCTGACGATCCTGCTCATCACCCACGAGATGAACGTCGTCAAGAGCGTCTGCGACTCCGTGGGCATCATGGCGCGCGGCCGCATCGAGGAGTCCGGCTCCATCGCCGACCTCATCAAGACGCCCGGATCCCGCCTGACCAGGGAGATCTTCCTGCTTCCCGAGCCCGCCCCGGCCGGCTCGGTCACGCTGACGTTCACCGGCGATCCGCGGCAACCGGTGGTGTCGGAGGTCGTGCGGAAGTTCGACGTGGACCTGAGCATCCTGGGCGGCTCGATCGAGGACCTCGCCGGCGGCTCCGTGGGCCGGCTCCGCGTGGCGCTCGACGGCGCCGACGCCCCCGCCGCGCTCGCGTACCTGCGCGGCTCCGGCCTGATCGTGGAGGAGGCCGCGTGAGCGAGCGAAGCGAGGGAACCATGAGACACAGCACGTTCGTCACGAGGCCGACGGAGGAGGTCTCGTGACCTGGGAAGAGATGCTGCCGCTGCTCTGGCCGGCGACGCTGGAGACGGCGCAGATGGTCGGCTGGTCGGCGGTGTTCACGCTGCTGCTCGGGCTGCCGCTGGGCGTGGCGCTGGTGGTGTTCGACCGGAACGGGCTGCGGCCGGCGCCCGCGCTCAAGTCGGCGCTCGGGTTCGTGGTGAACATCGGGCGGTCGCTCCCGTTCATCGTGCTGATGATCGCGATCATCCCGTTCACCCGGGTCGTCGTCGGCACCACCATCGGGACCGCCGCCTTCGTCGTGCCGCTCACCGTCGGGGCGGTGCCGTTCTTCGCCCGGCTGGTCGAGACCGCGCTCAGGGAGGTCGGCACGGACGTCGTGCAGGCGGCCCAGGCCATGGGCGCGAGCCGGACCACCATCGTCCGCAAGGTCCTGCTGCCCGAAGCCCTGCCCGGGCTGGTGGCGGGGCTGACCGTGACGGTCGTCGCGCTCATCGGCTACTCGGCCATGGCCGGCACGCTCGGCGGCGGCGGCCTCGGGGACCTGGCCGTCCGGTACGGCTACCAGCGGTTCGAGACCCTCCTGATGATCGTGACGGTCGTCCTCCTCCTCGTGATCGTGCAACTCCTGCAGAGCCTGGGCGACTGGGTCGCTCGGCGCCTATCGCACAAGTAAGGAAAGACATCATGAAGTTTCGCGCCGTTGCGGGTGCTGTCGCGCTGGCCCTGTCGCTCGCCGCATGCGGTACGTCGCAGTCCGCCACCACGCCGGCCGCCGAGTCGGCCGACACCGTGCTGAAGGTGGGCGCCAGCCCCGTGCCGCACGCCGAGATCCTCAACTACGTCAAGGACAACCTGGCCCCGGCCGCCGGACTGAAGCTGGAGGTCGTGGAGTTCACCGACTACGTCCAGCCGAACGTGCAGCTCGACGAGGGCCAGCTGACCGCGAACTTCTTCCAGCACAAGCCGTACCTGGACGACTTCAACTCCTCCAAGGGCACCAAGCTGAGCTTCGTCGCCCCGGTCCACCTGGAGCCGCTCGGCCTGTACTCCAAGAAGATCACCGCGCTGTCCGCGCTGGCCGGCGGCGCCACCGTGGCCGTGCCCAACGACGCCACGAACCTGGGCCGCGCGCTCAAGCTGCTGGCCGACAACGGCGTCGTCAAGCTCAAGGACGGCGCGGGCACCGCGGCGACCGAGCGCGACGTGGTGGAGAACCCGAAGAACCTGCAGTTCAAGCCGCTGGAGGCGGCGCAGCTGCCGCGCTCGCTCGAGGACGTGGACGCCGCGGTGATCAACGGCAACTACGCCATCGAGGCCGGGCTCAAGCCCGCCACGGACGCGCTGGCGCTGGAGAAGACCGAGGGCAACCCCTATGTCAACGGGCTCGTCGTCCAGGCCGGCCACGAGAAGGACGCGAACGTCGTCACCCTCGGCAAGCTGCTGCAGGGCCCGAAGGTCAAGGACTTCATCAAGCAGAAGTACGCCGGTTCCGTGATTGCCGCGGAATGATATTGAAAAAGCGGCGACAGAACAGGAATAATCTCTTATCACACTGGTTCCGGCGTCAAGTGAATTGAAAGTGCGGCGCAATGCGGCGGGCATAGGAAGGCCGGGTCAGGAAAACCCTCTCCCGAGGAGGACCCAAAGTGCGATTCGTTTCACGAATCCTGCTGGGCGTCACCGCCGCCACGCTCGTGGCGATCGGCGCACCGGTCGCCGCCAACGCGACGGCCACTTCCGCACCAACCGCCGCGAGCTCGTACGACGCCGCCTGGGGACCCTACTTCTCCGGCGATCACAAGGCCAAGGCCGACGGCCACGTGAGCGTCGAGAAGAAGAAGTTCAAGTTCTGGTACTGGAAGTGGATCACCGTCAAGAAGGAGATCTGCTGGAAGGACAAGAAGGGCGACAAGCACTGCAAGTGGGTCGAGAAGAAGGTCAAGAAGCGCTTCTGGGAGTGGCGCCACGACTACTTCTTCAAGGTTCACAGCACGCTCCACAACTACAAGTGGTGGGGCAAGAAGAAGTGCGCGTGGGAGACGTTCAAGGTCGTGAACAAGGACGGCTCGGCGTACTTCAAGAGCTTCCGCAACTGCTCGAAGCACCCGCAGGAGTTCACCTTCTTCGGTAAGAACGCCGCGCACATCTACGTGGACGTGAGCCGGGGCACCTGGCACCGGCCGACCGGCTTCCACTCCGGTTGGAAGGACGTCTACCACGCGGCGGCCTGACCGCCCCTTCGCGGAGTCGCGGCCTCAACGGCGAGGTCGCGGCTTCCGTGTTGCCGGACCGCCGAATAGTGTTCTGATCATGTATCCGGGAGCCATCGCAGCAGTCAGCCCAGACAAGCCCGCTGTGATCATGGCGGGCTCCGGGCGGATCGTCACCTATCGCGAGCTGGACGAGGAGTCGAACCGGCTGGCGCACCTGTTCCGCGCGGCCGGGCTACGCCCAGGCGACCACGTCGCGTTCATGCTGCCCAACCATCCGCTCTTCCTGGCCGTGGCCTGGGCCGCGCACCGGTCGGGCCTGTACTACACCCCGATCAGCTCCCGGCTGCAGGCCGACGAGGTGGCGTACATCGTCGGCAACTGCGGTGCGCGGGCGTTCGTCTCGAGCGCGGACCTGGCCGGCGTCGCCACGTCGATCATCGCCGCCACGCCCGGGGTGGAGCTCCGGCTCATGATGGACGGCACGGCCGACGGCTTCGAGTCGTACGAGGAGGCGGTCGCGAAGCAGCCGGTCACCCCCATCGACGACGAGTGCACCGGCGCGGACATGCTCTACTCCTCGGGCACCACCGGCCGGCCCAAGGGCGTCAAAGTGCCCGCCACGCACGGCCCGCTCACCGAGCCCGGCACGCTGCTCATGCTCGTCAAGGCGCTGTTCGCGCCGTCGGACGACAGCGTCTATCTCTCTCCCGCGCCGCTCTACCACGCCGCCCCGCTGCGCTACTGCCTGACGTTCCAGCGCCTCGGCGCCACCGTCGTGGTGATGGAGCGCTTCGACCCCGAGCAGTACCTGCAAGCGGTCGAGCGGTACGAGGTGACGCACTCGCAGCTCGTGCCCACGATGTTCATCAAGATGCTCAAGCTCCCGGAAGAGATCCGGGCAAAATACGATATTTCGTCGCTGCAGCATGCGATCCACGCGGCCGCGCCCTGCCCCGTCCCCGTCAAGGAGCAGATGATCGACTGGTGGGGCCCGATCATCCACGAGTACTACGCGGGCACCGAGGGCAACGGCTTCCTCTACGTCAACGCGCAGGACTGGCTGCAGCACAAGGGCACGGTCGGCCGCTCGTTCCTCGGCGTCGTGCACATCCTCGACGAAGACGGCGCCGACCTGCCGCCCGGCGAGCACGGCACGATCTACTTCGAGAACGGCGGCCGGTTCGAGTACCACGGCGACCCGGACAAGACCCGCTCCTCACGCGATCCGAAGGGCCGCGGCTGGACCACGCTGGGCGACATCGGCTACCTGGACGGCGACGGGTTCCTGTATCTCACGGACCGCCGCTCGTACATGATCATCTCCGGCGGGGTGAACATCTACCCGCAGGAGGCCGAGAACGTGTTGTCGGTGCATCCGAGGGTGGCCGACGTGGCGGTGTTCGGGGTGCCGGACGAGGAGATGGGCGAGCAGGTCAAGGCCGTGGTCGAGCCGATGTCCATGGACGAGGCGGGCCCGGGGCTGGAGGCCGAGCTGATCGCGTACTGCCGCGAGCGCCTGGCGCACTACAAGTGCCCCAAGTCCGTGGACTTCCGCGCGGAGCTGCCCCGTCACCCGACGGGCAAGCTCTACAAGCGGCTGCTCAGGGACGAATACTGGCCGGCCCGCCGGAGTTGAACATGGCGGGTCGTGGACGCGTGGTGGTGGGGCACGCTTACCGCCGGCGAGGACAAGATCGTCCGCTTGTGGGAGCAGCTGCGGCCGCGCAGGCCCAGGAGAATGCGAGCGCCCGGCGCCCGCCCCAACCAGCGCGGATAAGGCGGCCGTGAACCGTCTCATACTCCTCCGATCACCGGCTTAACGAGGTCTTACGCCCTGCCTGCGACCCTAGAGTCATCGGGACTTAGGGAGATGACAGATGGACGCGAACGAGCCTCGCGAGCAGGGTGCCGGGTGGAGCCAGTTCGGTGCCACCCCGCCGGCCGCCGGGGGCTTCCCCCGGCGGGACACGATCATCATGGAGCCACCACCTCCGCCTCCGCCCCCGAAGAAACCGGGTTTCGGCCGCAAGGCGGTCGCCGGCCTGGCCCTGGCGGCCACGGCCATCGGAGGCGGCGTCGTGGGGGCCGTCGTCGCCAACGCGTTCCAGCCTGATCCGGTCTCCGTCACCACCACCAACGTCGGCACGCCGAGCCCGGTCTTCAAGAACACCTCCGCCGAGTTCACCGTCGCCCAGGTGGCGGCGAAGGTGCAGCCGAGCGTCGTGATGATCCAGGGCCAGACCGGCGAGGGCTCAGGCGTGGTGCTGTCGGAGGACGGCCTCATCCTGACCAACAACCACGTGGTCCAGGGCGCCGGCCAGGGCGGGCAGATGGCCGTCAAGTTCAGCGACGGCAAGACGGCCAAGGCGAGCGTGGTCGGCACCGACCCGGCCACCGACCTGGCCGTCATCCGCGCAGAAGGCGTCTCCGGGCTGACCAAGGCCACACTCGGCAACAGCGACCTGCTCAAGGTCGGCGACGACGTGCTGGCCATCGGCAGCCCGCTCGGCCTGGACGGATCCGTCACGAAGGGCATCATCAGCGCGCTCGACCGCACGCTCACCGTCGGCGGCGAGCAGAACCAGCAGGTCCCGCCCGGCTGGGGCCAGCAGCAGGGCCAGAGCAGCGAGCCCACCACCATCGGCGGCGCCATCCAGACCGACGCCTCCATCAACCCCGGCAACTCCGGCGGCGCGCTGGTGAACGCGGCCGGCGAGCTGGTCGGCATCAACACCGCGATCGCCTCGGAGGCCGCGGGCGGCGGTGTCGGCTTCGCCATCCCCGTCAACACCGCCAAGCAGGTTTCCGATCAGCTCATCAGCAGCGGCAAGGTGAGTCACGCCTTCCTCGGCGTGAGCGTCACCGACGCGACCGGCGACGTGCCCGGCGCCCTCATCAGGGAGATCACCGCCGGAAGCCCGGCGGAGAAGGCCGGCCTGAAGCAGGGCGACCTGATCACGAAGCTTGACGACAAGGCGGTTGACGGGGGAGATACTGTAGTTGGGCAGGTCAGAGGTTTCAAACCTGGTCAACAGGTCAAGATCACATATGTGAGGGACGGTCAGACCAGCGAGGTCACCGTCACCCTCGAAGAGAAGAAATAACCAGGACCCCCACATTGACGGGTGTGCCGTCGAGATCGCTGCGGACTCGGCGGCACACCCCCCTCGGTCAGGTGAAACGCCGGCCCTCGTCGCGACGGTAGGCCCACGCCGCGGCCGCCGCGATGGCGACGGTCCACACGGCCAGCATCACCAGGGCGACGGCGTCGGGGCCGGCGCCCGTGGTGGCCCACCAGATCAGCTCCGCCGCACCCCTGGTGGGCACGTACGGCGAGACGACCTGGATGAACTCCGGCAGGACCTGCGGCGGCAGCAGCAGACCGCCGAGGATGGCCGCCGGGAAGAACACGATCTGCGACACCGCGATGGCCGCCTTGGCCGACAGCGCGAAGCCGATGAACAGGCCCAGCAGCATGAACGGCAGGGTCCCGACGACCAGCGCGCCCAGACCGAGCAGCAGCCTTGCGGGCGTGATCGTCGCCTCGGTGAACAACGCGCTCACCAGCAGCACCGGGATCACCGACAGCAGCATGACGACCAGTGTCGACAGGACGCGGCCGGCGAAGCGGGGGAACGGCCCCGCGGGCAGCGTGCGCAGGTACGGGTTCCACGGCAGCTCGCGATCCTGCGCGACCGCGATGCTGAGCCCGATGAGGGCCCCCGACATCGCGCCGAAGAACATGAGCGAGCCCGTCGCCGTGGTCGCGCCCGCCGGGTCCTGCCCCGCGAACGGCACCACGAACGCCACCATCGAGATGGCCGGGAACAGGGCGCTGGCCAGCAGGCTGATGGGCACCCTGAGCTGCTCGATCAGGAGATATCGGGTGTGCGCGACGACCAGGCTAGACATGTGCGGTCTCCTTCGAGGTGATGGCGAGGAAGGCCTCTTCCAGGGTGGTCGGCCTGATCTCCAGGTCGGAGAACGGCGCGCCGCTGCGCACCAGCTCGACGACCAGCCGGTCCGGATCGGTGGTGATCAGGCTGATGCGGCCGTCCACCCGTTCGGAGCCGAGCACGCCGGGCAGCTCGGGCAGGTCCTCGGCGACGAGGGAGACCCGCCGCACGCCCACCATGTCGCGTACGGCCCGCACCGTGTCGTCGGCGAGCACGCGGCCGTGGCCGACCACCACCACCCGCTGGGCCAGGGCCTCGATCTCCTCGAGGTAGTGGCTGGTGAGCAGCACCGTGCCGCCGTCGTCGTGGAAGGCCCTGATGCCGTCCCACAGCGCCCGCCTGGCCTCGACGTCCAGCCCCGTGGTGGGCTCGTCGAGGAACACCAGCCGCGGCCGACCCACGAACGCCAGCGCCACCGCCAGCCGCCGCCGCTGCCCGCCCGACAGGCCGCCGACCTGCCGTCTGACCAGGTCGTCCAGGCCGAAACGGGCCAGCAGCTCGCCCTTGTCCGTCTTTTCCGGGAAATGCGCCGACACGAAGTCGACGATCTCGCCGACGCGTAAGGACTCCGGCAGCCCGGTCTCCTGCGGCGTCACGCCGATGCCACGGCGCATGGCGGCGTCCTGCGGCGAGCCGCCGAGCAGCTCGACCGTCCCCGACGTCGGCCGGCGCAGCCCCACGAACAGGTTGATCAGGGTGGACTTGCCGGCGCCGTTCGGGCCGAGCAGCCCGACCAGCTCGCCGGCCTTGATATCGAGCGAGACGCGGTCGAGCGCGAGCACGTCGCCGTAGCGGCGGGTGACCTCGATCGCCCTGGCGAGGATCGTCATATGGTGCCCCCAGCGTTGTCCAGCAAGGCGCGGATCGCCTTGGTGTAGTCCTCGAAAGCCAGCCGCCCCCGTTTGGTGAGCGCCACGTACGTGACCGGGGTGCGGCCTCTGTGTGTTTTCGTGATGCGGATGTACTCCGCCTCCTCGAGCTTGGTCAGGTGCACCGACAGGTTCCCCGCCGTCATGCCGAGCAGGTCCTTGAGCGAGCCGAAGGCCATCTCGTCGCCTTCGCCGAGGACGTTGAGCGCGGCCACCACCCGGAGCCTGGCCTGTGCGTGGATGACCGGGTCGAGCTCGGGCAACGACTGCTCCGCGGTCATGCCCGGCGCCTCAGCCACAGGCCCGCGACGATGAACCCCCCGCCCAGCAGCACTGCCGTCAGCAGCGCGTGCCAGCCGGCGCCGAGCAGCACGCCCACCCCGTTGACGGCGGCGACCCAGACGCCGACGAAGAACATCTGCCAAGTCAGCCAGATGGCGCCACCCACCATGTAGAGGACGGCCACGATGGTCAACATCGCGCCCGCCCAGAGCAGCCCGCTCTCCTGCGGCGGCAGCAGGGAGGCCAACCTGGTGGCGATGATCGAGACCAGCGTTATCCCGGCGAACCACGCATAGCCATACATCGCGCCTTTGGCTCGGGTGTCGCCGCGGACCTGCCGGTTCATCCTGGTGATCCCGTAAGCGGCGACCGCCCCCGCCAGAAGCTGCGCGATCATCAGCACGGACAGCGCCTGTGGTTGCGAGATCGGCGCGTAGGGCCGTCCGTCGAGCCCGTAGTGCAGGAAGAACGCGGTGAAGCCGAGCAGCCAGGCGACGCCCCAGGGGAGGTAGAGCACGAGCGGGTCGATGTAGATGTGCCGCGCGGCGGCGGCCTGCTGCTCCTCGATGACGCGGAGCGTCTCCTCCGGGCTGGGCGCCCGCTCATCATCCAACATCGCAAACCCCTCGAAGATTTAAACTGGTTTGCAGTTTAAACCTATTGGCGATGCCAACACAAGGCTCCGTGCGGAGCGGGGGCTCACTTCCTGGTCAGGACCTCGGACTCCCACAGATCCCGGTAGTAGCCGGACACGGCGACGAGCTCGTCGTGGCGCCCGCGCTGGATCACGCGGCCCTCCTCCAGCACCACGATCTCGTCGACCGTCTCCAGGCCCTTGAGCCGGTGCGTCACGAGAAGCGTGGTGCGGTCCCTGGTCACGTCCAGCAGGTCGCTCATCAGCCGGTCGGCGGTCTCCTCGTCGAGCGCCTCGGCGGGCTCGTCGAGCAGCAGCACCGGCGGGTCGTACAGCAGCGCCCGCGCCAGGGCCAGCCGCTGCAGCTGCCCGCCGGACACGGTCCTGCCGTCCTCGCCCAACTCGGCGTCCCACCCCACCCGCTCGACCCAGCCGTCGAGCCTGGCGTCCCGTACGGCGCGCCGCAGCGTCTCGTCGCCGGCCTCTGGGCCGGCCAGGCGCAGGTTGTCGCGGAGGGTGGTGCGGAAGATGTACGGGTCCTGGGTGAGGCCTGTCATCAGCGCGCGCACGTCGTCGCCGGCCAGGTCCCTGATGTCCACGCCATTGACCCTGACGTGCCCGGACTCCGGCTCGACCAGCCGCATCAGCGCGGCCAGCAACGTGCTCTTGCCTGCCCCGCTCGGCCCGACGATCGCCACCCGCTTGCCCGGGGTGAGCCGCAACGACACCCCGTCCAACGCGGGGCGGCCGTGACGCCGTGACGCGGCGGCATCGTCGTCGCTCGGCGAGGCCGCGTCGGGCGCGGTGCGGCCGTTGTGCTGGGGCGGTGTGGCCTCGTTCCGTGGGGTGTGGCGGACCACGAGGTCGTCGATCTCGATGGTCAGCGGGGACTCGGGCTTGGGCGCGGGTGCGGCCGGCTCGGTGACGGCCGCGGCGGCGGAGCGGACCTCGCGCAGCCGCCGCAGTGCCGCCGTGATGCCCGCCATCCGCTCGCCCGCCGCCGCCAGCGGCAGCACGGGCTCGAAGGACACCAGGGCGGTCAGCGCGAGCACGGCCGTGCCGACCGAACCCACGCCGGCCCCCTGGGCGAGCAGGACGACCGCGGCGACCGTCGATCCCTGCACCAGGGTGCCCCCGGCCAGGGCGGCGGCGTGGACGCGCGCCTGGCGGCGTTCCAGTGCGGCCAGCGCCTCGTCGGCCGCCGTGGCCTTGCGCAGAGCCTCGTCGTCGGCTCCGTACGCGGCCAGGTCGGCGGAGCCGTGCACCAGGTCGGCCACCCGGCCCGCCAGCGCCGCCCTGGCCGGGGCGATCCTGGCCGACCAGCGGCGAGCGGCGGCGGCCGTACCGGCGGGCAGCAGCACCCCCGCCAGCGCCAGCCCCGCCACCAGCACCAGCGCCGCCACCGGCAGGATGGTCAGCCCGATGACGACCGCGGCCAGCCCGGCGATCGCCGCGGCGGCCGCGGGGAGCAGGCAGCGGACGAGCAGGTCCTGTACGGCCTCGGTGTCGTCGACCATGCGGCTGAGCAGGTCCGCTCCGCCGTGGCGGGGCTGCTGGGGCGGGATCAGCGCCCGGTAGAGGTCCTCACGGGTGCCGGCCTGGGCGCGGAGCGCCACGTCGTGGCCGGTGAGGCGTTCGATGTAGCGGAAGACGCCCTTGCTCGTGGCGAACGCCCGGGTCGCCACGATCGCCACGCTCAAGGCGGCGAGGGGCGGCTGCTCGGCGGCCCGGGTGATCAGCCAGGCCGCGGCCGCGATGAGCCCCAGCCCCGCCAGGTCCGCCGCCGCACCGGCCAGCACCGCCCACACCAGCCGCTTCCCCATAGCCCGAGTCATCCCTCGCCCCCTTCACGCCGCCCCGCCGCCACACGCCCGCCCGTGCCCGCTTGTCCGTCCGTGCCAGTGCCCGTGCCGGGCCGGGAAGGTGCGCGATCGTCGACGGGGGTCGTCGCTTCGGCTTCGGCCGCGCCGCCACCGGCCTTCGTCTCGTCCGCCGCCTTCGCGTGCTCCGCGACGTCCTCGGCCACCGTGCCCCGCCCGGGCGCCTCACCTGCTCCGGTGCTGTGCCCTTCGGAGGGGTCCTCTTGGGCGGCCACCGACGGGTCGGCTCCCGACCGGGCGGCGGCTTGCACGCCACCGCCGTCCAGGCCGGCAGCGCCAAGCTGCGCGTGGCCAGGCTGCGCGTCGGCCGTTGGGACGTTGCCCGTTGGGACGTTGCCCGTTGGGACGTCGGCCGTTGAGACGCGGCTTGGAACGGTGTCCCCTGGGATGCCGGTGCCCGCTGGGACGGCATCCGCCCCGAGGGCGTCCGGTGGGGCGGGGGAGCGGGTAGCGCGCGTGGTGTCGGAGATGACGCGGCCCTCGTGGAGGCGGACGACGCGGTCGGCCAGGTCGATCATGGCGGGCCGATGCGCGACGATGACGGCCGTGCGGTCGCGGGCCAGCTCCGCCGTCCCCGCCACCACGGCGGCCTCGCTGCGCCCGTCCAGCCGCGCCGTGGGCTCGTCCAGCAGCAACACCGACGCGCCGGGCCGGCAGAAGGCCCGGGCCAGTGCGATGCGCTGCCGCTGGCCGGCCGACAGGTTGGCCCCCCGCTCACCCACTACGGTGTCGAACCCTTGGGGGAGCGCGGCCACGAAGTCGGCGTGGGCGGCGGCCGCGGCCCGGCGTACCTCGTCCAGAGAGGCCGAGGGCGCCCCGAGCCGGATGTTGTCGGCCACCGACGTCGCGAACAGATGGGGCCGCTGGGCCACGAACGCCAGCCGCGCCCGCCAGCTCGCCACGTCCAGATCCCGCAGCTCGACCCCGTCCACCAGGATCCGTCCCTGTGACGGCTGCACGAAGCCGAGCAGCAGATGGAGCAGCGTGCTCTTGCCGCCCCCGCTCTCGCCCACCAGGGCGACCCGCTCCCGCGGCCCGATGGTGAGCGTGACGTCCTCCAGCGCGGCGACGTCCCTGCCCGGGTAGCGCACCGTCACGTTCTCCAGCCGGATCTCCGGCGCGCCGCCGGACGGCGCGGCCCGCCGCCCCTCGGACGCAGGCGGTTCCCCGGCGGAGTCCAGTACGGCGAAGGCAGCGTCGGCCGCCGCCACCCCCTCCATGGAGGCGTGGAAGCGCGTCCCCATCGCCCGCAGCGGCAGGTACGCCTCCGGCGCCAGCAACAACACCAGCAGCGCGGTCGTCAGATCCAGCGACCCCCCGAGCAGCCGCAGCCCGATCGGCACCGCCACCAGCGCCAGCGACAACGACGCGCACAGCTCGAGCACCAGCGACGACAGGAACGCCACCCGCAACGTCTTCATGGTCGCGCTACGGTGCGCGTCGGCCACCTGCTGGATGACGCCGGCCTGGTAGCGCGCCCGCCCGAACGCCCGCAGCGTGGGCAGCCCGCGCACCACGTCCAGGAAGTGGCCGCCCAGGCGGGACAGCGCCCGGTACTGGCGCTCGGTCACGGCCTTGGTGGTCATGCCGACCAGCGCCCCGAAGACCGGGATCAGCGGCAGCGTGACCAGGACGATGACCGCCGAAGCCAGGTCGGCGGCGAACAACCGCACGAGCACGGCCACCGGCACCACCGCGGCCACCGCGATGGACGGCAGGTAGCCGGTCAGGTAGGCGTCGAGCCCGTCCAGCCCGCGCCCCGTGAGCGTGACCAGCTCGCCCGAGCGGTGCTCGGTGAGCCGCCCCGGCCCCAGCTCACGGAGCCGCCCCAGGAGCCGGTGGCGCAGCGCCGACTTGACCCCGGTCGCGGTACGCCCGGCGAAGACGCCCTGCGTCCACGCCAGCGCCGCGCGCAGGCAGACCACCGCCGCCAGCCCGGCCAGGGCGGCGACGGCGAACCGTCCTGACAACACCCCGGCGAGCAACTCAGCCTGCACGAGAACGAGCAGCCCCGCCAGCACGGCCGCGGCCATGGTGACGGCCAGGTGGCGGCGTACCGACCGCTCGGCCCGCATGAGCCGTAGGAGATCCTTGTGCACGAGTCCTCTAGAAGAACGACGGGAGGCGGAAGGCATCCTTTCCTGGACGGAAAGTGCGCCACACCCATAGTTGCGCGCCCACCATGATGGGCGCGAACGGCAGGACCATGAGACTGAGCACATTCAGGGTCGCCGCGGGCGCGCTGTGCTCCAGCAGGTACGGCATCGCCCCCGCCAGCAC
>NZ_VCKY01000149.1 GCF_005889735.1 Nonomuraea turkmeniaca
CCCCAAGACCCCGCCCCGACGTAGGAGGCCCGATGCTCATGGCCACCGAGAAGCCGATCAAGGTCACCAGGACCGAGGCGCTTGAGAGCGTCGTCCGGGTTCTCCGACACAACCTCACCAAGGCGGGCATCGACCCGGTCCGCGCGTCCGATGAGGACATCGAAGGCGCGTGGAATCAGATGCAGCACGATGCTGAACCCGGCACCTATGGCGCGGCCTGGGTCGAGACCGTGAACGCCTGGTGCGGCGAGACACGGACGTCGGCCCGGCCCGTCCACCGCCTCGTCCTGAGCATGGTTCGCGGGGCGCAGCCCAAGCGGCGCACCAAGTACCAGGCCACCCACCATCCGATCAAAGTCGCTGAGGTGGAGTGCCCGGAGGTGGACGCCTTCGAGTCGCAAGGCAGGCGCTTCCGCTGCACGGTCTGCGGCAGGGTCCTCCAACGACGTGTCCGCCACCAGCCCGGCGAAGACGGCAAGTTCGGCTACATCGAGCACTACCGCGACGGCTCCACCTACTTCGTTGAGCCCGCCTGACCTTCCTCCGTCCCCGGGAGAGACCTCCTCCCGGGGCCTCTCAACCCCCTCGACAACCAAGGAGCCGAGATGGACCGCATCACGTGGACCGACAAGGGCTACGCGACCCTTGAGGGCAGCGTCAACAAGCTGGCTCTCTTCACGATCAACATGAGCACGATCCGCTCCGGACCCCAGTACTTCCTCGACGCCAAGATCCCGTTCCGCAGCGTCGACATCGAGATGGCAGGGGACGACGACGAGGCTCTCAAGGAGAGCGCGGAACGCCTGCTGGTCGCCTACGTGGCCGCCCTCGGTGCCGCCTTCCCCAACGCCTGACCCTCGTGGCCCGGCTCTTCCCTGCCGGGCCACACACCTACCCCCTGGAGATCGACATGAGCGACGCCCCACCTGACCCCGCGTCGATGAGCGACACGGACCTCATCTTCGCGATGGGCGTCCACGACGACGACTGCACCTGCCCCTGGTGCCTGGAGTGGCACCGCCGCCGTGGCAGCAAGCCTGCTCCCGCCGAAGATCTCGACGACTGACGCCCAGCCCTCTTCTCCCGGTACTGGCCGGGCGAGCGTTCGAAAGCGCGGAGAGGGCGCCCAAGACCAGACCCCCAAGCAACCAAGGAGGAGACGCCATGGCTGTCTTAGACGACCGGATCAAGCGCGGCGACTCGCTGGAACAGTTCGGCCGCAACCAGGGCGGCAGGTACGTCCACGTCATCCGGGGCGGGAAGTTCGTGGAAGGCCGCGAGAACGACGCCCTGTGCTGGGCTGATGTCACGAAGGTCGCCACAGAGAAGGACCGCCGTGACCGGCGAGAGATCTGCTGGAAGTGCGAGGAAGTCGAGCGAGACGCCGCCTCCCCGGACTCCTCCGAGGAGGGCTGACATGGCCGCGAACGATCTGTACCGGAGCATCCTTAAGAGTGAGGCTCGCAGACACAAGGGCAAGGCCGCCTGGGCGCTGGAGCAAGGGATGCCACGGTTGGCCAAGATCCATCAGGAGCAGGCCGACGACGCGCTTAGCAAGCTCGCCGACTCCTCCTCCGAGGAGGGCTGACCGATGGCTGAGATCTCTATCCCTCGCGGCCCTATCCAGGAGCCTCCGTACGAGGCGATCCCGTACACGCTGGGACAGTCCCCGGCGCCGGCGAACCGTGAAGCTCTCCGGGCCGCTCTGTCGCCGCTGGAGTTGGGCGTCTACGACCGGCAGGTGCTCGACTGGCTGTCCGGAGAAGCGCCACAGATCGTCGCCACCGTGTGCTCGCTACTGGCGAGGAAGGAAGCGGAGGCCCGAGCAGACGAACGCCGCAAGACCATCAAGGAGATCGCCGTCCACTTCGACGACATGGTGGTCACCCGCGAGTGGCGGAGACGCTTCGAAGCCCGGCACGCCGAACACCTGGGCAACGGCGTCACGGTCCACGGCCTGCTGTCCGCTGTCGTTGACGAGATCAAGGGGATGGCCTGTGACTCCCGCTGAGGTGATCGAGGACGCGTTCCGGCTCCTCGGAGTGGAGGGGCCGGAAGACGCCGCCACCGTCGTCTTGGGCGCACTCGCCGGCGCAGGGATGGTCGTCGTCTCCGCTGACGACTACCGGCACCTGCTGGACCGCACTGAGCAGTTCGCCATGCACCGCTTCGACGCGGACGATTCCGTGCTGGTCGCCCGCCTCCGTGCCGCCCTACCTGAAAGGACCGCTGATGCGTGACCTCGCGAGACGGTATCTCGCTCGCCTGTTGGGCGTGCCGAGCCCGGCCGACCTGCTGCGCCGCGTTGAGGAGGCCGAGGCGATCATCCGCGCACAGAACACGCTCCAGATCGCCATGTACAACAGCGACTACGAGACGTCCTGGCCGAGGGAGGCCGCCGAGTTGGAGGCGGCCTACTGCGAGCGCTACGCCGTTGACCTGGACGGTGACGATGTCTGAAGACCTCCGCCACCGCTCCCATGGCTCCGAGATCGCGGGCCGTTGCCCCGCCTGCAAGGGGGCGAGCCTGTTCGTAGGCGTGGGCGGGCACGTCACCTGCTCGCGACTGGAGTGCCCCGCCCCGTTCGCCGCTGACGACGCCCTCCGTGAGAACGGATACGCGATCGTCCGCAGTGCCGTGTTGGACGAGGTACGCGGGCGTGCCGAACGCGCCGAAGCAGAGATCGTCACGCTCACCGACTACGGCCTGTCGTGGCGGGAACGAGCCGAGACCGCCGAGCAGGAGGCGAAGCGTCTCGGCAACGAGCTGGAGCGGCTCCGCCTCATCGCCAGCGTCAACCATGGACTGCACCGCTCCGCCCATGAAGAGGCCGACCAAGCCTTAGCCGCCATCGCCTGCGTCCGTGCTCTCCACCCGAGTGCTGAGGAGGCTCACGCAGCCCAGCAAGCCCTCTGTATCGAGTGCTGCACCCCTGCACCATGCCCGACTCGGAAGGCGCTCGACGACTCCCAGAGCCCTACCGTTGAGCCTGAGACACCAGCAGGGGAGGAGACTGAGACCCGTGAATGAGCCTGGGAACGCTGTTGAGGGCATGCTGACCCTCCTCGCCATAGAACCCACACTCCTGCCCCCGGCGCCCGAGCGAGCCGACGGCCGCCACATCGAGCACCGGCGGCGGGACGAGATCCACGACTGTCTCAGGTGCGGTCAACGCGCGATGGTCGCCTACATCGCAAGGTCGATGGTCGCCGACCCTGACCCCGGACCGCGCTGGCTTGACCTTTGCCCGGCGTGCGACTACTGGCTGCGCACCAACTTGCCCGAGGAATGGCGACCGTGACCCTCCTCGACCTCGACGAGCCCGCCACCCGCGACCACGTCACCCGGTGCACTGCCTGCAAGCACACCCTGACCACCCCGGAGTCCCGAGCGCTCGGCATCGGACCCGACTGCGCTGCCAAGCTGGGGATCGCACCACGCAAGCCTCTCCGGATCACCGGGGTTCCGGTGTGGCGCGACTGCGCAGGACAGATGGCACTACTCGACGAGATGTGACGATCTGTGATCTACCGAACAGGCGATATGACGCTATGCGCACATTCAAGCCCGTACGGAACCGATAGATTGATCTCCAAACGCGAGAGCGGCCCCCCACCGCCATGGAGGACCGCCCACGGAACCCAACCCTCGACCCGTCCCTCAACGGTCTTCCCGCAAGAGTAAACCTCGGGGGAGGCCACGTGTCCTACGTCCATCTCGTGACAGAAGACCTGCGATGGGTCGCAGCGTATTGGGAAGACCTCACCGAAGCCCGCCTACCCGGTACCGCGCGGCCGTGGCGGCACCACGACCTCACCACCGACCAGCAACAGGAACGAGACCGGCAGGCGTGGGAGGAACGCCTCGACCGTTCCAGTGTGGCCCCAGGGGAGCACCCGGCACCGCTCGACTTGGGCATCCTCGACACGATGCTGGACGTCCTCGTCAGAGCTGATGACCTCGCAGCCGCCATCGCCCAACACGTCGGCGTCGAACCGTTAGCGCCGCCCCGGCTCGGCGACACTGACGCCCGCCCGTACCTGGAGTTCGCCGCCCAGCACCTCGCCGACGACTTCACTTTCCACGCGGCCCCCGTCGCCCGCACGATGGTCACCCAGGTAGCGCACGCCCTCGCCCTCGTCTTCGACGGGCAACGCCTCGACGTCGAATGCCCCTGGTGCCGCGGCATCACCCCCGACACCCCCGCCGGCGGAGCACGCACCTGGCGCGTCCGGGAGCTGCCCGGCAACCTCATCGCGATCGTGTGTGAGAACCTGTGCGAACCCCCATCGAAGGACGTCGGCACCTGGTGGCGAGGCTCACCTGTCTGGCCGCTCGCAGAATGGGACTGGCTGGCCAAGCGTGTCGAACAGGCCGAAACTAAGGAGAAGATCTCCGCGTAGCCGTCTGACGTGGGATAATAGGGGGATCATGGCCATCCCCCAACCACTCCCTTGCGACGTGCTGCCCTGCCCGGGCGGTGACGTCATCATCGTGCCGCGCGGACAGTTGACGATCAGGCTGACGCCCGAGCAGCGGATGGAGCTCTGCGAACTGCTGTGCGACACACCCGAGACCCTTGTGACCTGGCTTGACAGGAAGCCTGTGGACGACGGATGATCTGAGGCGTGTTCGGCATGTCCGAAACACACCATTAGGCCCCGCCACCGAGCGGGGCTTTCGCGTCTCTGGCGAGGGACGCCCTGCTCCGCCACCTCTCACCCCGTAGAGAACCCCTGGCGGATGCCCCCAGATGTTGGCCCGACCCGCTTCCGGGGGGTCGAGGGCCGGGCCGACATCGCTCCCAAACTCCGGGCGGACGGATTTGAGCCGCACGCCGCATGCTTGCCGTCCGCCCGGCACCAAAGGGGGAGACCCGGTGCTCGACTTCGTTGCCACGGTCTACGAGCGCTTCCACAAGCACCGCTGGCAGCTGGCCGACCTGCTCGTTACCACGTTCGCCACAGTCGAACTCCACAAGTGCCGCTGCGGCCGGTACAAGACCCGGCTCTTCGTCACTCCCGGTACTTCTCGATCCGCGCCAGGTGCTCCGCATCCGCAAGCTTGATCCACCACCATTGAGCCGGCGCCGTCTGATGCAGCAACACGCCGTCGTAGTCTGGCAGCCCATGCTGGGCGCCGCTCAAGTCCACGTGGTAGGCGTGCAACTCCGGCCGCGGCGCGATCCTGCGCCCCTGCTCGTCGTACTCGTCGAACCCCACCCTCGGCGCCACATACCGGGCATGCACACGCTCAACCCGCCACCAGTGGATCGGATCCCCAAACGGGGACACCCAACCGCCCGGGCCACGGTCAGCGGGCCAGTTGTGCAGTTGAACACGGGTCGGCTCCATCCGAACATTCTCGAACACCCACCCTCCGCTACGAACGGAGACCCCCGATGGACGTCCTCCTGCTGCTCGCCATCGTCTGCTTCCTGTCCGGCGCAGTCGTCGCCGGCATCCAGAAGGCCTGGCCCGTCGTCCTGCTCTGCGTGGGGCTGGCCTTCGTCACCATCGCCGAGACCGGCCTCATCAGCGGCTAGTGCCTCTCCGCCCCTGCCTAGGCTGTGGCAGGCCCTGCTCTGGTAGCAGGTGCCCGCCATGCAAGCTGGTCCACGACAACCAGCGGTACGCAGCACGAGGCAGCACAGCAGAGCGCGGACTGAGCGGTGACCATGCCCGCATGTCCCGCCACTACAAGGACACGGGCGCACGATGCGTGTACTGCGGGCAGCAGGGCACCACAGACAACCCCATCACGGCAGGGCACATCATCCCCCGCGCCAGGGGCGGCACCAACGAGCCCACCAACTACCAACCAGAGTGCAGACGATGCAACAGCAGCAAAGGCGCACGCTGACCAGCACACACAGTGACAGGAGAGCTGCATAACAGCAGCTCGCAACTCACTCAGCGTCATCAGTGCAGGTAGGGGGGCGGGTCAAAAGTTGATCACGCCCGCGTAAGGACCCTCGCCCCAGCCTCCTTTTTCTGGCCGCGAAATTCTGATTTCTGGCGTTTTCGGGGGGTTTTGCGATGCCTGCAGGTCGCCCTCCCAAGCCCACAGAGGTGAAACGGCGGCTCGGGAATCCGGGGAAGCGTGCGCTGCCCGTCGAGGGCACGGTGGTGGCGCTTCCGATGGCCGAGGGCGTGCCTGAGTGCCCGGTGGACTTCGGGTTGGAGGCGCGCAGGTTGTGGGAGCGCGTCTGGCAGTCGGGCATCACGTGGATTTCGCCCACGTCGGACGCGGAGGCGGCCGAGCAGGCGTGCCGGCTCGCCGATGACGTCGCTGTGGCTCGTGAGCGGTATCGGGCGACGCGTGATCCTGCGGACGGGCGGATGGTGGCGACGTTCCACCGGGAGCTGGCGTCAGCGTTGAGCTCTCTCGGGTTCGATCCTGCGGCGCGGACGCGTCTCGGCGTGGCTGAGGTGACCCGGGTCAGCAAGCTGGAGGCTCTGCGTGCCAAGCGTGAGGGCTGATGGCTGGCCGCCGCGCTGGCTGACGAAGGTCCCAGAGGCCGACGTTCGCCGCGGCGACGGGGAGCACTGCAGCGAGTTCATCGAGGCGCTGTGCAAGGTCACCAAGGACAGCGTGGCGGGTGCGTCAGGGGCGCCGATCCTGATGCGGCCGTGGCAACGCCAGGTGGTCGGCCACCTTCTCGCGCGCCGGCCGGACGGGCGTTACCGGCACCGGCAAGCACTGATCGGGGTGGCGCGCAAGAACGGCAAGAGCGCGCTGGGTGCCGGGCTCGCCCTGTACGGGCTCGTGATGGGCCCGCAGGGCGGAGAGGTGTACTCCTGCGCCGGCGAGAAGGAACAGGCGCGGATCGTGTTCGGGACGGCTCGCCGGATGGTCGAGATGGAGCCCGAGCTGGCGGACGTGTGCAAGCTGTACCGGGACGCGATCGAGATCCCGTCGACCGGCAGCGTCTACCGGGTTCTGTCGGCGGAGGCGTTCTCCAAGGAGGGCTTGAACCCGACGCTGGTCCTGTTCGACGAGGTCCACGTGCAGCCTTCCCGCGAGCTGTGGGACGTGATGGCGCTCGCGATGGGCGCCCGCGTGGAACCGCTCATGGTCGGCATCACGACTGCGGGTGTGAAGTCTGATTCGACCGGCCAGGACTCGCTGTGCTACTCGCTGTACCAGCACGGCAAGCGGGTTGTGGCCGGCGAAGTGGACGACCCGTCGTTCTTCATGGCGTGGTGGGAACCTGCCGCGGCCGAGGCGGACCACAGGGTGTCGGAAACGTGGCGCGAAGCGAACCCGGGGTACGCAGATCTGGTGGCGGCAGAGGATTTCGAGTCGTCGATGCGGCGCACACCCGAGGCCGAATTCAGAACGAAGCGCTGCAACCAGTGGGTCTCATCTGCGGTGACGTGGCTACCCGCCGGGACGTGGGACGCATGCGCGGACCCGTCGCGGAGGGTCGAGCCGCACTCCAAGGTGGTGCTCGGGTTCGACGGTTCCCGCTCCGGCGACTGCACGGGGCTCGTGGCGGTGACCGTTGAAGAGCGCCCGCACGTCGAAGTACTTGGGCTGTGGGAGAAGCCGCGCGATGAGGTGTCGTGGACGGTGCCGCGGGCTGAGGTGAAGGACGCCGTAAGGGAGGCGTGCCGGCGCTTCGACGTGGTCGAGATCGCCTGGGATGAGTATCTGTGGCTGGACGCGGCCGAGGACCTCGAAGCCGAAGGGCTCCCGGTGGTGATCTTCCCGCAGAACATCTCCCGCATGGGGCCGGCAACGCAGCGCATGTACGAGAGCGTCGTGGACAGCGGCATCACCCACTCCGGGGATCCGAAGCTGGCGCGGCATTTCGCGAACTGCACGACCAAAACGGACGCCCGCGGTACGCGGATCGTGAAGGACAAGCCGAACAGCCCCCGGAAGATCGACCTTGCGGTGTGTGCGGTCATGGCCCGCGAGCGCGC
This sequence comes from Nonomuraea turkmeniaca, assembly GCF_005889735.1. Taxonomy (GTDB): domain Bacteria; phylum Actinomycetota; class Actinomycetes; order Streptosporangiales; family Streptosporangiaceae; genus Nonomuraea; species Nonomuraea turkmeniaca. The sequence goes on from NZ_VCKY01000149.1 coordinate 7,933, forward strand.
CGCCTACTGGCTGGGCGAACTCGCCTTGACGGGGCCGAACCTGTGGTGAGGAGGAACGCGTGAAGCTGCTCCTCCTTGAGGTGGCGTTCGTGCTCGTCTTCCTGGCCGGGGTGGCGCTGGTGTTCGTGCCGGCGGCACTCATCATCGGCGGCCTGCTCGGCGTGGTCGCTGTAGAGCGCGTCTCGGTCAGAAGGCCGCTGGCGCCGGTGAGTGAGTTGCGCGGGCGGAGGTCAGCGGCGTGAGCTTGTTTGGCCTGTTCGAAAGCCGTTCGCCGGAGAACCCACAGATTCCTCTCACGTCGTCGGCGCTTCTGGACTGGCTCGGCGGGCCGGTGAATGCCTCCGGCAAGCAGGTGACGGAGAAGTCCTCTCTGGCGTTCTCAGCGGTGTGGCGATGCACGGCCCTCATCTCCGGTGTCAGCTCAGCGCTGCCGCTGCACGTGTACCAGGACGGCACCCACGATCGGGTCACGTCCCCGCTGCTGAAGAACCCCCACCCGGAGTTGACCGCCCTCGAACTGTGGCGGCTGACCTTCGTGCACAGGGCGCTGTGGGGTAACGCATACCTACAGAAGGTGCGCGACCAAGGCGGCCGGGTTCGGGAGCTCTGGCCGGTCACCCCTGACCGCGTCCAAGTGGAGCGTGAACGGCCGACCGACGCCAACCCGAGCGGAAAGAAGTTCTGGGTCACCGACGACTGGGGAGCGGTTCACGAACGAACCCCCATGCAGATCCTTCACATGCCCGGCATGGGCTACGACGGCGTGTGCGGAGTCTCCCCTGTGCGCGCCGCGCAGCAGGCGATTGGCCTGGGGCTGGCGGCCGAGGAGTACGGGGCTCGCCTGTTCGGGTCGGGAAACCTCATGTCGGGCATCCTGCAGACCGAGCAGCGGCTGACCCCGGACCAGGCGGACCAGCTCAAACAACGCTGGAAAGCCAAAATGAGCGGCCTGGACAAGGCCCACGACGTCGCCGTTCTCGACTCGGGGGCGTCGTTTCAGCAGGTTTCGATGCCGGCCAAGGACTCCCAGTTCCTCGAATCCAGGACGTTCGAGGTGGAGGAGATCGGCCGCTGGTTCGGTGTGCCCGCTTTCCTGCTCGGTCTCACCTCGAAGTCCACCTCATGGGGCACCGGTCTGGAGCAGCAGGCGATCGGCTGGGTCAAGTTCGACCTGCACCCGACCTGGCTCGCCCCGGCAGAACAGCGGATCACCAAGGAACTGCTCGGCGCCAGCGTGGAAGCCCGCTACAAGATCGAGGGCCTGTTGCGGGGCGACTCCGCAGCCCGGTCGCAGTTCTACAACGTCATGCGCCAGGTCGGCGCGTTCTCCGCGAACGACATCCGCGACCTGGAGGACCTGCCGCCGATCCCGGACGGCGACGTTCGCCTGCAGCCGATGAACATGGTGCCGCTCGGCACCGAACCTGATGACCAGGATGAGGGCGGGCAGCCGCCCGACGATGAGGACGGCGAGTGAGATGACTGTGACCACCGAGGAGCGCCGGCGGCTCGCACTCGCAGCGACCGGCGCTGAACTGCGCGCTGATGACTCTGGCAAGGAACGCTTTGGTGGTCTCGCGTCGCCCTTCGGGGTTCGCGCCGCGATCGGCAATCCGAAGACGTGGGGCTTCTACGAGGAGTTCGCGCCAGGCGCCTACACCAAGACCATGCAGGAAGGCGATCAGCGGATGCTGATCGACCACGACTCCTACTACGTCGTGTCCCGCGTGTCGGCCGGCACGTTGAAACTCTCCCAGTCCGCGCGTGGACTCGAAGTCGACAGCCGCCTCGATGAGGACCTGTCGTACGTGCGGGACCTGAAGGCGAACCTGCGCAACGCCAACATCACCGGCATGTCGATCGGCTTCTACGTCGTCAAGGACACCTGGACGACGATCGAGATTGACGAGGAGGGCGACGACGGCAAGACCCGCGTGTTCGAAGCGGATCTGAGGACCGTCCAGGAAGTGCGGCTGATCGAGGTGTCCGCGGTGACCTTCCCCGCGTTCGTCGACACCGAGGCCGAACTGAACTCCGTCTCCGCAGCCCTGCTGTGCCGCGGCGATGTGGGTGCGATCGAAAGTCGCGCCGTTTACCGTCCCGAACTTCGGGACCTTTTGCAGGTCGTCAAGCGTGAGCCGGGTGAGACCACTCGCGCTGACGAGAGCACCGAGCCGGAGCTTCCCACTCGGCGGCATCTCGACTCGATCGACCTGGCGATGCGGGGACTTTCCGCCCGCTACGGGCTGAAGCTGCCCGCCTGACCCATTCCGATCACAACCCGCACGCGACGCGTGGACGGGGTTGTCGTCATGCCCCGAAGGAGGCACCCGTTATGAGCGACAGGCTCAAGCGGCTCATCGACGAGCGAGCCCAGACGTGGCAGAGGATGCTGGACATCCGCGCCGCAGCCGAGGGCGAGAACCGTGACCTGACCGGCGAGGAGCGCACCAACTGGGACGCCGCCGAGGCGCGCCTCAACCAGCTCGCCGGCGACATCGAGCGCGAAGAGAACTTCGCCAAGCTCGACAAGATCGACCGGTCTCAGATCGTCGTCGCCGGTTCCGGCGGTGAGGTGGAGGAGCGCGAGGCCACCGACCCGGAGAAGCGCTACCAGGACGCGTTCGACGCCTACCTGCGGCACGGCATGTCCGGGCTGCGGGACGAGCAGCGCAACATGCTCATGTCCCGGCAGAGCGAGATCCGCGCCCAGTCCGCCGGCACCAACTCCGCCGGCGGCTACACGGTGCCGCCCGGGTTTCTGGTGCGGATCACGGAGACGATGAAGGCGTTCGGCGGCATCATGAACATCGCCGAGGTCATCACCACCGACACCGGTCAGCCGCTGCAGTGGCCCACCTTCGACGGCACGTCGCAGGTCGGCCAGATCCTCGCGGAGAACACCGCGGAGACGGCGTTGGACATGACGTTCGGCACCAAGACTCTCGGCGCCTTCACCTACAGCTCCCGGTTCGTGCAGGTGTCGCTGCAGCTTCTGCAGGACACGGCGTTCGACCTGGACTCGTGGGTTCCCCGCCAGCTCGGCATCCGCATCGGCCGCGCCGTGTCGACGCACCTGGCCACCGGCACCGGCACCGGCCAGCCCGAGGGGCTGTTCACCAACGCCACCGCGGGCAAGACCGGCACCACCGGCCAGACCACCAGCGTCATCTATGACGACCTGGTCGACCTCATCCACTCCGTGGACCCGGCCTACCGGGCGGGCGCGAGGTTCGTCATGAACGACTCCTCGCTGAAGGTGATCCGCAAGCTGAAGGACGCCGACAACCGGCCCCTGTGGGAGCCGAGCTTGCAGATCGGCGTGCCGGACACGCTGCTCGGCTACCCGATCACCGTGGACCAGGGTGTCGCCGTCATGGCCGCGAACGCCAAGTCCATCGGTTTCGGCGACGTCTCGCAGGCGTACATCGTCCGGCAGGTCACCGGCGGCCAGGTGCTGCGCCTCGCCGAGCGGTTCGCCGACGCGCTGCAGGTGGGCTTCCTTGGATTCCTGCGCCTGGACGCCAAGCCGAACGACTCGGCCGCGTTCCGCGTGTACGCGAACTCGGCCACCTGACCAGGAGGGCAATCATGCCGCGAGTGCGGATGCTGCAGTCCGTCGCCGGGGAGCGTTTCTCGTGGCGGGCAGGCGAGATCGTCGAAATGTCGGCCGCCGACGCGAAGGTGTGGGCTGACGGCTACCGCGGTGAACTGGTTCGCGGCGAGCAGGCGGAGACGCCCGAGCGCAGTCAGGCGGCCCCGGAAACCGCTGCCAGACCGCGCCCGGGGCGACGCAAGACCAGCTAGATCGAATCATGAAGGGGCCGTTCGGCGCGGGCGGCCCCTTCGTCATGCCTGGAGGTAGCCGTGCCGTTCAACACTTCGGGCCAGAATGACGCCCTGTCGGGCGGCATCGGGAACGCCATCACGCATATCGGGGTCAACACGCTGGTGACCGCGCCGCCGACTGACACCACCCCTGGAACGGGGGCCACGGCCGCGGCCACGGAGGCCATAGGTGGGTCCCCTGCGTACGCCCGCCTGGCGGTGACCTGGGCCGCTGCGGCGTCCGGGCAGCGCTCCAATTCGGGCGCGCTGACGTTCGATGTTCCGGCGGGCACCTACGGGTTCCTCACGTTCTGGACGGCGTTGACGGGCAACTCGGGGACGCAGTACCGGGGCTGGGCGCCGATCAACGGCAGCGTGAAGGGGTTCTTCAGCGTGGACACCACGCTGGCCAACGATGCGCTGTTCAGCGTCGCCCACGGCTTGGCCGACGGCGACCGGGTCCTTCTCATGAACGTGTTCGCCGAGTCGCTGCCTACCGGGCTCACCGAGGGGGCGGCGTACTACGTGGTGAACAGCACGGCGAACTCGTTCAAGGTGTCCAACTCGCTGGGCGGCGCCGCGGTGGACATCTCTGCCGTCGGCGGCGGCGAGGGGTTCTTCCAGAAGGTGATCCCCGAGGTGTTCGGCGCGCAGGGCCAGATCACCGTGGCGGCTGGCGCCCTGGTGCTCGACGCGACGGGGATCTGATGGTAGCGGGCCTGCAGGTCACACAAGCAGAAGTCAACGCCCAGGCTGGGACGATCGCGCGAGCCGTGTTCGCGGCGCTCGGCAACGTGCAGGAGTTCAAGGCGTGGCTGGACACGGTCGCTGTCGGCGACCTGGAAACTCTCGGGTTCTCCACCGCGGACGCGAACACCCTGAAGTCCGCCTTCTCTGACCTGGCCGACATCGCCGGAGTTTTCCAGGGCAGCGCAACTGCGCGAACCCTTCCGTACGACTACCGCACCTTCGCCAAGCGGCTGATCGGAGTGGGGGTCTACTAGTGTGGCAACCCCCACGATCGTCGAAGTCCTCTCCGACAGCGACAGCGGTGCCGCCGCTTCTGTAACGACAGGCGCGGGTACCCAGGTCGGTGACCTGTTGGTCGCCGCGTTCGGCAACAACTACTTCGACGGCGCCGGCATGGCTGCGCCGACCGGCACTGCGGGTACCTGGACGCAGAAGGCGTATGGCGACGCCGGGATCAACACGGCCCATCTGCGGCTCTACACCCGTGAGGTGACCTCCGGCGGCGCGCAGACCGTCACCGTCAGTCCGGTCTCCAGCGAAGAGGTCTACCTCTTCGTGCACGTCCTGCGTGGCTGGTCGGCGGTCGACGACGCCCAGTCGAACGCGTCAGCAACGCAGACCACCAGCCCGGTGGCGCCGTCGGCCACAGCCACCGGTGTGGATGACCTGCTGTTGTGCTTCTGGCAGACCGGCGCCCCACATGGAGGCCCCACCTTCACGGCCGCACCCAGCGGCATGACCGACCTGCAGCAGGTCGCCGACCCCGCGGGCCCGTTCAGCCGACTGGGGACCGCCCGGCAGACCCTTGCGGCGTCTGGCGCGACCGGCACCCGCACGGCGACGATCAACTCCGCAAGCCAGTACGCGGCCTGCTCGATCGTCATCGCCGGTGCGAGTTCTGGCGCGGCCGGCTCAGGCCGGACCACCCTCGCTGCGACCGCGACCAGCGCGGCACGGAAGGTGGCGGCAGTCTCTGCCCGCGCCTGCGTTGCTGCGCTCGGCCGCGCGGTAGCCAGAAAGGCCGCCCCGGCCGGTGGCCGGACTGCAGTCGCCGTGGTGTCGGCCGGTCTGGCGAAGAAGGCTGCGCCGGCCGCCGGTTCCGGCGCGACCGTCGTCGCGGGACGGGCGGTAGCGCGGAAGTCGGCGCCGAGTGCGGGGCGCGCGGCAGCGATCGGGTTGCCCCTGGTGGCCGCCCACAAGCTCGCCGCTGGCACCGCTGCGGCTCCACTCGCCAGCGTGTGCTCGGCCGCCGCATCCAAGAGGGCCCCAGCGGTTGGCGTGACAGCGGCCGCGGTGTGGTCGTACCGGTCGCAGGTCGTCACGCGGCCGGTAACTGCGGTCTGCTCGGTCGCGGTCGTCGGGTCCGCCGCAGCCCGCAAGGTACTGCCCGCGTCGGCAGTGACGCTCCTGGCGGCCTACGGCCGGGCGTCCGCCGCGCATGTCGCACTCGCTGCCGGGGCGGCGTCCGCCGCGGTGACTGGCCGAGCGCAGACGGGTCGAGTCTCTGTGGTCACGGGCCTTGGGGTGCTGTCGGTCGCGGCCTCGGCAGGGGCTCGTAAGGCTGCGCCTGCGGCTGGTCGCGCGTATGCGCTCGTCCTGCCGCTGCTGGTCGTCCCGCAGGAGGAGGCCGACCTGGCTGGGTCGCTGCGGGCGGCTGACGGCCCTCGATCTCATCTGGCCACCAGCGCGGACCGTGTTGCTGTCTTGTCCTCAATGTCGTCGTCTGCGGTCCTGCGAGGGGGTGACGAGTGAGCATGTACGGCGTGGGCGCGGTCGTGCGCCTGTCCACCTCGGTTCGAGACAGCGCGGGCGTTCTGGTGAACCCGGCGTCCATCCAGGTGACCATCCAACTGCCGGACGCCACCACCGTAGGGCCGTTCACGCCCACCAATGACGGCGTCGGCCTGTACCACTACGACTACCTCACGGCGATGGCGGGCCGGCACATCGCCCGCTGGGCCACCATCACGCCCACATCCAACGATGAGGAGCCATTCGAGGTCGCCCCCATGTGGGGCGAGGCCGGGATCCTGTCGCTGGGCGAGGCGAAACAGCAGCTCAACATCGACGCCACGGACACTGCCGACGACGAGGAGATCCAGGGCTTCATTCGCTCGGTGACGGCCATCTGCGAACGCTATGTGGGAGCACTCGGCCGGACCACCTACACAGAGAAGCATCGCGGCGGCTACATGCTGGCCTTGAACCGGGCCCCTGTCCTGTCGGTGACGTCCGTCGTTGCGATCGAGACAGGCGGCGTCGACCAGGCGGTGGCCGACCTGGACGTGGATCTGCCGACAGGGATTGTGCAGCGCAAGGACAGCGCGAAGATGTGCGGCCCATTCAGGGTCACCTACCTGGCCGGCCGGACCAACATTCCGCCGAACGTCCGGCAGGCGGCGCTGCTCCTACTGCAGTTCATGTGGGAGACACAACGCGGCCAAATTGGTGTACGCGTCGGCGGCTCCGACGCCGACTATGACCCAAGGGTTGGGTTCACCCTGCCGCGCCGTGTGATCGAGCTGCTCGGTGAGCAAGCGCCAGGGATCGCATAGTGGCCACGTCACGGGTTCCAGACGTCATCGACGCCCTGGTGGCGTTGTTCCAGGCCGCCCCCGCCCTGAACGGCGTGAAGGTCGTGGATGGGCCTCTCGTCACAGGCAACCCACTGCATGAGGTCATCTTCGTTGGCTACGACGGCAGCCGCCAAGGTGAAGGTGACGGCGAGGCTGTCGACCTTCGACAGGAGTGGGCGTCGATCGGCCAGAAGGCTAAAGACGAGACGTTCACGGTGACCTGCGCCGTGGTGGTGTGGAGCGGCTCCACAAAAGTGAGGCCGATCCGAGAGCGGGCGTTCGCCCTCTTGGCGGCGGTTGAGGACGCGCTGCGGGCGGACCCTTCACTCGGACTACCGCCGCCCACGATCGTGGCGTTCGTCTCCGGATCGCTCTTCCAAGAACAGCCGGACACCGGCATGCAAGCCCGGATTCCGTTCCGCATCGCCGTACAAACCCGCATCTAGGAGGACAGGCCGGTGGCCAGGTTCAAAAACATCAGCGGTGAGGATCGCCGCGTCGGTCGTGCCGATGGGCCGCTCGTGGAAGCCGGAACGGTCACGAGCGTGGACGGGGCGGTGACTGCGCAGACCGACGACGCCTACATCGTCGGCGAGGGTGATGACGCTCGGGCGTGGCCCAAGGCGACGTGGGAGCTCCTCCCCGAGCCCAAGAGCAGCGGGAAGGGTGAGTAGCTGTGGCGACTGGAACAGGTCTTGACGCGCAAGTTGGTCTTGCTGCTGAGAGCACGGTTGGAACGCCTGTCACGGTGACGCGTTTCCTGGAGTTCAACAGCGAGTCGTTGGCGTGGATGCCGACGTTCGTCGAGCCCACGGGCTTGCGCGTTGGCAGGAAGTTCAAGCGCGCCTCCCGGCTGGTGCAGTCCCGCAAGACGGTCGAAGGCTCCCTGGATCTTGAGTGGGCGACCAAGGGCATGGGCCTGCTGGTCGCGCACATGCTCGGCTCCGCCGGGGTGCCTGTGGTGATCGGTGCGACGACGGCGTTCAAGCAGATTCACACGCCGGGCGGTTTCGTCGGCAAGGGTTTGACGGTGCAGGTCGGCCGTCCCGAGCCCAGCGGTACCGTGAGGGCGCACACCTACACCGGCTGCAAGATCAAGTCGTGGGAGTTCAAGCTCTCCTCAGACGGCATCGCCACCCTCAGCCTGGAGTTCGACGGCTGGGACGAGAGCACGGCAACCGCTTTGGCGACTGCCTCGTACGTGGCCGGTTCGGAGGTGTTCAACTTCCAGCAGGGCACGTTGAAGTTGGGCGGCACGCCGGCGACCGCGTCCGGTGAACTGTCCGTTACCGGGGGCGTTGCGGTCACCACGGTCATCACCGAGATTTCGATCAAGGGCGAGACGCCGTTGGCCACCGAGCGGTACGGCATCGGGCAGTCCGGCGTGAAGAGGGAGCAGCTCGAAAACGACATCCCTACCATCACCGGCAGCCTGTCGGCGGAGTTCAACCGCACCGAGTTGTACGACTTGATGAAGAACAACACGACGTTCGCGCTTGACTTCGCCCTGACCGGCAGCGCGATCTCGGGCGGCGGCGGCAACAACAACCTGCTGTCCTTCATTCTGCCAGCGTGCAAGTTGAAGGAGGCCGCTCCTACGGTCGAGGGCCCGGACATTGTGCAGATGACCAGCGCATTCGAGGGTTACGACAACGAGGTTGACGCGCCCATTCAGGTCAAGATCGTATCTTCCGACACGACGCTGTAGGGCCGCATGCCAGCGGACCTCAAAATCACGGGCGCCGAGCAACTCGCCGCGCTGGCCAAGCGATTCAAGCAGGTAGGCCCGAAAGGCAAAGACCTTCAGAAGGAGCTCCGCAAGGCGATCCGGACCGGGGCGAAGCCTGCTCTGGTGGCCACAAGGACCGCGGTCAAGACCATCCCCGTGGTGGGGGTGAAGCAGTCCGGCGGTCACAAGGCACGCGAGGAGCACACGTTCAACCGGTCGAAGACCAAGGACGAGGCGAAGCGGCGGAAGCGGGCTCAACGTGTATCGGGGCTACGCCAGACGGTCGCGGCGGCTGTTCAGCTCAAGGTTGCGACCGGCTCCCGCACGCCGAGGGTACGGATCTTCGTGGATGAGGCGCGGATGCCTGAGGATCAGCGCACCCTGCCGAAACATTTGGACTCCGAGACGGGCTGGCGCCATCCGACCTTCGGGAAGTCGCCGTGGGTCAAGCAGTACGGCAAGCCCTGGTTCGAGACGACGATCCGCGACCACCTCGACAAGGTGCGCTCCACCATCCTCAAGGCGATGGACGACATCGCCGACAAGATCGAAGGGTAACGGGGGAATGGCCAAAATCCACATCGGCGATGACAGCGTCGAGTTCGACCTGAATCATTTGCCGCTGCATGAGGGCATTGCCCTGCAGAAGGCGACAGGGTGGCGGATCAAGCAGCTCGTCGAAGCGCTCCAGGACGGCGACATGCTCGCCATCGCCGGGTTGGCGTGGCTGGCGCTCAAACGTATGGGCAAGGATGTCACGTTCGCCGACATCGAGTCGGGCGTCTACCCGATCGACCTCGCTTCGATCTCCGTGGATGTGGAGGAGGAGCCGGACCCTTCCCTAAACGGCGAGGCGAAGACCTCGCCGGCAAACGCCTGAAGTACCTCACGTCGCTCGCCTACCACTTCGGTGTGCGGCCGTGGGAGACCTACCTGCTGTCGGAGCAGGAGTTTGAGCTGCTCTGCGTTGCGGTCGACGAACTGAATAGGCAGGCGAAAGCCTGATCCCACGCTGGGAGGTGCTCCGTGGCCTCCATGGCGTTCGACATCTTCGCCCGCGACCACGCGAGCAGGGTGTTCGACAAGGTCGGCGACAACGCCCAACGGCTCGGTCGCCGGATCGAGGGCGCCGGGTCGTCCACGGGTGGCCTGTCGGCCAACCTGCGGGAGCTGAACAGCGCCTCGTCTGGGCTGGACCTCAACCTGGGCCGGATCGCCGGCCAGATGGGCGCGCTGGTCGGGTCGGCCGCCTCGCTCGCCTCCAAGGCGTTGGCAGGCGCTGGCGCCCTCGCCACGCTCGGTGCTGCCGCTGCCTCCGCGGCCGGGTACACGGTGGCGCTGGCGGCGTCGATCGCGCCTTTGAGCGGGCTGCTGGCAGGGCTGCCCGGGTTGGCCTTGACGGGCGCCGCGGCGTTCGGAGTGTGGAAGCTTGCGACCGCCGGTTTGGGCGAGGCCTTCGGCGCCGCTCTGTCGGGCGACCTGGAGGGCTTCGGCAAGGCCCTCAATAAGATGTCGAGGGGCGGGCAAGCCCTTGCCCAGGAGTTCGATGCTGCTGTCCCTGCTCTGCGGGCGTTCCAGGGCGCCGCCCAGGATGCCTTCGCCGGGCAGCTTTTGGGCAGCCTGTCAGGGTTCGTCGCAGCGCTTGACGGGCTCAAGCCCCACATTGCCGGGCTGGCGGGCGAGTTCGGGACGCTGGTACGCGAGGCCCTGGTCTTCGCGACGGCGGAGAAGAGCATCAACCAGTTCAACATCATCCTGGACAACACCGGCAGCTTGGTTTTCGCTCTGCGCAACTCTCTGCAATCGCTGCTGACCGGTTTTTTGGATTTGGCCGTCGTCGGCAGCAAATGGCTCGACGGTTTCTCTGGCGGGCTTCAGAACGTCCTGACCAAGTTCGGCATGTGGATGTCGGAGGTCTCCAGGAGCGGCAAGGCGCTTGAATGGCTGAACGACGCCACCGTCGTACTTAAGCAGCTCGGCGCCCTAGTAAAGGACGTCTTCGGCATCCTCGCCGGGCTCCTGAAGGCGGCGGAGGCGGCGGGCGGTAGCGCCCTGGGCATCCTCGGCAGTTTGGTCGACAAGCTCAACGAGTGGGTGAACAGCGCGAAGGGCCAGGAGACCCTGGTCCAGATCTTCAAGGCGCTGAACGAAGTAGGCCGCGCCCTGCTGCCGGTCGTGACGGCGCTTGTCGGGGCGCTAGCAGCGATCGCCCCCGAAGCCGCAAAGATCGCTACGGCATTGGGTCCGGTGCTGGCCGGCGCCATCTCCGCCCTGGGCCCCGCGATCGCCTCCATCGGTCCGGGGATCGTCGCCGTAATCCGCGCGCTCGGGCAGGCGGTCGACACGCTGGCGCCCACCTTGCAGCCGCTCGGGCAGGCCATCGGCGCCGTGTTCGCCGCCTTGGCGCCGCTCCTGCCGGTGGTCGGCCAGCTCGCCGCGCTGTTCGTGACGAGCCTCGCGTCCGGCATCCAGTCGATCATCCCGACGCTGCAGGTCTTGGTCGAGAACGTCGGGCGGATGCTGCTGAATCTGGCGCCGGTCATTCCGCTGTTCTTCCAGCTCGCGGCGGCGATCATCAATTCGTTGGTGCCTGCGCTGGCTCCGCTGCTGCCGCAGGTTGCCGCGCTGATCACTCAGCTCATTCAGGGGCTCGTGCCTGCGCTGACGCCACTGATCCCGATCATCGCTCAGATCGTTGCGGTGATCGGGCAAACGTTCGTCGGCGTGCTCGGGGCTCTCGTTGCCAAGGTGATCGAGATTCTTCCGCCGCTCAGTGAGATGGCGAAGATTCTCGGGCTGGCGCTGCTGGACGCTCTACAGAAGATCGGCCCGCACCTGCCTGCCTTGGTGGATTCGCTGCTGGACTGGCTCCCGGCGATGGTCGGTCTGCTGCCCAGCCTCACCTCACTGGCGGTGTCGCTGCTGCCGAGATTCCTCGACTCCCTTGACAAGATCCTGCCGCTGGTTCCGGGCCTGATCACGTCGATGATCCAGCTCAACCAGGTGATGTATCCGCTGATCCCCATAGTCGCGGATCTGCTGGAGAAGCTGGCCCCGTACATCCCGCTGTTCATCGAGCTGGCGGCCGTGATCGCGATTCAGTTGATCCCTCCGCTGACTCGTTTCCTGGAAGTGGTGACCCGGACGGTCGGCGGTGTGATCACGAAGTTCGCCGAGCTGTATGACCGGCTCGTCGGACACTCGATCATCCCCGAGCTGATCCTGGGAATCCAGATGTGGATCGCGAAGCTGCCCGGCATGTTCAGCGAGTGGGTCGGCAAGGCGAAGGATTGGGCGATCGACCGGTTCAACGAGCTGGTGAACTGGGTTCGCGGCCTGCCGGGGCGGATCGCGAGCGCGTTGGGCAACATGGGCAACGCCTTGTGGCAGGCGGGCCGGGATCTCGTGACAGGTTTCTGGAACGGCATCGTGTCGCTCTGGAACTGGCTGGTCACAAACGTTCAGAACCTGTTCGGCGGGCTGGCGGGCTGGGCCAAGAGCATTCTTGGTATCGCGTCGCCGTCGAAGGTGTTCGCGGAGATCGGTAAGCAGATTCCGGCCGGTATGGCGCTCGGCATCGCCAAGAGCGCCGGGCTGGTCGAGTCGGCGGTTCAGGGCCTGGCTGGTGTGGCCACGGTCGGCGCGACCGCTCAGGTTGGTGTGGCGGCGGCAGGTGGCGGGTCGGTGCCGATCGCGCCGCAGGGCGGTGGCCTGGTCATCAATCTGCACTTCACCGGGCAGCCACTGGTGAGCCGGGATGAGATCACGCGTCTGGTGGTGGCGGCGCTGAACGAGGCCAGGGGTCGGGGCTTCAACCTGGGGCTCACATCATGACCATGCCGGACGTTTGGTGCGAGATTGCGTTCGTCAAGGACTCCTCTGACGGCTCTCCACTGTGGCGCGACGTGTCCAGCGACGTGGAGTGGCAGGAGGGCGTACGCATCTCCCGCCGCCGTTCGCATGAGCTGGACGAGATCCAGCCGGGCACTTTGAGTCTGACGCTGAACAACCCTGACGGCAGATATACGGCGGGCAATGTCAGCAGTCCGTACTACCCGAACGTGAAGATCAATCGCCCGATTCGCATCAGGGCCCGCTGGCCGGCCGGGTCGATCAACATGCTGCAGGAGGGGCAGGCGAAAGGCTCGAATGCGTCGTTGTTCGCTGGCTCGTTCGGGACAGTGGTGGTCGATAACGCGATCTTCCCGGCGGGGCAGACGTCGTCGGTCAAGTGGACGGGCTTCGGGACCGGGAACCTTTTCCGGGTCGGGTCCAAGTCGACGACATCGGCGACCGACCAAGCGCTGCTGGTAGAGCCGGGGCGCACATATTCGGTCCGCTGCCAGGCACGGCGGGACACGAACACGGCGTCGGTGCGGGCGAGGATCAGGTTCTACGACAAGAGCGGCGTGGTCCTCACCGATACCAACGGCAGCACGGTGGCGCTGACGACGTCGTTCCAGCCGGTGAGCGCGTCGGCGACGGCCCCAGCGAACAGCGTGTACGCCCGAACGCTGTTGGAGTGCACGATCGCGGCGGCGTCAGCGATCGTCTACTCGTCGGCGTGGCAGTTCGAGGATGGCGCCGCACCGACAGCATGGGTGTCGCCCGGCACCGAGTACATCGAGTACCGCGGATTCTCCGATAAGTGGCCGCACAGCTGGACCAACGGTGTGCTGGGCAAGGTGCAGCTCACGGGAACCGACCGGATGAAGCTGCTGTCCCGTCAGCGCATCAGCCGTGACGCCCTGGTGGAGGAAACGCAGGCGACGTTTCCGCGCTTCTACTACCCGATGAGCGAGTTTGCGGGTGCGACGGCGGCAGGCAACGCGGCGTCGGTGGCACAGCCGGATCTGTCCGTCATTCAAACGGGCGCCGGCGGAGCGCTGACCTTCGGTGAGACAGACGGGCCCCTGGGGAGCGCGATCGTCGGGTTCGCGCCGGTCGATCCGGAGAACGGGAAAAGCCTCGGAACGCAGGGACTCAGTGTCCTTGGCGGGCAGCCGGGGCTGACGATAGCGGCCTGGTTCGTGTGCGCCTCGTCGGGGCAAGGGGACGGCATCACCAGCATCATCAACCTCTCCGACGGCACCGGCGGAGGCATCCATCACCGTTTCGGTTACCGGTACGCCACCGATGAGGTTGATTTCGGCAGCATGGTGAGCGGTGTCGGCAGCGGCGCGGGCTTCGGTTTGAACCTGCGAGACGGTCTGCCGCACCATTTGGTGTTCGTCGGCGAGTTCTCGGGCGGTTTCCTTCAGCAGCGCATCTGGGTTGATGGGTTTCAGCATCTCAACACCGGCACAGGCATTCCCGGCAGCGTGTGGCCGAGCACCGCTTCATGGCTCGTGGTGGGCTCGCAGGCCTTCGACGCTTTCCAGCGCAACCTGTTCAACGGGTACATCGGGCAGGTTGCCGGGTGGAATCGAGCTCTGACGCTTGCCGAGATCACCAATCTGTACGAGGCAGGGAGTGCCACCACCGAGCAGGCCGGGGCCCGCATCAACCGCGTACTGGAGTGGGCGGGTGTCACCGACCGCGCTATCGACGCTGGCCAGTCCGATCTCGACATCTCTGCCTATGGCACGTCCGGCTCCAGCTTGCAGGACGTCCGCGAGGCGGCTCTGTCCGACGGCGGCGTCTTCTTCGTCTCCCGCGATGGCACCTCGACCTTCCATGATCGGGCGCGACGGCAGAGCCCCGGCATCGCCCCCGTCATCGGTTTTACCGCCGACCAATGCGGCACAGACCTCGACTTCGTGATCGACGATACGTTGTTGTTCAATGACATCACCGTGACCAGGAGAGGCACCTCCACCCGAGTCACGGATGACGACAGCATCGAGGAGTACGGCCAGTACACCACCAGCATCCCGACCGTCCTGGCCAGCGATCTCGACGCCATCAACCGCGGCCAGTACATGCTCGGGAGCTACGCCGAACCTGCCCCACGCGCCGGTCAGGTCACCGTCGAAGCCCGCTCGAATCCATCGCTGTGGCCGTCCCTGCTTGGCTGCGACATCGGTCACCGGCTCGTCATCACCAGCCTGCCAGCCTCGGCCCCCGCACCCTCGGTGAATCTATGGGCTGAGGGTGTTCAGCAGCTCATCACGGATGAGTCCTGGCACTTCACGCTCGACACGTCCCCGAACAGCAACAGCACGGCGATCCTTCTCGATGATCCCGTTTTCGGCCTCCTCGACAGCAACCGCCTGGGATGGTGACATGATCCGTTCCCCACTCCGTACCGCCGCCCACCTCATCGGGGCGCAGCGGCCGATCCGGCGGCTGGAGGATTACCTCGACTGGCTCGACAGCATCGCCGCCGCACGCCAGCTGCCGCCCAAGCCGCGGCCGAACGGCCACAACCCCACCCTCGGCGCCGCGTACGCGCGCGTGGACGATGGCCGCTGGCTTGCTGACTGCCCGGCTGGGTGCGGCAGCGCCTGCGACCTTATCCCGGGCGAGACCCGCTGGTGGTGCACCGAGTGCGCCAACGGCGGCACCGGCCACACCGCCCCCTTGATCTGGCCGGACGCGGTCGACAAGCTGACGGTCAACCTGGAGTCGCTGCCGCGCCCCCTCCAATTCTGGCCGTGCCGCTCCTGCGTCCCGCGCCAACGCGACGGCAAAGACCTCTGCCTCAGCTGCCAGGGCATGCAAGGCCTGGAGGCGCAGCCGTGATCGTCCCAACGCCGCGCACGTGGACGGTGGGTGAGCTGCTCACCGCAACCAAAATGAACGCCGACGTCCGGGACGGCTTGAACTTCCTTCTCTCCCCGCCATACGCGCTGCTCACCAGGTCCAGCGTTCTCTCGATCCCCAACAACGCCGTCAACGCGATCGCCTGGAACGCCGAGACCATCGACCGCGATGGCGGACACTCCACTGTGACGAACCCATCGCGCTACACCTGCGCCACCGCCGGATACTACGAGGTGTGGGGCTACATCAAATGGGCGACGGTGGCCGGCGGCTACCGGGCATGCGAGATGCGCAAGAACGGTGGCGGCCCCGCCAACGTTGACTACCGGCCGCTGCCCAGCTCGAATGAGGCCGCCAACCAGGTGAGGGGCGATTTCTTCCTCAACGTCGGCGACTACATGGAACTGTGGGCGTTCCAGAACTCCGGCGGCAGCATCAACATCGACAACGGGTTCGGCACGACGTTCGGAATCCGCTGGATCTCGACCTAGTAGCCGGGCGGCACCTGCGGCGGATAGGGCGGCTGCTGGTAATGCACCTGCTGGACCGGCAGATGCCGGGTGACCCGCCAGCCGATGAAGCTGACCGGAATGGCGACGATCAGCCAGAAACCGATCGTGATCAGCGCCAGCCACCAGTGCAGGAACACCCACAGACAGCCATGAATGATCATGGCGATCGGGTTGAACCCCCACTCCTTCACCGTCGTGTACTGCACGGGCCCGTACTGCGGCCCTGACGGGACCGGCATGTGCGGCTGGCTGTAGGGCTGCGGCTGGTACGCCTGCGGGTACTGCGGGCCCGACTGCTGATACGGGTCATGCGGCTGAGGCGGGTAACCCATAGAGCGGCTCCAGAGACTAGAGGGCGCGACGCTGTGGGACGTTCCAAGCATCCCCCTGGTTGACCACGATTGCGTGTCCACATCCGGACACCTCCCAAGCGTGCCGTCCCGCTGGTTGAGGGTGCGGGCGGGACGGCACCCCACCTACCCCCTGCGAGGAGCGATGTGGCCGATGAGCCGTCACCGGGCGAACTCAGTCGCCGGATTGATCACGTGACCACATCTCTCACGGGGTTCGTCCAGCGCGCCGAGTACACCGCTGACCGCCGCTACGACGACCGCAGGTTCGCGGAGGTCGAGGCGGACGTCGCAGAGTTGCGGCGCCAGCTCACCGAGGACCTGAAGGCGCTCAAGGCGAGCATCGATGCGGCCACGGAGAAGCGCGGCACCAACGTGAGGCAGGCCGTGTACGCCGGGCTCTTACCGGCGCTGTTCATGATGGTCTCGATCGTGGTGCAGATCTGGCTCGCCGCGAAGGGCGGGTCCTGATGGGCGAGCACGTGCGCAGGGTGCGCCGTAACTGGCTGGTCATCTCGATAGCCGCCGTGGTGGCGCTGCTCGGGCTGTGGGCTTCCGTCCAGATCAACGCGCTCGGCGAGCAGCTCCGCAAGTCGGAGGAGAACCAGCACGTCCTTTCCGAACAGGTCGAACGCCTTGGCGGCGTTCCGCTGGTATCCCCAAGCGCAGGCCCGCGCGGTGAGCGTGGCGAGGTCGGCCCGTCCGGTCCGCCCGGGCAGACGATCGTCGGGCCTCGCGGATCCCCGGGACCGAGCGGACCGCCAGGAAGATCCGGCCGGGATGGAGTTGTGGGCCCCACAGGGCCGCCTGGAGTAGCGGGAAGCCCCGGCCCTCGAGGGGAGCCGGGACAGACCGTCACCGGCCCACCAGGTCCCAAGGGGGAAGCCGGTAAGGACGGCGCCGATGGCAAGGATGGCGCGG
This sequence comes from Nonomuraea turkmeniaca, assembly GCF_005889735.1. GTDB lineage: Bacteria > Actinomycetota > Actinomycetes > Streptosporangiales > Streptosporangiaceae > Nonomuraea > Nonomuraea turkmeniaca. Next base: position 25,304 of record NZ_VCKY01000149.1, read on the forward strand.
ACTCCACCGTCCCAGGGCCTAAGGGTGAGAAGGGCGATCCGGGCCCGCCGCCGAGCTCCTGGACGTTCACCTGGCTCGGCACCACCTACACGTGCACCCCCGACTCGTCGGGATCCACCCACTACACCTGCAAGCCGGGAGGCTGAGTGAAGGTCATCACGCGTGCCGGGTGGAACGCCCGCGACCCGAAGAACGTGAACACGGTGCCCTGGTCGGTGCGGACGGAGTTCTTCGTCCACCACACAGACGGGCCGAAGACCCAGACCATCAAGTCGATCCAGGACTTCCACATGGGGCCTTCAAGGGGCTGGTCCGACGTGGGCTACAACTTCCTGGTCCGCGAGGACGGCACCATCTACGAGGGCCGCGGCTGGACCGTCGTGGGAGCGCACTGCCCAGACCACAACCGGACCGGCATCGGCGTCGCCTACATCGGCTCCAACAACCCGACCGACGCGGCGAAACGCTCAATCCGCTGGCTGTACGACGAAGCATGCAGGAAGGCCGGCCGGAAGTTGAAGCAGTTGGGCCACGGAGACCGGTTCGCCACCGCATGCCCCGGGCCGAAGCTGCAGGCGTGGGTGGATGCCGGCATGCCCGTATCACCTTCCTCAAAGCCGACCTCAAAGCCAGCCACCTCGTGGACGGAGGACATCGTGAAAGACCTGCCCGTGCTCGAGGTCGGGGACGACTGCTACGACGTGAAGACCTTGAGGGCGAACCTCTTCGCCCGCGGCGGCCTGAACGAGAAGGTGTACGGCGGCGCCGTAGGGCTGCGGTCCTGGCTGGAGT
>NZ_VCKY01000014.1 GCF_005889735.1 Nonomuraea turkmeniaca
GGATGCCGCCGTACTCGCGGGCCACCCGCCGGATGGCGAAGATCGACTCGGCCCGGTCCTGGACGGTCTCCCTCCCACCCGCCACCCGCACCGACATCGAACCCGAGGCCGCAGCGCTTCTGCGGTTCCTGGCCCCCGACGACGAACACCGCCTCGAATTCGCCGCCCCCTGGTGAACGACTCTGCGGGCCTGCCGGAATCAGCCGGGTCCCCAGGCGTGTGGATCTGCCGGAAACTGCGTCCAGAGCAGGCTGGAGATCCTGCGCGGCAAACCCTGCGGCGGGCGCTCGGCTGACCGGGAATAGACTTCCGGGTCAAGATGGTGCCGCTGTTGTGAGGGCGAATAGCACTCAGGCCGCCGTAACCGGCGTGATCCCGGCGCTTGCGATGGGGCCCAGGCCGCGGACCAGTACGCAAGGCCGGAACTAAGAATTTCGTGCCGGATACCTGATGATCCGGTCGTCCCCGTCTCGGACGTCGCCTCGGCCGTCTCGGTTTGATGTCGTGACCCAGAGTGCTCCGTCGGGTGCCACGGCCACCGTCCTGATGCGACCGTACTTGCCTTGGAGCTCTGGCTTGGGCGCTCCTCCGTTCAAGGGGACCGTCCAGAGGCGTTCGCCTCGCAGGGCCGCCACATAGAGGGTGTTGCCTGCTATCGCGGCGCCAGAGGGAGACGACTCGGCCGTCGACCACGTGACCATCGGGTTGGTGAACTTCCCGTTCTCGGTATCGCCATTGCCTTCTACCACTGGCCAGCCGTAGTTCTTCCCGGGTTCGATGAGGTTGACCTCGTCATAGGTGTTCTGGCCGAACTCGGGGGCGAACAGGCGGCCCCTGGCGTCCCAGGCGAGGCCTTGGACGTTGCGGTGGCCCAGGCTGAACACGGGACTGCCCGCGGTCGGGTTGCCCGGTGCGGGCTTGCCGTCTGCCGTCAAACGGAGGATCTTGCCGTTGGGGCTGGCCGGATCCTGCGAGGACCCGGCGGTGCCTGCGTCCCCTGTCGCTACGTAGAGGAAGCCGTCTGGACCGAAGGCGATGCGGCCGCCGTTGTGGTAAGCAGCCTTGATGATGCCGCTGAACATGACTTCCTGGTCGCCGCCGCCGAGCTTGAAGCGGACGATCCGGTTGTCGGACTCCGCCGTGAAGTAGGCGAACACGTACGAGTCCTGTTCGTAGTTCGGGGAGACGGCCAGGCCGAGGAGACCGCCTTCCCCGGCTGCCTGGACGCCATTCACCTGTGCCACTTCCTTGGCGTCTCCGCCCCTGGCCGGGACCTGGAGCACGTTGCCGGTCTCGCGCTCCGCCACGAGGGCATCGCCACCGGGAAGGAAGGCGAGACCCCAAGGGACCTCGATGTCCCTGGTGACCTCTTCTCCTGCACCCAGGTCCGGTTCTGCTCCGGCCTGACTCTGGCCCGTGGCCGTCGGGGGGGGCACCTGCGGTTTCAGGTTCCGGCTCGGCGCAACCTCCGAGCATGATCACAAAACTGAGGGCCAACACCAGGCGACGCATCATGACTACCTCCGTTCCAGGCAGGACGTACGGGCACGTGCCAACACATGCGGTCAGCGGGCGCGAGGCCGCTGGAGAGCGCAGGTCTGGTGAGGGGGCTCACAGACCTGCGCGCGGCTCTACGGGTTCTTGCCGTCAGGGCCGGTCGGGCCTGCGCCTGCACCGCTGGCAGTGATGGCTTCCGCGACCCCGACCTGCCCGAGATCGACTTCACCACCCTGTCCGAGGAGGCGTAGCGGTGGGCCTGCTACGGCTGTTGTATGGCTGTCAAAGGCGCAGCCCGAGGGGCGCCGCTGCCACGAGGCCGCCGTCGATGATGAGGTCCTGACCCGTGATGTACGACGCGTCGTCCGAGGCCAGGAACGCGACGGCAGCGGCGACATCGTCCGGGTGGCCGAGCGAGCCGAGCGGCACCTCCGCCATGACACGGGTCTCCGCGTCGGGGTCGATGACGGACCGGTACATCTCGGTCTCGATGTAGCCGGGGCTGACGGAGTTGACGCGGATGCCGCGCGGCGCGAGCTCGGTGCCGAGCGTGCGGGCGAGATTGTGCACGGCAGCCTTGCTGGCGGCGTAGATCGAGGCCGCGGGGACGCCCCGGTGCAGGGTCCAGGAGGCGTTGATGACGACGGCGCTTCCGTCGCCCATCAGCGGCAGCGCCTTTTGGATCGTGAAGAATACTCCCTTGAAGTTGATTCCGACGGTGTGGTCGAAGTCCTTCGGGGTGAACTCTGACCTGAAGTCCGCAATTCCGGCATTGGCGAAGACCACGTCGAGGGCGCCGCGCCAGGTCTCGACGCGCCGCACGAGGAGATCGAGGTCGGCGTCGACGCTGACGTCCGCGCGGACGGGCAGGACCCGCTCGGAGCTCAGGCGTTCTGCTGCGGTGTCGAGGCGGGCCTGGTCGCGGCCGGTGATGACGACGTACGCGCCCTCGTCGAGGAGTCTGCGCGCGGTCGTGAAGCCAATGCCGCTGGTGCCGCCGGTGATCAAAACTGTTTTGTTCGTGAATCGCTTCATGCCGCCGATCCTCGAGCGGTGCGAGCTTACGCGGCAGTGCCGGCTGAACCTGGGTCTGACACCACCACCAAGCGCTCCAGTAGGGCCTCCGTTCCCGTCCCTGGTGCGGGGGTGTGCAGCGACAGGCGGTGGCCGGGCAGTTCGGGCAGCGGCAGGGTGGTGGCCTCGAAGGTCAGCGTCCCCAGGCCGGGAATCTCCAGGGCCTTGGTGCCGTGGGTGGTGCCGCCCACGGGGAGTTCCGCCCAGATCTCGGCGAATGCAGGGCTCGCGGCGCACATGTCCGCGGCCAGGCGGTCGAATTCGGGATCGTCCGGGTAGCGGGCGGCGTCCGTCCGGAACAGGCCGATCATCGCCCGAGCCGTGTCGTGCCAGTCCACGACTGCCGCACGGTAGCGGGCGTTGGTGAAGAAGCTGACCAGGCAGTTGTGGTCGTACGCGGTGCACTGGAACACGATCTCCGCCGCGCGGTTGACCGCGAGGATGTTCCAGTGCCGGTCGATGACGTACGCGGGCCGCGGCAGCCAGCCCTCCAGCAGTCGCCGCACGGCATCGGGGACCCGGCCTTCGGACGGCGCCGCCTGCGGCGGGTTGAGGCCGGCGAGGAGGTACAGGTGCTCGCGCTCGGCGGGCTCCAGACGCAGCACCCTGGCAATGGCGTCCAGGACGTCGGCGGAGACGTTGATGTCACGTCCCTGCTCGAGCCAGGTGTACCAGGACACTCCTACGCCGGCGAGCACCGCCACCTCCTCCCGCCGCAGTCCGGGCGTACGGCGGCCCTCGCCTGCCGGCATACCCACGTCAGCGGGCGTCACCCGGGCTCGCCGCGACCGGAGGAATGCGCGCATCTCGGAACTGCGACGCTGCCGCGCATCTGTAGAGAGCCGGGAAATGACCATCAGGTCATGCTATGTCGTGATTAACGGACCTCGCCTGTACAGCGCCCACGCGTGTCGCTGCCCGGGGATGCTGCCGACCGAGCTGCCTCGTGTGCGAGCGCGCTGTGCCGCATCGTTTTCTGGATAGAGGTTTCTGGACGGTGTCGCGCCTGGTCGCTAAGGTGTCCGGAAAAGTAGACTTTTCTGGACGACCTCGAGTGGCGGGAGCCCCACTGTGGCGCGCACCATCGCCTACGCCCGCGTCTCAGCCCGCGACCAAAACCCTCAGCTCCAGCTTGACGCCCTCGATGCCCGCGGCTATAACGCGATCTTCCACGAGAAGATGTCCGGTGGCCGCGATGACCGACCCGAGTTCAAACGCGCCCTCGCCGAAGTCGCCGAGGGTGACACCTTCCTGTTTTGGAAGTCCGACCGATTCGGCCGCTCCGCGGCGCACGTGCTGACCGTGGTGAAGGACCTGCGAGCGCGCGGCGTAAAGATCGTCTCCCTCACCGAGAGCTTCGACCTGGAAACCAAAGAGGGCCGATTCATGTTCGCAGTTCTGGCTGCGGCAGCCGAGTACGAGCTCGAATTGCGCGCCGAGCGTCAGGCCGAGGGCATCGCGGCCGCCAAGCGGCGTGAGACCGAGGGTCGGATGTTGCCAGGCAAGAAGCGGATGGGCCGCCCTCGCGTGCTTGGCCCCGCCGAACGAGCCGCCTTGCGCGACCTGGTTGCCGACGGCACGTCCGTCACCGAGGCAGCACGCACCCTGAAGATCGGACGTTCCACCGCCTACGCCGCCCTCTCCTTGGAAGGCAACGGACCTCGCTAGGTGAGGGTTGCGTACTAGGACGACACGCATCACAGACGCCGAAAGCTAGACAAAACGTCACGCGAGATGACCTGACCCGCCAGAATCCGCCTTGCCTTATCGCAGGTCAGGGGCATATCCGTTGGATTTTTCGTCATAGCTACGGGGATCCCCACAACGCCAGATGTTCCAGTCAGGCGGTCGCCGAGTTCGGCCCGCGCCGCCGCGATGACGGGCCGGTTCGTAGGCACGCAGCGTAAGCAAAGATGGGGGCTGCAGGGTCGATGCGACGGGGAATTGAGGCGATCTCCTGCGCCCGCCACGGGATTCCGAGTCACGCCCGCTCGGCCGCGAAACGATCACGACCATCGTGGGAAGCGATCTTCGACAGGGCGTCATCGTTACTGCTCAACCACGCTCGTGAACGCCCCAAGAGGAGCGAGACGTCTGCTCGCGGCACTTCTTTGGGCAGGTGCCTCCCGTCAGGGCCGCCGGTTTGACGGTTCGCTGGTGGAATCCGCGTCCTGCTCCGGTCCGGTCGTGGCGGACCAGTTGGCGAGCAGTTTCAGGCCGTCCTCGGCGGCGGTTCCGGGGGGCGCGCTGTAGACGACCACGCTCAGCCCGCTTTCGTCCGGCAGGCTCATGGTCTCCTGATCGAGTTCCAGGACGCCGACGAGCGGATGGTCGAGGCGTTTCGTGCTCTGGCGGAAGACATGCACGTCGTGGGATCCCCACATCACACGGAAGGCGTCACTGCGGGTGGACAGTTCACCGATCAGGTTCGACAGCTCCCGGTCGTAGGGGCTTTTCCCCGCCTCGATGCGCAGCGCGCCCACGGCGAAGCGGGCCATGCGCTCCCAGTCGGCGTAGAACCGCCTGGCCGCGGGATTGAAGAACGCGAACCGGGCGACGTTCGCCCCGCAGCTCGGGTCGGCGTACATCTCCGAGTACAGGGCCCGGCCCAGCGGGTTGGCGGCCAGCGTGTCGAGGCGGTTGTTCATCACGTACGCCGGCAGTTCCGGCATGCCTTCGACGATCCGCGTCACGCTCGGCCGCACTGTCGGCCGAACCTCCCGCTGCCGGGCCCCCGCCCCGGGCGCCGGTCCCGCAGCGCGGGCGAGATCGTACAGGTACATGCGCTCGGTGTCGTCAAGCCGCAGGGCCTGGGCGAGGGCGTCCAGCACGCTGTCGGAGACACCTCGCAGGTTGCCGCGCTCCAGGCGCGTGTAGTACTCCACGCTCACCCCGGCGAGCGTGGCAACCTCACCCCTGCGCAGTCCGGGCACCCGCCGCTGACCGTACGCCGGCAACCCCGCCTGCTCGGGGGCGATCTTGTCGCGTCGGGAGCGGAGGAATGCGCTGACTGCAGCCAGATTGTCCATGAGGACAGGGTAGGCAGGCCACGCGATGGGTGGGGGACCCTGCCAGTACCCCTCACCGCAGAGACTCCCCCGTCACGGCCGTCTCCTGTTGCATGGTGCACGTCCCGATCACCAGGGGCCCGACCGACGCGAGAACATACCCGCCCCGGCCGGCCGGCCATCCAGTACCGAGTTCCACATGAGTCCTTGCGTACCTGAACAAGACTGAAAGGGCACACACAATGAGCAACCAGATCGAGACGGTGACGCAGAGCCCTGCGGATGTCGTGCGAGGGCTGTATGACGCGTTGAGCAAGGGCGATGTGCCGGGTGTCCTGGCCAAACTCGACCCCGAGGTGATCGTCGACGAGCCGGACCAGCTTCCCTACGGGGGTGTGCACCAGGGCCGCGAGGTGTTCGTGCAGTCGATCCTGGGCGCGATGATGGGCTACGCCAACGTCGCCATCACCGATGCCGAGGTGTTCGAGGGCCCGGCCGGCGTCATCGGAACGCTTACCGGAACGCTCACGGCCCACACCACCGGTGAGAAGTACCCGCTGACCATGGTCGAGATCCACCAAGTCGAGGACGGCACGGTGCGCAAGATCGACGTCTACACCAAGAACCCCCACGAGCTCGCCGCGTTCTACGCGCGCGCCGAGAAAGGCATCCGCTGACGACGACACTCTTCAGAGCCCGGCCGCGTTGCCGCACAGCCGCGAGCCGCTCGGCCCACCCACCTAAGCGGGAAGGGGATCACGAAGTTCCGAATCCGCCGAGTAGGGAAGTTCTCGGCACTGAGCAGCCAAAGCGTATCCCTGGGAACTGGGCGGCTCCGCTTGGTAGCGATGCGGGCGAACCTCTGCACAGGACCACCAGGCCTCGGCGATTCACGGCGGCTGAGGAGAGTTCCGACCAAGTGATCGATTAGACAGCAAAGAGTGCCCCTGATCTGGAAGATTACGGATTGTCGAGATCAACAACCTTCCAGAGCGAGGAGCACTCTTCGCGTGCAGACTATCCCGAAGTGGATGCAAGGGCTGACGGTCACGGTCGGCGGTCACGGCGTGGTCTCTCACGTCGGTACGGCGGGGCTGCGCATGCTGGCGTTCAAGAGCGGCCTGACCGGCGAGCTGACGGCCGCGTTGCGGGTGCGAGGGCATCAGGTGAGGCACGATCGGGGCCAGGTGCTGTCCGATCTCGGTGTGATGATCGCCGATGGCGGGACGGCGATCCGGCACATCCGTACCCTGCGGGATCAGGGCGAGTTATTCGGGTCGGTGGCCTCGGCATCGACGGCGTGGCGGGCGTTGGAGGAGGTGACCGCCCGGCAGCGGGACAAGATCGCCGCCGCGCGGGCCAGAGCCCGGCGGCGAGTGTGGGAGTTGATCGCCGCACGGCACGCCGGCATTCCGCCTTCGCGGACCTGCTACGGCGATCTCGGAGAATGGATCGTGATCCGCCTGGATGCCACGATCCAGCTCTGTCACAGCGATAAGGAAGCGGCGGCCGGGACGTTCAAGGGCAGCTTCGGATTGTTCCCGCTGACCGCATGGTGCGATAACACGGGCGAGTCCCTGGCCATCAAGCTGCGTCCGGGTAACGCGGGTGCCAACACCGTGGCCGACCACCTCGAGGTCCTGGCGGCCGCGATCGCGCAGATCCCGCCCAAGCACCGCAGGAGGATCCTCATCACCTGCGACGGGGCCGGCGCCACGATCGAGTTGCTGGCCTTCATCACCACGCTGAACACCCGCAGCCGCCGGGCCCACTACTCGGTCGGCTTCGACCTCGATGAGCGCGCTCGCAGCGCGATAACCGCACTGCCTGCCGATGTGTGGTCGTGCGTGTTGGATGACACGGGCCAGGCCCGCCCCTTGGAGGAGGCGGGTACCGCAGAGCTCACCGGCCTGCTGCGGCAATCAGCCGGTGGTGACAAGCTGGCCAACTGGCCGGCGGGCATGCGCATCCTGGTCCGCCGGGAGAAACCCGCCTCCGGAGCCAAGCTGACCGACTTCGAGAAGGCACGTGGCTGGCGCTATCAGCTGATCGCGACCAACACGCCTGCCCTGGCTCTGCCGCTGCAGCAGGGCGAGGCACGCCACCGCGTCCATGCCCGGGTGGAGGATTTCATCCGGTGCGGCAAGAACACCGGGCTGGCCAGCCTGCCCTCCTGGTCGCTGGCCATCAACCAGGCGTGGTGCATCGCCGCCGCGATCGGCTGCGACCTGCTGTCCTGGTTTCGCCTGCTGTGCTGCGAGGCCGAACTGGCGATCGCCGAACCGTCCACCCTGCGCTACACGCTGCTGCACACCAGCGCCCGCCTGGTCCGCGGCCAGCGGCGACGCACCATCAAGATCCCTCACACCTGGCCCTGGGCTCACCAGCTCCAACGCGCCATCGCATCCGTTCTGATGCTGCCCGCCCCCACCTGAGCACCAGACCTGCCCCTGACTCCCGACGGAAAGACCCCACCGGCCCGTGGATCCGGCACCACCGGCGTGACCGCCGACTCGACACCCTACCCAGAGACCAAAACGAAGATCAACAAATCACGCAGCCGTCACGCTGGGCGAAGCCACCCAACCCCGTGAATCATCGAGGTTAGGAGCCCTGGCCGTACAAACGTGGGCAACGGAAGGACGGCCAGGGACCCCGACCCCGGTGGGAAAGATCCGGGGCGCCCACACCCCGGATGAGGGAGAACCAGCGGACACCTCAACCGGGGCTGTCTATGGCTGGACTTCCGGGAACTCCACACGCAAGATGTCGGCTTCCATCGCGTCGCGGGCACGGTCGCCACGCGCCTGCCCTGGGTGCTTCATGTCCCAGAGTCGCCCTATGGTGTAATCGCCGAGGGTGGACAGCTCCGCTGCACGTTCCTCGCGTGTCAGTGGGATCAATGGGTCGCGCCACGCGGTTCGGGACTTGGTCATGGTCGGTTCCTCCTCAACGGTCACGAGCGCCACGGCTGGGCCGACCGTGGCAACGCTCGTCTTTCCGGGGCTGCGTTCAGGCGTTCGGCTAGCTCGGCTTCCAAGGCTTCCTCTGCGACCGCCTTCGCCGCCAGCTCGTCGAGGTCCCGCGCCATGAATCCGTAGGTCAAGCCCTGGTTGTACATATGTTGCGAGTACTTACTCCGCGTGGCGGCGCAGCCTCGAAGCCATGTGCTGATCTCCCACGTCTGCCCGTACTTCGCTTCTAGCTCCGCAACAGTGGTCATCACGCGGCTCCCCCCCGCGCTCTGCGCCACTAGGAGGGCGACACGGACGGGCAAATCCGCCGGCACGACTTCCACCCTGTCGGCCTGCGGATCGTTGTCTGCTCCGACGCGCGCCAACTCGACCATGTAGCTACCGGAGCGGGGGCCGATGGTCACCGTGGCGACCTTCCAACCGGCGTCGGCGTAGATCACGAGCTGCGGCGGATACCAAAGCCGCTCGGCGGAAGGGCTGGGCTTGGTCGCACACTGGATCGCAAGCCGCTTGATCAGTTGAGCGTTTACGCTTGCGGCCGTCAGACGCTCAAGAACTCGGTCCAGGGTCGCATTCTGCGCTGCCGCCTCCTCCTCCGGTATCGGCTGGCCGAGCAGGTCATCGGCTGATGCACTCGTGCGCGTAAGGGCCATGCCCCGACCGTAGGAGCGAGCATTCCCCGGACTCAACGAGTGTGCTCGAACTTGCTCAGAATCAACCAAGCTCAGCGATGGCGGAAGCGATGAGCTGACGGGCTGCAGTGCCGTACACGGCCAACTCGGATAGGTGGTTGAACCCTCGGATGTACTGGGCGATCTCTGACGGCTGGCTCACATTGATCTCCGCAGTCAGAAGTTCTACCTGCACCAGCGTGTCATCAAAGATGTTGAACGCCTCGACTGGCCACATACGCCGTCCATCATCTTGGGGAATAATCCCCAGGGACACGGACGGCAGAGACATGATCGCCAGTAGGTGTCCCAGCTGACCGGCCATGACTTCCGCGTCGCCGATACGGCTCCGCAGCACCCATTCTTCGACCAGGACCGCGAAGCGGTGATTTCCCTCGTGCAGGAAGCGTGCTCGCGCAACACGCGCGGCTACTGCTTCCGTCACGTCGTTGGGGGCGTCTCTGAAAGCGGCGATGGATGACAGCAGCGCCTCAGCATAGGCGGGAGTTTGGAAGAGGCCCGGAACGACGTTGGAGCAGTAGACACGAAAGTGCCTCACCTGCTCATACATCTTGATCTTGGAGAGCTGGAGCTGTCGCAGACCAGTCCTCTGGAGCCGCTTCCACTCCACGTACATCAGGTCGGCTGCTCGTGAGGCGGCGATCAGTTCTGGAGCTTGGTCCTCAGCTCTGCAGGCGGCACACCACGCGCGAATGTCCGACTCGGAGGGGACGGTTCGGCCGTGCTCGATCTTCGATGCTTTGGATTCATGCCACCCCGCCATCCGGGCGACAGTTCGGGCTGTCAGCCCGGCGTCAAGGCGGATTTCGCGTAGGCGCTGGGCTATGCCCTGACGTGCCTGCTGGGCGCTTGAAGATGGCGAGGTGCGCATGTTTCAGTGATCAGACGAGCCGGTACTCCGCGTGATCAATCGCGCGATGCCAGACTGCCTCAAAGGCGGTCAGGCATTGCTTGATCACGCTGGGATCACGCACCAGTTCTTCGCCGAGATAGCGGCCATCTCCCGCGAAAAAACCGAAGCGGATCAGGTGGTCATCGAACACCCATAGGTCGTTTCCGGGCAGCAGGAGATCGGACGCCCGACGCCGGGGAAGCCACCTGACCAACTCCCCGGCCTTGATGTTCATCGAGTCGGTTACGGAGTGCTCGAACCGGATGTAGTCGGTAACGGGCTCGGAGACGATGCGCGCTCGGCGAACCACCACGCCTCTTGCTCGCGCCCCGCCTATGAGCTGGTGCCAGTCGCGTTCCCGTTGTGTGCGGTCGTAGGACGGTCCACCCTGCCACGCGATGAACGAAGGGTCATCGGGCACGTAGGCGTCGCGCATCTCCAAGTGGACCGCTGAATGCTGGGCGCTGGCCAGCATTTCCTCAAAGGTCATGAGCGGCTCCACCACACGCCTCCATTAGGAGCTTGGCCATGCGTCGTGGGACGCGGACGACCTTCTCATTGTCGGGGATTGGGCTACGGGCGGCGACTTGGGCTAGATCTTCCTGCCCGGTCACTTCCCACCCTTGTATGACGATGCTGCCGTCTGCTTCGTCCACTCATACGGAAGGGCAGTTGTTCCCGTCCGTGTTCGGGTCGATGCCGATGAACCGTAGCGCCATGGTGCCCTCCGATGCTCCGAGTGTGCTCCAACTTGCACACGCGAGCCTGAACGGCGGGTGTCAGACAGTCAAGGGTAGCCGCTAGATCGAGTCAGAACAGGTCAGCACAACGTCAGCACCGATGCTGACGACAGTCGTGATCAACCTGAACGACAGAAGCCCCAGAACCCAAGCCATATGGCTGTGATCTCGGGCTTCAGGTTTGTGGCGAGACTGCTTCTACCTGGGCGAACGTGTCGGGATGCCTACAAAGGTAGCTCCGCCATCAAGTTGCCGTTGATCAAAGAAGTCGTCACCCTTGTCATCGACGACGATGAACGCCGGGAAGTCCACCACCTCGATCTTCCAGACTGCTTCCATGCCCAGCTCGGGGTATTCGAGCACCTCCACCTTCTTGATGCAGTCCTGCGCCAGCCTGGCCGCGGGACCGCCGATGGAGCCCAGGTAGAAGCCGCCGTACTTCTGGCAGGCCTCCGTGACCTGCTTGGACCTGTTGCCCTTCGCCAGCATCACCATTGAGCCGCCCGCCGCCTGGAAGCGCTCGACGTATGAGTCCATCCGCCCGGCCGTGGTGGGCCCGAACGAGCCGGACGCGTAACCCTCCGGCGTCTTGGCGGGACCCGCGTAGTAGACGGCGTGGTCCTTCAGGTACTGCGGCATCTCGCCGTCGTTGTCGAGCAGCTCACCGATCTTCGCGTGGGCGATGTCGCGGGCGACCACGAGGGGGCCGGTCAGCGACAGCCGGGTCTTGACCGGATATTTCGTCAGCTCGGCGAGGATCTCCTGCATCGGCCGGTTGAGGTCCACCTGTACGACGTCGTCCGACAGGTGCTCATCGGTCGTCTCCGGCAGGAACCGCGCCGGATCCGTCTCCAGCTGTTCCAGGAACACACCTTCCGGCGTGATCTTCGCCAGCGCCTGGCGGTCCGCCGAGCACGAGACGGCGATGGCCACCGGGCAGGACGCCCCGTGCCTGGGCAGGCGGATCACGCGGACGTCGTGGCAGAAGTATTTCCCGCCGAACTGCGCCCCGATGCCCAGTTTCTGCGTCAGCTCGAAGACCTTCGCCTCCAACTCCAGGTCACGGAAGCCGTGCCCGGACGGCGATCCCTCGGTGGGGATCGTGTCGAGGTAGCGGGCGCTGGCGTACTTGGCGGTCTTGAGCGCGTACTCGGCGGAGGTGCCGCCCACGACGACGGCCAGATGGTACGGCGGGCAGGCCGCGGTGCCCAGCGAGCGGATCTTCTCCTCCAGGAAGGCCATCATGCGCTTCTCGTTGAGGACGGCCTTGGTCTCCTGGTACAGGAACGACTTGTTGGCCGAGCCGCCGCCCTTGGCCATGAACAGCAGCTTGTACTCGTCCGGATGGCCGTGCGGGTCCTCGGCGTAGAGCTCGATCTGGGCCGGGAGGTTGTTGCCGGTGTTCTTCTCCTCCCACATGGTGAGCGGAGCCATCTGCGAGTAACGCAGGTTGAGCCGCGTGTAGGCGTCGTACACGCCGTGCGTGATGTGCTCGGCGTCGCGCCCGTCGGTCAACACGTGGCGGCCGCGCTTGCCCATGACGATCGCCGTGCCGGTGTCCTGGCACATCGGCAGCACGCCGCCGGCCGAGATGGAGGCGTTCTTCAGCAGGTCGAGCGCCACGAAGCGGTCGTTGCCGCTGGACTCGGGGTCGTCGACGATCTTCCTGAGCTGGGCGAGGTGGGAGGCCCGCAGATAGTGGGAGATGTCGTGAATGGCCGTCTCGGTGAGCAGCCGCAACGCCTCTGGCTCGACCTCGAGGAACGTACGCCCGGCCGCCTCGACTTTCCGCACCCCCTCCGTCGTGATCAGCCGATACTCGGTCTCATCGGCTCCCAGCGGCAGCAGGTCGGTGTAGTCGAACTCGCCCATGTCCATCCTTTCGCGTTGCCTAGAGATTACGCGCTCGTCCTCTCCCTTCGTGCTGCCACCCGGCCGATCAGCGGGCCCTTGGCCGGCGATCGCCCGGCCGTGAGGCCCACCAGGATGCCCGCGATCACCAGTCCCGCCCCCAGCAGGTCGTACGCGGACGGCATGGCGAGTCCCAGCACCACCCCCGTGGCGATCGCGCCCACCGGGATGAGCCCCGCGAACAACCCCGCCAGGCCCGGCCCCAGCTTGGGCAGCGAGTTGTACCACAGGAAGAACGCCACCACCGTGACCACGATCGCCAGATAGCCGAACCCGAGCACCTCGGCCGTCGTCGGCGGCCGGAACATGCTCGTGCCCTCGTCGGCCAGCCCGACCACCACGAGCATCGGCACGGCCAGCGCCGTCGAGTACGCCGACACCCTCATCGCGCCCAGCTTCGGCAGCAGCGGGATGGCCAGTACGGAGAAGCTCACCTCGCCCACCAGCGCGCCGAGCGCCCACAGCAGTCCGGTCAGGTTGCCGGTGCCGAGCCCGGTGGCCAGCGTCGCCCCGGCCACCACCACGCTCGCCCCGATCAGCAGTCGGGGCGCGGGACGTCCGCCCACCAGCGCCAGCCATAGCGGCACCGTGCCCAGGATGGTTCCGACCAGGGCCGGGCCCGAGGCCCGCGCCGACTCGACCACGCACACGTTGAACAGCACCAGGCCCAGCAGGGTGAGCCCGCCGAGGCAGAGGATCTCGCGCGGCGTCAGCCGTACGAACCGCAGGCCGAGAACTCCCGTTATGAGGAGCAGGATGACCGCCGCGACGAGATACCGGACGGCCTGTCCGCCGTATATGGGGTACGCGTCGACGAGTCCTGACACCCCGGCCAGTGTCCCCACCAGGAACATGGCCGAGGCGGCGCCCAGTATGCCGTTTCTCATGTGAAGGATGTTAAAGAGATAATGGTTCGCAGAAACAGTCCAATGTCCGGCCGGAAGACAGGACCAATATGGCTGACCTCCATATCCAGATAAATCGCGATAAGGGAGGCATAGCTGGGCAGATCGCGTCCGAGCTGCGCGACTCCATCCGCGGCGGCCGCCTGGCCCCGGGCACCCGCCTGCCCGCCACCCGTGATCTCGCCACCGACCTCCAGGTCTCCAGGGGTGTGGTGGTGGAGGCGTACGAGCAGCTCGTCGCCGAGGGATTCCTGGTCTCCAGGGTCGGCGTCGGCACCCAGGTCACCCCCAAGAACTCCGCGACGATCGCCCGCAGGCCGCCACCAGCCGTGCCACTGCGTGCCAAGCCGGTACGCCGCCCGACGCCCAACTCCTACTACGGCCACCGCCCCACCTCGCCCGACCTCGGCCACTTCCCCAGGGAACGCTGGCTGGCGGCGGTCCGGCACGTCCTGACCAACGTGCCGTCCGACGCCTTCGACTACGGAGATCCGGGCGGCGTGCCCGAGCTGCGCGAGGAGCTGGCCGGGTACCTCAGAAGGGTCAGGGCGGCCGACGTGCGGCCGGAGAACCTCGTCATCGTCGGTGGCGTGGCCCAGGGGCTCAGCCTGGTGCTGCACGTGTTGTCCCAGCACCGGGGGCTGCGCCTGGCCGTCGAGGATCCCACCAGCCACCGCCAGGTCCCGCTGCTCAGGCGGGCGGGCGCGCACCTGGTGCCGGTGCCCGTGGACGAGGAAGGACTGGACGTGCGGCGGCTGAGCGGGGACGCGGTCCTGGTCACGCCCGCGCACCAGTACCCGACCGGCGTGGTCCTGTCACCGTCGCGCCGCGCCGCCCTGATGGAGTGGGCGGTCGCGGGCAACCGCGTGATCTTGGAGGACGACTACGACGCCGAGTTCCGGTTCGACCGCGACCCGGTCGGCTGCCTGCAGGGACTGGCCCCGGACCGGGTGATCCTCTCCGGCAGCGTCAGCAAGGCGCTCGCCCCGGGGCTGCGGATGGGCTGGGTGGCGGCGCCCGCCGAGCTGGCAGAGGCGATCAGGCGGGCGCGGGGCGAGCTGGACCTGGGTTCGCCGGTCATCGAGCAGTACGCGTTGGCCCATTTCCTGCGTACCGGCGGCTATGACAAGCACTTGAGGCGGATGCGCAGAGAGTACCGTCGCCGCAGGGACGCCCTGGTCGCGGCGCTGGCGGCGGAGCTGCCCGAAGTCCAGGTCAAGGGCATCGAGGCGGGCCTGCACGCGTACGTGGAGCTGCCCGGCGACTGGGACGAGCGCGAGGTGGCGCGGATCGCGCTGGGACTCGGCGTCTCCGCCGAGCCGGTGGGGCCCATGCGGGATATGCCGGGGCCGCCGGCCGTCGTCGTGGGGTTCGCGCGGTTGCCCGCGCACAAGGCCGTCGAGGCCGTTCGAGGGATAAAAGGCAGATTGTCAGGACGAAGCCTCATCGAGGAAGAACGCCTGGCTTAGAACGAGGAATTGACTGACCACCGCGAGCTGCGGCCGCCGGCCATGGGCTGCCGGACGATGACGCCGGACCGGTCGAGCCCGTCCGGCGTCACCCCTTGGGGCGCTCCTGCAGGGCGGACGCCAGCTGCCCCAGCTCCGGCCAGTCGGCCGTGCCGGTGATCACGAGGGTCACGTCGGGCAGGAAACGGACCAGCGTGCGCTGGTTCTTGTCCTCGCGGTAGCGCTGCTCCCACGCGACCCCGCCGACCTGCTGCGTGCCGACGGCCTTGTCGGAGTTGGCCATGCGGCTGGCGAACCCGGCGGCGGGCTGCTCGTTGCTCTGCACGAACATCGCGTGCTCCCGCTTGGCCGTCGCGTAGCCGAGGTAGAGGACCTGGGCGCCGTTCTCGCCCTTGGCGATCCTGTTGCTGTTGGGCACCCAGTCCTGCGGGTCCTGCCGCGGGGCCCACACCGCGTACGGCACCGAATGGCCGAAGTTGGCGACGGTGATCGAGTAGTCGCGCCGCGGGATGTGCTCCTCCCGCGGCTGCGGGGCGATCAGCAGGAACAGCCCCGCCCCCGCGAGGCAGACGAAGAGCGCTACCACGTAGCCATAGAAACCTTCGGTGAACCGTCGCACAGTTGGCGAGGTTACCCGCTGGACGAGGCGGTCGCGGACGCGGCCGGGCGGATCTGGGCGACGATGGCGAGCACCTCCTCGGCCAGGCCGCGGTCGCCGGTGCGGACGACCTCGGAGACGGCCGCGGCCAGCGCGCCGGTGATCACCACGACCAGCGCGGGCTGGTCCTCGAACAGCGCCGCGTTGCGCTGCGCCCACATGCGCAGCCGGTCGCGCATGACCACGTCGAAGCCGGGAGGGCCGTCGCCGCGCAGGAACAGCGCGGCCAGCTCGCGCTCCTCCAGGCAGCCGTCGAGGTAGGCGCGGGCGGCGCCGAGGAACACGCGCATGGGGTCGCTCTCGGCGTCGGCGCGGGCCGCCCTGGCCGCCTGCTTGGTCCGCTGCGTCTGCCTGGCCTGCCACTCCTCGAACAGCGTGAGGTAGAGGTCCGCCTTGCCGGAGAAGTGGTGGTAAAGGCTGCCCACGCTGGCGTCGGCCCTGGCCACCACGTCGGTCACGCCCGCCTCGGCGAAGCCCTTGGAGACGAAGATCTCCCGGGCGGCGGCGAGCAGCGAGGTACGCGTCGCCGCGCCCCGCTCGGACGTACGCGGCTGAGCCACCGCGTCTTCCACATCGCTCATTCGCCCTCCTCCACGGCGCGGCGCCATGCTCCATGGTGAAGGCAAGATCCCTGACGCGCACAGGGTATGGCGCAAAATCCGTTCGCTGGTCGAGCTTACCGATGCCCCTGCGGCGAGCCGCAGGCACAGGACTAAGCCGGACCAGGCAGATTATCCCCCTCTGGCCGGGAAGTGAAGGGCAACTACGATCGAGAGAGTTGTCTGCGAGGAGGCCAATGATGTCCGATTCCGTACCGCCCGCGCTCGCCACGAGCGAGCACGCGCCCGATCGAAACCTGGCGCTGGAGCTGGTCCGCGTCACCGAGGCGGCCGCGATGGCCGCGGCCCGGTGGGTCGGCCGCGGTGACAAGAACGGCGCCGACGGCGCGGCGGTGAACGCCATGCGCCAGCTGATCAGCACGGTTTCCATGAACGGCGTGGTGGTCATCGGCGAGGGCGAGAAGGACCACGCCCCGATGTTGTACAACGGCGAGCACGTGGGCGACGGCAGCGGCCCCGACTGCGACGTGGCCGTGGACCCCATCGACGGCACCCGGCTGACCGCGCTGGGCATGCCCGACGCGGTGTCGGTGATCGCGGTGAGCGAGCGCGGCTCGATGTACGACCCTTCGGCCGTGTTCTACATGGAGAAGCTGGTCACCGGCCCCGAGGCGGCCGACTCGGTCGACATCGAGGCCCCCGTGTCCGCCAACATCAACGCGGTCGCCAGGGCCAAGCACTGCTCCCCGTCGGACGTGACCGTGGTCGTGCTCGATCGGCCCCGGCACGAACGGCTGGTCAAGGAGATCAGGGAGACGGGTGCGCGCATCAAGTTCATCACCGACGGCGACGTGGCCGGCGCGATCATGGCGGCCCGCACGGGCACCGGCATCGACCTGATGCTGGGCATCGGCGGCACGCCCGAGGGCATCGTGGCCGCGTGCGCGCTCAAGTGCTTGGGCGGGGTGATCCAGGGCAAGCTCTGGCCGCGGGACGAGGCCGAGCGCGGCAAGGCCATCGACGCGGGACACGACCTGGGTCAGGTGCTCACCACCAATGACCTGGTCAGCTCTGACGACGTGTTCTTCGCGGCGACCGGGATCACCCACGGCGAGCTCATGCAGGGTGTACGGTTCCGCGCCGGCTCCGCGGTGACGGAGTCGCTGGTGATGCGCGGCCGGTCCGGCACCATCCGCAAGATCGAGAGCGAGCACCAGCTCTGGAAGCTGCGCGCGTACAGCGCGATCAACTTCGACACGGCGGGCTGACCAGCCGCGAGGGAGTGCCGTCGCCGGGAGGAGTGGCGGGAGCGGAGCGACCAGAGCGGGGGAAGGCGGCGGCATTGGGCGACCGAGCCCGCCTCACGGAGTGAGGCCAATGAACACAATCAGCGGCGGCGTCTGCGGCGGGGTGGCTCCTTGACCTTGACGTCGCCGGCGAAGTTCGTGGTGCGGACCTCGACCACGGGCGCGCCCGGCTCGGTCGGCTGCTTGGTCAGGCGGACCGTCTTGCCCTTGGCCACCCTGATCACCTCGAGGTCCTCGGGCACGTGGATCTCCAGCCCGCCGAAGACGAGCGTGGCGTTGATGATGATCCGCCGGTTCTGCAGGATCGCGTCGCGCAGGTCCAGCTTGGTGGTGCCGAACATGGCCGTCACCGCGAGCTCGGCGGGCACCACCCAGCGCCCGCCGCGCTGTTCCTGCTTGAAGATGGCCGACACGGGCCGGCCGTCCAGGTTGAGCGGCTGCTGGTCGGCGGGCAGGAGGTCGCCGGTGAGCTCTGCGAGCTCACCGAGCGTGCGCGCGGAGTAGAGCACGCCGAGCCGCTCCTCCAGCTCCTCCAGGGTGAGCCGGCCGTCGGCGTGCGCGTCCTGGAGCACCTGGGCGATACGCTCGCGGTCGGCGTCGGAGGCGCGGAGCTCGTGCGGCGGCGGCACGTCACCCGTGGCCGGCAGGCGGCGAGCGGAGACGAACTCCTCGGCCAGTCGCTCTCCGACTTCCTGCAGCTTCGGCAACCAGGATCCCGCGCGTTCGTTCACACATATGACGATATCTGGCGCCCGGACGATTCGCTCGTCCCAGAACGGCCACTCCTAGCAGATTCGCGCCAGCAGCCCGGCGATCTCCTCCGCCAGGTCGTCGTTCACCTCGGCGTGGCGGTTGAGGAGGCGGTACCACATGGCGTCGAAGACGAGATCGTACGATCTCGAGGCCAGGAAGCGGCTGCGTGAGCTGAGCGACGAGCTCATCCGGCGCGCACTCTCATAGAATTTTTGGAATCTTCGCCCACACTCTTCCTGTTAACCCGACAAAGGGAGGTGTGCGTGCATCAACCGGCACGATGGGGACTAGGCGCGGCAGGCGCGGGCGTCACGGTGATCCTGGGCCTGGAGCTGACGAGCCTCGACGAGATGAACCCGATCAGGCGGACCATCAGCGAGCACGGCCTCGGCCCCGACGGATGGATCTTCGGGCTCGCGGTGGGCCTGCTGGCGGCCGGTTCGGTGGCCATTGGAGTGTCGCTGGCACGCAAGAGGCTCGCCGGGGTCTTCGGCATGGTCGCGCTCATGGGGTGGAGCGTGGGGTTGTTCCTGACGGCCTGGTTCGAGAAGCACGACTGGTCGGTCGGACCGAGCACGAGCGGCAGCATCCACCGTGTGGGCAGCATCATCGCCTTCGTGTGCCTGCCGCTGGCAGTCGTGATCATCGCCCGGCCGTGGCGGCATCGGGAGCGGTCGAAGGCCACGCTCGTGGCGTTCGGGCTCGGGATCTGCTCCGTGTTGTGGGTCGTGTTCATCGGCACGATGATCTTGATCGCCGCGGAGACCGGGATGCAGTGGTGGCGGGTCATGCCGCTCGGGCTGGTGGAGCGGGGTCTCGCGGTCACGGAGGTCGCCGCGCTGCTCGCCCTGGGGGTGTGGGCCGCGGCCCGGCAACTGGGCGGTGAGGGGACGGTCGTCGAGAAAGCCGACGAGATCATCACACCGGTGGGCAAGCCAGGCGTATCAGGCCGATGAGGCAGGCGGGCTGTGAGGTCGTCACACCGCCGGGCGTAGCAGCACGGTCAGGTCGTCATACCGCCGGGCGTAGCAGGGCGGTGAGGTCGTCATACCGCCGGGCGTAGCAGGGCGATGAGGTCGTCCACGTAGTCTCGGAAGACGGCCGCCATGTCCACCCGGTCGGGGTCGATCAGCCACTGCGTCTGCAGGCCGTCCATCATCGCGATCAGCCGGTCGGCGTGGGCTTCGGCGTCGAGGTCCGCGCGGAACTCACCCCGCTCGACGCCCCGCCGCAGCGCCGCCGCCATGTCCGCGCGCAGCCGCCGGTAACGCCGCCTGGCCCACTCGTGCCCGGGATGGTCCGGCGTCACGGCCTCGCCGCTGATCACGGAGAACAGCTGCACCAGCCCGGGCACCCGCGCGTTGTGCTCCACCACGCCCACCAGGGCGCGCAACGCGTCGATCCCGCCGGCCGAGGCCATGTCGAACTTGCGCGCGTCCAGCTCGTCCCGGTAGTCCAGCACCGCGACGAACAGCCGCTCCTTGCTGTTGAAGTGGTGCAGCAGCCCGGCCTGGGAGAGCTCGACCCGCTCGGCGATGCGGGCCAGCGATGCCCCCCGGTAGCCGTTCTCGGCGAACTCCAGGAGTGCCGCGGCCAGGATGCGGTCCCTGCGCGCCTCTCCCCGTTTCACCCCGGAACCCTATCTCGTGCTGGCGCAGCGGCCGGGCGTGCCGCTAACCTGACCCCGCCTCACGTCTGATCTCCCCCCAATCAGGAGGCCGCCGTGCCGTCCCCGCGTGATCGCCAGGCCCGCCTCGCCACGTATGTCGTCTACGCCGTGCAAGGCCTCTCCTTCGCGTCCCTGCTCATCCAGGTCGCCAACCTGCAGGCCAAACACGGGCTCGACGAGGGCACGCTGACGATCCTGCTGCTGATCGTGCCCGTGTTCGCGGGCGTCGGCAGCATGGCGGCCGGCGCGTTCGCCGCCCGGCTGGGCAGCAAGCTGCTGCTACGTATCGCCCAGCCGGTGGTCGCGGCGGCCGTGGTGCTGGCCGGGCTCGCGCCGAGCGTGCCGCTGCTGGTGCCGGTCCTGCTGGTGTTCGGGGTGGCGGTCGGCGCGGTGGACGCGGGCATGAACATGCAGGGTGTCGCGGTCGAGCGCAGGTACGGCATGCAGGTGCTGAACGGCTTCCACTGCGTGTGGAGCGTGTTCAGCCTGGCGGGGGCGCTGTGGGCGTCGGTCGCCGCCGATCTGCCGCTGCCGGTCGTCATGGCGGTCCCCATGGTCTTCGCGGTGGCGGGCTCGCTCTACGCCGGGCGGGACCTGTGCACGATTCAGGAGGAGAAGGTCGAGAGCACGACCTCCCGGGCCGAGGGCAGATTCCCATGGCGGCCGATCCTCCCGCTCTGCCTGGCCATGGCCTTCCTGTACATCGGCGACGCAGCCGTCTCCAACTTCAACACCCTGTTCATGAAGGACGTCCTGGCGGCGGGACCGCAGGTCATCCCGCTGGCCTACGCGGCGTACCAGGCCACCACGCTGGCCGTCCGGCTCGGCGGCGACGTCGCGGCCAGGCGATACGGCCCCGCCGCCATCGTCAGGATCGGCGGGGTGATCGCCACGCTCGGCTTCCTGGGCGTCGTGCTGGCCCCGAACCAGCCACTCGGCATCATCGCGTTCGGCCTCACGGGGATGGGGCTCGCGGTGGTGGCGCCGCAGTCGTTCTCGGCGGCCGGCAAGCTCGACCCGGCCGGGACCGGAGTGGCCATCGCCAGGGTGAACCTCTTCAACTACGTCGGCTTCATCGTGGGCGCGGCGCTGGTGGGCGGCATCGCGGACGCCACGGACATGCGGATGGCGTTCATCGCCCCGCTGGTGTTGTCCGCCGCCATCATCGTGCTGGCGCCGGGATTCCAGCCAAAGAGCTTGCAGCCGAAGCAGGCCGCGGAGCCGTACCACAAGCCCTGATCGGGCGCCCGGCCGCCGGCCGCGGTCAGACGTTGAAGCGGAACTCCACCACGTCGCCGTCGCGCATCACATAGTCCTTGCCCTCGATGCGCGCCTTGCCCGCGGCGCGGGCGTTGGCGATCGAGCCGACCTCGACAAGGTCGTCGAAGGAGACGACCTCGGCCTTGATGAAGCCGCGCTGGAAGTCGGTGTGGATCACGCCGGCCGCCTCTGGCGCGGTGGCGCCCTTGGGGATCGTCCAGGCCCTGGTCTCCTTCGGCCCGGCCGTCAGGTACGTCTGCAGGCCGAGCGTCTCGAAGCCGACCCTGGCCAGCTGGCGCAGCCCCGACTCCTCCTGGCCGACCGACTGCAGCAGCTCCAGCGCCTCCTCCTCGTCGAGCTCGACCAGCTCGGACTCGATCTTGGCGTCGAGGAAGACCGCCTCGGCCGGGGCGACGAGCGACGACAGCTGCTCCCTGAGCGCGGTGTCGGCCAGCTCGTCGGCGTCGAGGTTGAACACGTAGAGGAACGGCTTGGCCGTCAGCAGGTGGAGCTCGCGCAGCTCCGCGCTGTCCAGGCCGGTCTCGAAGATGGTCTTGCCGGTCTCCAGGACCGCCTTCGCGGCCTCCGCGGCCTCCAGCGCGGACTTCTTGTCCTTGTTGTTGCGCGCCTCCTTCTGCAGGCGCGGGATGGCCTTCTCGACCGTCTGCAGGTCGGCCATGACGAGCTCGACGTTGATGGTCTCGATGTCGCGCTTGGGGGAGATCTCGCCGTCCACGTGGGTCACGTCGGGATCGGTGAAGACCCGGATGACCTGGCAGATCGCGTCCGTGTTGCGGATGTTGGAGAGGAACTGGTTGCCCCTGCCCTGCCCCTCCGACGCCCCCTTGACCAGGCCCGCGATGTCGACGAACTCGACCTTGGCGGGCAGGATGCGTGCCGAGCTGAAGATCCCGGCCAGCACGGGCAGGCGGTCGTCGGGCACGCCCACGATGCCCACGTTGGGCTCGATGGTGGCGAACGGGTAGTTCGCCGCCAGAGCGTTGCCGGTCTTGGTCAGCGCGTTGAACAGCGTGGACTTACCGACGTTGGGCAATCCGACGATGCCGATGGAGAGGCTCACGGAGCTCAAGTTTACGTGCTCGGCGTAACGAGCGTGTCGGGCGGGAACGGCGTGCCGAAGTCCTGCAATCATCGATGGAGTGGACGTGGTCGCGCTTCTCATCGGTCTCGCCGTCGGTCTCCTCATCGGGTTCCTGGTGGCCAGGACGCGGGCTGCGGTGCGGGTGGCCGAGGCCGACGCGCGGGCCAAGAGCGCCGCGGAAAAGCTCGTCTACGTCGAAGAGCAGCTGGCCGAGCGCTTCCAGGCGCTGTCCACGCGCGCGCTCGACGTCAACAACGTACGTTTCCTCGAGCTGGCCGAGACCAGGCTGGCCGCCAGCCGCGCGGAGGCCACGGGTGACCTCGAGCAGCGCAAGCAGGCCGTCGAGCACCTGGTCGAGCCGCTGAAGGACGCGCTCGCGCGGGTCGAGGCGCAGCTGCGTGACACCGAGTCGGGGCAGCGCGCGGCGCGGGCGGAGCTGGCCAAGCAGATGGAGTTCGTCCGCCAGAGCCACGAGCAGTTGCGGTCCCAGACCACCGCCCTGGTCAGGGCCCTGCAGCGGCCGGAGGCCCGCGGCCGGTGGGGCGAGCTGCAGCTGCGCAGGGTCGCCGAGATCGCCGGCATGCAGCGCTTCTGCGACTTCGACGAGCAGGTCACGGAGGGCTCCATGCGGCCCGACATGGTCGTGCGGCTCGCGGGCGGCAAGAACATCGTGATCGACTCCAAGGTCTCGCTGGCGGCCTACCTGGAGGCCGCGGAGGCGTCGGACGAGTCGCTGGCCACGGTCCGGCTCGACGCGCACGCCAGGCACGTGCGCGAGCACATCGACAGGCTGGCCGCCAAGGCCTACTGGCAGGCGTTCAACCCGTCGCCGGAGTTCGTGGTGCTGTTCATCCCCGGCGAGGCGTTCCTGGCGCCGGCGCTCGAACGCGATCCCGGGCTGCTGGAGTACGCCATGGCGCGGCGCGTGCACATCGCCACGCCGACGACGCTGATCACGATGTTGCGCACCGCCCACTACGCCTGGCAGCAGGCCGCGCTGAGCGAGAACGCGCGGGCGGTGTTCGAGCTGGGCAAGGAGCTCTACGAGCGGCTGTCGTCGCTGGGCAGGAACGTCGACGCGCTGGGCAAGGCGTTGACCCGTGCCGTGGAGGCGTACAACAAGTCGGTCGGATCGCTCGAAAGCCGCGTCCTGGTCACGGCGCGCAAGCTACACGATCTGGGCGTGGTGGACGGCGATCTCGACGCCCCCGAGATGCTCGACGGGCTCCCGAGACCCCTGTCATCCCCCGAACTACTCGAAACGTCGCCTCTGCTTTCGGGCTCGAACGGTAAGTTGGCTCACGGGTCGCAGTAAACGGGGCCAGAATGGGGGCGGTCCAGTGGGGGAGAAAGGCAGGCGTTCGGCTGTCAGGCTGACGGCACGCGGTGCCATCGCGCTCGCCCTGGTCGCCACGCTGGCGGGCTACGTGCTGGGGGCGCTGATCGACGTCCAGGAGGTGGTGGGCGCGGCCTTCGTCCTGGCCAGCCTGCTGGGGGTGCTCCTGGTCAACCGGCGTGAGCTGCTGTCGCTGGTGGTGACGCCGCCGCTGGTGTTCTTCTGCGCCACGTTGTTCGTCGAGCTCGGGCGGGCGTTCGGCTCGGTCTCGATCGTGCAGTCTCTGGCGCTCGGTCTCTACACGTCGCTGACGCGGGGCGCGCCGTGGTTGTTCGCCGGCTCGGCCATCGTGCTGGGCGTGGCGTGGCGGCGTGGGCTCCGGGACAACGTACGTGACCTGCGGGAGGAGCTGAAGGCGGGCGCGGAGGTGCCGCGCCCGCGCCAGCCGTTCGTGCCCGAGCCCGAGGGCTACTTCGAGCCCAAGGTGTACGGGACGCCGCGCGGTGAGGACTAGCCGCGCGGCGAGGACCAGTCGCTCAGTCGCTAAGAGACGATCCTGAGGTCCTTGCGCAGCTCGTGCGGCAGGGCGAAACGCATGCTCTCCTGCACCGGCTCGACCTCGGTCACGTCGCCGAACCCGTGCTCGGCCAGGTGTGCGAGCACCTCCTCGACCAGCTCTTCGGGGACCGAGGCGCCGCTGGTCACGCCGACCGTGGTGACACCCTCCAGCCACTCGTCGCGGATGAAGCCCGCGTTGTCGACCAGGTAGGAGGCGTCGGCGCCGTAGTCCTTGGCCACCTCGACCAGGCGCTTGGAGTTGGAGGAGTTCTCCGAGCCCACCACGATCACCAGCTGCGCCTCGGCGGCGATCTCCTTGACCGCGATCTGCCGGTTCTGGGTGGCGTAGCAGATGTCGTCGCTCGGCGGGTCGATCAGGTTGGGGAAGCGCTCCTTGAGCTTGGCCACGGTCTCGGTGGTCTCGTCGACCGACAGCGTGGTCTGCGACAACCAGATCAGCTTGCTCGGGTCCTTCACCTGGACCTGGCCGACCGAGTCGAGCCCGTCGACGAGCTGGATGTGCTCGGGGGCCTCACCGGAGGTGCCCTCGACCTCCTCGTGGCCTTCGTGCCCGATCAGCAGGATCTCGTAGTCCTGGCCCGCGAACCGCTTGGCCTCGTTGTGCACCTTCGTGACCAGCGGGCAGGTGGCGTCGATGGTGCGTAGATTGCGCTGCTTCGCCTCGATATGCACGGCCGGTGAGACGCCATGGGCGGAGAAGACCACGATCGCGCCCTCGGGGACCTCCTCGGTCTCCTCGACGAAGATGGCGCCCCTGGCCTCGAGTGTCTTGACGACGTGGGTGTTGTGGACGATCTGCTTGCGTACGTAGATCGGGGCGCCGTACTGCTCCAGAGCCTTCTCGACCGCTACCACGGCTCGATCGACTCCGGCACAGTAGCCCCGTGGCTTGGCTACGAGGACTCGGCGGGAAGTGGGGGTCTGGGGCTCCATACTTTCTATGCTACGTGGAGCGGCCATCAGGCCCGCGCGTGCGTGGTCGTCCGCGGTTTGCCAGACTGGCCGTCCCATACAACCTCCCAGGGAGACGTCATGTCCCTCAGCGACGTGATACGCAACATCGCCAAAACCGTCACCAACAAGGACGAGCTGAAGGAGAAGGCCAAGGACCTTCCGCTCATGCTCGTCCAGTCCACGCTCAGCGCCGCAGGTCAGGCGCTGCTGCTGGTGGACCGGGTGAAGAACTCGATCAAGGGCCTCGGCAACAAGGAGGAGCGCGAGGAGGAGCAGATTTCCCGTACCTCCGCCGCCGACCAGGTGGCCGCGCCCGCGGACGAGGACAAGCCCGCCCGCAAGGAGCCGGTCATCTTCTCGCCGCGGCCCGGTGCCGCCGAGCCGAACGGCGTCGCCAAGACCAAGCCCGACCCGGTCATCTTCGCGCCGGCGGGCAAGGAGGAGCCGGTCGCCACCGCGGAGCCCGAGGCTCCTGCCGCCGAGCCCGAGGTCCCTGCCCAGCCGGCCGCCAAGACCGAGACGGCGCCCAAGCCGGTCGCCAAGACGGAAGCCGCCCCCGAGCCGGTCGCCGAGACGGAGGCGGCCTCCAAGCCCGCTACCAAGACGGAGGCGGCCTCCAAGCCCGCTACCAAGACGGAGACGGCCTCCAAGCCCGCTACCAAGACGGAGACGGCCTCCAAGCCCGCTACCAAGACGAAGGCGGCCTCCAAGCCCGCCGCCAAGACGAAGGTCGTGGACGAGCCCGCCCCTGCAGCTGAGCCGAAGGCCGCTCCCGCCGCGCCCAAGGCCGTCGCCGAGCCCGCCGTCGAGGCGCCCGCCGCTCCGGAGGCCGTGGCGGAGCCGGTGGTCGCGGAAGCGCCTGAGCAGGCCGCCAAGCCGACCGAGCCGCTGCCCGGGTACGACGAGATGACCGTCGCCTCGCTGCGCGCCAGGATGCGCGGCAAGACCGCCGAGCAGATCGGCGACTTCCTGGCCTACGAGCGAGCCACGCAGGGGCGTCCCGAGGTGGTGCGGATGTTCGAGAACCGCCTCGCCAAGCTGCAGGCCGGAGAGTAGTCGGAGCGAGCCCGTAGTCTTCCGCCATGACCGAGAAGACCTCGCCCGAGTCCCCCCTTCCGATCCGCACGGTCCTGCAGATGGTGGGCGGCTGGATCGGCAGACTCGGCATGGTCTGGGTCGAGGGCCAGATCACCGATCTGAGCGCCCGCGGCGGCACGGTGTTCCTGACCCTGCGCGACCCGGTCGCCAACGTGTCCGCCAGGGTCACCGCTCCGCGCGGCGTCTACGAGGCGGCGGTGCCGCGACCGGTCGACGGCGCCAAAGTCGTCATGCAGGTGAAGCCGGACTTCTGGGTCAACAAGGGCTCGTTCGCCTTCACCGCGCTGGAGATCCGCCCGGTCGGCGTGGGCGAGCTGCTGGCCAGGCTGGAGCGGCTCAGGCAGCTGCTGGCCGCCGAAGGGCTCTTCAGCGCCGACAGGAAACGGCGGCTGCCGTTCCTGCCGGGCACGATCGGGCTCATCTGCGGCCGCGACTCCGCGGCCGAGCGCGACGTGCTGGAAAACTCCCGCCGGCGCTGGCCCGCCGTGCGGTTCAAGGTCGAGGAAGTTGCCGTCCAGGGACCCTACGCGGTGGGCGAGGTGACCGAGGCGCTCCGCAAGCTGGACGCGGACACCGAGGTCGACGTGATCGTCGTCGCCCGCGGCGGCGGCTCTCTGGAGGACCTCCTGCCGTTCTCCGACGAGACGCTCGTCCGCACGGTGGCCGCCTGCCGCACGCCCGTCGTGAGCGCGATCGGCCACGAGCAGGACAGCCCGCTGCTCGACATGGTGGCGGACGTACGCGCGTCCACCCCCACCGACGCCGCCAAGAAGGTCGTGCCCGACGTGGGTGAGCAGCTGACGCTGGTGCGCCAGCTGCGCGACCGGGGGCGCAGGGTGGTGAGTGGCTGGCTCGACCGCGAGATGTCCTGGCTGACGTCCGTACGCTCGCGGCCCTCGCTGGCCGATCCCGTACGCGAGCTCGAGCGCAGGGCCGAGCAGGTCGAGTCGCTGCGCGACCGGGGCAGGCGCTCGTTGTCCGGCTCGCTCGACCGGGCCGCGGACGACCTGGTCCACCTGCGGGCCCGCCTGATCGCGCTGTCCCCGGCGGCCACTCTGGAGCGCGGGTACGCCATCGTCCAGCACCCGTCGGGTGAGGTGGTGCGCCTGGCCAAGGACGTGGCGCCCGGCTCGCCGCTGACGATCCGCCTGTCCGACGACAGACTGAACGTTCGGGTGGAAAACGAGGGCACATAGCAGGTTCGAGGTCTACGTTCGGGACATGAGAGGACTCGTGCAGGTCGCCCAGCACGCCGACGACCTCGACAGGGCCACGGCTTTCTACCGCGAAGTGCTCGGCCTGCGGCACATCGCCACCTACCGGCCGCCTGGGCTGGCCTTCTTCGACCTTGACGGCGTACGCCTGCTGATCGAGAAGAGCGCGCACTCGGCGGTGCTCTACCTGGCCTCCGACGACCTCGAGGCGGATGTGGCCCGGCTGCGTGCCCACGACGTCGCGATCGTCGAGGAGCCGCATCTGATCTTCACCGACGACGGCACGTTCGACACGCCGGGCAGGGAGATCCGCATGGCCGCGTTCAAGGACTCCGAGGGCAACCTGCTCTGCCTCATGACCTGAGCCCCGCATGCGGCAGACGGCCGCGGCGGCGCTGTCGGGCGGGAGCCCTACACGCGGGTGACGGCCGCGGCGAGTGCCGTCAGTCCGGACTTGATCGCCTCGATCGTCATGCCGCGTTCCTCGGTCTGCAGGGCGATCAGGCGGGCGTTGATCGGCGCGAGCAGCGCGTCGGCCAGGAACGGCGCGTCGGCGTCCGGGCGGGCCTCGGCGAGCAGCGTGGCCAGGTGGATGTGGTGCACCCGGTAAGGCCCGCTGAACCCGCCCTTCTTGCCGCCCTGCTCCAGCAGCAGGAACAGCTCCTGCTGCGCCGCGATGCGATCGACCAGCGCGTGCAGGAACGCCGTGACCCGCTCGCCGGCCGGGGCCCCGGGCCCGAGCGGTGGCGGGCCGGCGAAGAACGCCGACTGGAAGCGCCGTTCCCGCTCGTCGAGGAGCGCGAAGACCAGCCCGTTCCGGTCGCCGAAGCGCCGGTAGACGGTGCCCACGCCGACGCCCGCCACGCGGGCCACCTCGTCGAGCGACAGGTCGCCGGCGCCGCGCTCGGCGATCATCCGGGACGCCACATCGATGATCTTTTGGCGGTTGCGCGCGGCGTCGGCCCGTTCCGGCTGGGGCTGCCCGATCAGGGGCAACTGTCGACGTTCGGGCACGGGTGGAGCATACAGGTTGTAACCGGAGGCTTCTCCGGTTAATCTCCAAACCGGAGAACTCTCCGAGTCTGAGGAGCCGAGAATGCCCAACGAGTTCAACCAGCAGATCATTGATGAGTTCCGGGCCAATGAAGGCCGGGTCGGCGGCATGTTCGAAGGCTCGCCACTGGTGCTGCTCACCACGACTGGAGCCAAGAGCGGCCGGGCGGTCACCACGCCGGTGATGTATCTCATGGACGGCGAGCGCTACGTCGTCATCGCCTCCAACGCCGGGGCGGACAACCATCCCGCCTGGTACCACAATCTGCTGGCCACGCCCGAGGCCACCGTGGAGGTCGGCACCGAGACGTTCGAGGCCAAGGCGGCCTTCATCGAGGGTGAGGAGCGCGACCGGCTCTACGCCAGGATGGTGGCGCAGGCGCCGGGCTTCGCCGAGTACGAGGCCAAGACCAGCCGCCGCATCCCCGTGGTGGCCCTGCTGCCCCAGGCCGCCTGAACGTCCCTCGCGTCAGGGCGCCCCAGGGGGTCGCGTCGTCGAGCGTGGCGTTCGCGGAGGGGCGCGTCGTCGAGCGTCGCGCGCTCGCGAGGCCGGGCCGTCGAGAGCGGCGCGCGCAAAGGGCGGGTCGTGCGCGGCGCGTGCCAGGGTGGGCCGGCGGCCGGTCAGAAAGGCGCGTCGTCGGCGCCTGAGGTGGGCTCGGAGCGGCGGGCCATCGCGGCGGCGAGCTTGA
Source organism: Nonomuraea turkmeniaca (assembly GCF_005889735.1). GTDB lineage: Bacteria > Actinomycetota > Actinomycetes > Streptosporangiales > Streptosporangiaceae > Nonomuraea > Nonomuraea turkmeniaca. The sequence goes on from NZ_VCKY01000014.1 coordinate 29,396, forward strand.
CCCTGGCGCCCTGGAGCCACTCTTCGCAGACCGCCGCCAGCTTCTCCCCGCGCTCCCAGAGCTCGATCGACTGCTCCAGGGTGAGCCCGCCGGTCTCCAGGCGGCGCACCACCTCGGTCAACTCCTCGCGGGCCTGCTCGTATGAGGGCGCCTTCTCGTCTGCTGCCACGGTCACCACCCTAGACGGGCCGGCCGACATCCGCCGCGCGGTGTTCAATCCACTCACTCCGAGTGTTCATTCGCTACGCTAAGTCGCCGTCGGTGGATGGCCGCGATCGCCTGCTACGGCGTCTGACTTCCAGGAGCGCTGTGATGTCTGATCCCGGGACAAATGATGCGTCAACCACTTTGGGCCCCTACGCGTCGAATCGTCACGGCGTTCACGCTGACTCGGGAGGCCCCTCATGATCCGTCGCATCATCCGGAAACGACGCCCTGCGCCCACGCTGGCGGGCATCAGCCTGGAGGAGGAGCTCGCCCTGATCAGGGTCGAGCTCATGTACGGCCTGCGCGTCAACCGCGAGGCCTACCTCCGCAGGAAGGTGGACGAGCGCAACGAGATGACCAGCCGCATGCGGGAGAGCGACACCGCCGACATGCTGGCCGACCTGCGCGGCTCGCTCGAGCGGGCGGTACGCCCCACGGTGGTGGACCTCCAGAGCCGGACGACGGTCGTGGACCTGCAGAGCCGGCGGCAGACGCGGCCGACACAGGACCCGGAGCCCGCCTGACGCACCCCTCCGCTCGCGCCCCATGCCGAATGCGCAAGGCGTGAGAGTCCATGCCTATTTTGGTCAGGAATCCATGGCGGCCGCGCTAGGCGATATTAGGCGTTTTGCCTGGTCAAAAGCCGATTCAACCGGGAAGTGACAGGAATCGGCATCGGGGCCTGTCATCCTGCCCCGGTTTGCCGTGAGGGCGGTCATGCCTGCAGCATGGGCGTGGCTTTCCTGGAACAATGGCGGAGACCGGATAGGGTGACTACTTCACCGCGGATGATGGGGATCGGCAACGGACGACACCGCGCCAGCCGGGGGGATCGGCGCGAGCGGAGGCGTGATGGCTCGTAGGTCTACCGTCCAGCACGATCCTCGGATCGCTGACGGGCCTGGGCTTTCCGCAACCCTGGACACGGCTGACTTCGACGCGCCGCCACCACGCAGGCCGCGCCGTGGCGGCTGGTCCGGTAGCGGTGGGCGGTGGCTGGTGTGGACGGGCCGCATCATTCTCTGGGCGCTTATCGTGGTTATCGTGGTGAATGGGATCCGTGCCCCATTTGAGCGGTTTACCCAGCAAGAAGCGGTAACGCCCAATGGTGTCGCGGTGGCGAACAATGGATTCCCGGTGGACCGGGGCATGGCTTTCGCTGCTCAGTTCGCCGGGGTCTATCTCAATTTCAGCCCCGAGGACGATGCCAGCAGGTCACGCAAGCTGGCGGCGTTCCTGCCCGACGCCTCGGACCCGCGCATGGGCTGGGACGGCGTGGGCAAGCTGGCGGCCGTCGCCATCCAGCCGTACGACATCGAGACGACCGACGCCCACAACGCGGTGGTCAGCGTGGCCTTCCAGTCCGGTCCGCGGAGGCTGATGTTGTCGGTGCCGATCTACTACTCCGGCGAGGACGAGGCCAAGAGGTTCGTCGTCTCCGGCCGCCCGGCCATCCTGCCCGCGCCCGCCCCGGCCGAGCTGCCCCAGGTGGCGCCGCCGGAGACCGACGACGCGGCCGCCGCCGAGCTCAAACCGCAATTGGAGGGCTTCTTCAAGGACTACGCGTCCGGCGACGCCGCCGGGCTGCAGCGCTACGTGGCCGCCGGCAAGACCCTGCCGAGCTTCGGCGGCGCCTTCACCTTCGCAGAGCTCAAGAAAGTCGTGGTGCCTGTGGGGGGTGCCACTCGAGAGATCCAGGCGGTCGTCGTGTGGGTCGTGCCGAACGGCGAGGCCCAGGCCACTCCCAACGCCACCGACCCGGCCGCGGTCGGCGCGCGTTTGGAGCAGGCCTACCGGCTTACCGTCGAGAAGCAGGGCGACAAGTGGTTCGTCGCCGACATCCGTGGCGCCGGCCGGGTCGTTGACTAAAGGCCCGGCCGCGCTGCCGATCGGTACCCCCCGGGAGGACGAGAAGTGACCTTGAAGACCGTAATGCTCACCTTGATCGAAATGTCGCCGACGCCCACGTCGACCGGCATCGACACCGGAGGGCTCGCCGACTTCCTGCGCGCGTTCTTCGCCCCGCTGTTCCTCGTCGTCGTCTCCGTGGTGGCGCTCTTCTTCCTCTTCACCCGCGAGATCACGCGATTCGTGCAATTCCTGATCCTGGCCGTGGCCATCGGGGTGATCTTCTACGTTCCCAACATCATCGAGGTGACGGCGAAGGCAATCGCGGGCGCACTGGGCATCAGATAAAGGGTTGGGATCGTCCAGCGGCGGTCATACACGAGCGGGTGGAGAGGAGGAGGACCGGGTGGACCTGCCCACGTATACGAACATCTGGCGGATCGAGAAGCGGCTCTACAAGCTGTACGACCTACGCCTGCCGATGCCGCTGCCGATCGTCTGGATCGGCGTCTTCGTCGGGGTGTTCATTCCGTGGTCCCTCCTGCTGATCCTGGTGGGCGTGCCGGTGGCGATGCCGTGGCACGTGCTGTTCCTGGTGCCGCCGGGGATCGTGACGTGGCTGTCGACCCGCCCCGTCATCGAGGGCAAGCGGCTCACCGAGCTGCTGGAGTCCCACCTGCGCTACCTGGGCGAGCCGAAGGCCTGGTACCGCCTCACGCCCATGGCCGAATCCGAGACGATCACCTTCTCCGCGCGCGTGTGGCGTACCGCCCCCGCGCGGGCCAAGTCCAAGCGGCCGAGCAAGAGCCGTCATCCGCAACGCAGGCGTCAGGACCAGCGGATCGCCGGGCCGCGCCAGGTGCGCCCCGCCGTCGCCGCCGCGGCCGCGGCGGCCGGCCACGCTCCGGTCGCCGAACCGGCTGCCACGCGCACCGGCTGGGGCGCCCGACGCGGCGCCGCCGCACCCGCTCTCAAGGCTCAGGCCCCCGCCCCGGCACGGCACGATGAGGGGCTCTCCGGGGGGCGCGGACACCATGAGGACCTGCCGCTGGTCGTCGTGCCCGGGGAGGAAGCGCCCGGTATGACGTCGCCGCCGGTCGAGCGCGAGCCCGCGGACCGGAGAGAGAGTTCCAGGACGGCGGACCGGAGAGAGATTTCCAGGACGGACGACGCCAGGACGGGCGGCGCCTCGACGCGCGGTGGGACGGACGGCGCCTCGACGGATGGCGGTCGGAGGGCCGGCGGCAAGCGGGCTGGTGGCCGGCGACTGTCCGCCCGGGAGGCCGCAAGCCAACAGGCCGCGCTCCGCGAGGCCGCGCGCCGTGAGGCGGCCACTCGCGAAGCGGCGCTTCACGGCGCCTCGGGCCAAGAGGCCCCCGGCCGTGAGAACGCCGGCCGGGCGACTGGAGCTCCCGAGACCGGGGGGCATGTGGGCACGGGTCCGGAGGCGGCGGGCCGTCCGGGCATGGGTCCCCAGAGCGTGGCACATGCAGGCACGGCCCATGCGGACGCGGATCCCGAGACGGCAGGCCGCGCGGCCACAGGTCAGGAGTCCGCGGCTCGTGCGGCCACAGGTCAGGAGTCCGCGGCTCGTGCGGCCGCAGGTCAGGAGTCCGCGGCTCCTGCGGCCACAGGCCAGGAGCCAGCGGCCCGTGAGACCGGTGGCCGGGAGAGCGGGGCTCCGGAGGGTGGCGAGCGCACTGGCGATCACGCGGCGCCTGGCGAGGAGGAGGCCGCGCCTGGGGCGGTCGTGCCGATCAAGGCGGCGCAGAGCCGCAAGTCTGCCGCGGGCAAGCCGATCGACACCGAGGCTCTGCGGCGGCTGAGGAAGCTCGCGGCCAGCGCGGACGCGCCGGGCGATACGGCGACCGGTCGTAGGGAGACGGCGGGCCGGGTCGAGGGCGAGCGGCGCGAGGACGAGGTCGCGCGAGACCAGCACAGGAAGGGGCAGCCGCCCAGGCTGGGACCCGCGCTGGTGCTGTCGGGCACTCAACGGGTCTGGCCGCCGCTCGACCCGGACGCCAAGCCTTTGCCTCGGCCGGGCGTCTCCCGCCCCGACCATCAAGACTCCGACCACGTCGCCGGCGAGGAAGTCAGGGCCGCAGATGCGCCCAGCGGGTCGGCCGCGGTGGTCGACACGCCGTCCGAGGGTGCCGGTACGCACGGGCCGGACGCGATCGCCGATGCACCGGACGGCGCGACGACCGCGGAGGACGTGACGGCTCAGGAGTCCCACGACATCAGTGCCGTCGGAGAGCGGCCGACCGCGACGCAGGGCCCGGGCACGGGTGGTCGGGGTTCGTCGGAGACGACGCGGAGCCCGGGCACGGGTGGTCAGGGTTCGTCGGACACGACGCAGAGCCCGGACGCCGGCGGTCGGGGTTCGTCGGACGTGGAGCAGAGCCGGGGCGCGGCCGGTCGCCGTCGGACGGCTCCGGCGGAGGCGGGTGACCGGCCCAGGCTGACGCCGGTCCCGCCGGACCGCATCATGACGGGCGAGGACACGACAAGCGACCGCGTGGCGTCGGCGCGCGGTGCGGCGGGCGGTCGCGAGTCGGTGGAGGCCGGTGAGCGGCCGAGGCCGGAGCCGGATTCCACCGGTCGGCCCGCACCGCCCACACACGACCGACCTGCGGCGGTGCGGCACGACCGGCCCGCAGCGCCCACACACGACCGGCCTGCAGCGGTGCGGCACGACCGGCCCGCAGCGCCCACACACGACCGACCCGCAGCACCCACGCACGACCGACCAGCAGCGCCCACGCACGATCGGCCGCCGGCGGCGGACCCGGTCGGTGACCGGGGCGGGACGGTTGGTGGGCTGGTGGGGCCGGTGCCGGTGCCCAGGCCTGGTGAGGCGCGGGTGCGCAGGGTCGAGTCCGTGATCGGGCGGGACTCCGGCGGCTGGCGGCGGATCGCTCAGGTGGTCGTCGGTGGCACCAACGTACGGTCCGACGGGTCCGAGATCGACGAGGCCAGGGCCAGGGCCGTGTTCAGCGGCAGCCGCAGGATCGTGGTCCTGGGCTGCACCGGCGGCGCCGGGCAGAGCACCACGGCTCTCATGCTCGGCCACACCTTCGCCACCTACCGCGACGACAGGGTCGTGGCCGTCGACGCCAACACCGGCGGCACCACCCTGACCAGCAAGATCCAACCAGAAACCCCGGAAACTCTCACTTCGCTGCTGTCCGGGCTCGACCGGGTCAGCGGCTATCTCACCATGCGCGGATACACCACACGGACGGCCTCCGGGCTGGAGGTGATCAGCGCGGACACCGACGCGGGCGCCGAGCAGCGTCTGGCGGACCGGTCCTTCTTCTCCGACCACCGGCTGGGCGAGTCCATGCGCCTGCTGGACCGTCACTACAAGCTGGCCGTGATCGATCCGGCCGCCGCGCTGGCGGCCCGGCTCCTGCCGTACGCGGACCAGCTCGTCCTGGTGGTTCCGGCGAGCGAGGAGGCGTCGGAGGCGGTGGCGATGACGTACGAGTGGCTCGACGGGCACGGCTGCGCGGAGCTGCGCAGACGGGCGGTGATGGTGGTCAACGGCGTGAGCAGGCGTTCGATGACCGACGTCGAGCAGGCGGAGTCGGTGGCCAGGGGCAGATGCCGGGCCATCGTCAGGGTCCCCTGGGAAGACGATCTGGCGCCAGGTGGGGCCGAGATCGTCGATCCCGGGCAGTTGCGCGCGGCCGGGCGGCGGGCCTATCTCGCCCTCGCCGGTGTTGTGGTCGCGGGCTTCGCGGCACAGACCGTACGACCGAGCGAAGAGGAGTTGGCGAGTGACCCCCCGGGCACGAGAATCGGTGAGCGTTAAGTGAAAAGGCGAGCAGGCATGGCCCGTTCATGCGCCGAGGGGGCGGCATGACCAGGGCGTCCCGAGCGCACCAGCGCCTCGCGGTCCGCTACTTCGACGACCGCATCCTGCTCACAGACACCTGTGCATGGGCGTACTTCCGCCTCCCGACGGTCAGCTACGAGTTCGTCACGCCCGAGGAGCGTGAGGCGCTGGCCACCAACATCACGATCGCGCTGGCCGCGATCAGGATGCCCGACGCAGAGGTCCACCTGAGGGTCGTGCACCGCACGTACCCTGCCGCGGAGTGGGCCATGGCGCTCAATGCCACGTCCGATGAGGGGCCTGGCTGGCGCGACTACCTGGAGGAGATGTACCGGCACGTCTGGGCCAAGGACTTCTGGACGAAGGAGGTCTATCTCGGCGTGCGGTTGGGCCCGCGGGGCAAACAACTCGGCAGCGGTGTGCTGGCCCAGCTCTTCGGCTTCTACCAGAAGACCGAGAAGGCGCTCGGCATGGAGGACGGCCACGTACCCGACAGCGAGATAGGGCGGTGGACCGAACAGGCCGAACGCCTGGGCCGAGCGCTCGCATCGAGCGCTCTGTACGCTCGGCACGCCACCTCCGTCGAGGTGGCGTGGTTGTTCCAGCACGCGGCCGCGGGCGCGCTCGGCGACCCGCCGCCGTCGGCCAGCCCGCGGCGGCGCTGGGGCAGGGGCGAGATCGAGTCGCTGGTCGAGGGCGAGATCCACAACGGCAGGTCGCTGCTGCGGATCGTGCAACCGCAGGGCGACTCGTACGTGGCCTACCTGTCGTTCGCCCGCTTCCCCGATCTGATGCCGTTCCCTGACGGCGAGCCGTGGCTGCACTTCGCCGACCAGCTGCCGTTCCCGGTGGAGGTCTCGTCGCGGATGCGGCTGATCCCGCCGGTCAAGGCGTCGAAGGACGTGGCGCGCAAGCTGGCGCACGCCCGCGACATGGACCACCACATCCGCGAGGCCGGCGCGGAGGCGCCGCTGGCGCTGGCCGAGCAGATCGACGCGGCCCGCATGCTGGAGCACGGCATCACGAAGGAGCGGCTGCCCTTCGTGTACGGCTGGCACCGCCTCATCGTGGCGGCCCCGACCGAGGAGATCTGTGTGCAGCGGGTCGAGGCGGTCGTCGAGCACTACCGCGACATGGGCATCGACGTGGTCAACTCGACCGGCGACCAGTTCTCGCTGTTCTGCGAGGGGCTGCCGGGCGAGAAGGTGCGCGTCAACGCCTACGCCCAGCGCCAGCCGCTGCGCACGATCGCGGGCGGCATGGCCACGGCGACCGTGGATCTCGGCGACCGGCTGGACGAGGGCAGCGAGGGCTGGCTGGGCCCGTACATCGGCGAGACCGTCGGCCGCGCCCGCAGCATCGTGCATTTCGACCCGCTGGTGGCGGCCACCCGCAACCGGCCGACCGCCATCGCGATCACCGGCGAGCCGGGCGGCGGCAAGACCACGCTCGCCCTGCTGATGATCTATCAGATGGCGTTGCGCGGCGTGACGGTCGCGGTGATCGACCCGAAGGGCGACGCCGAGTCCCTGGTGAAGCTGCTGGAAAAGCGGGGCCGCAAGGCCAGGATCATCCCGCTCGGCTCGGCGGCGCCCGGCCTGCTCGACCCGTTCTCGTTCGGCGACGACATCGCGGCGAAGAAGACCATGGCCACGGAGACGCTGCGCCTGCTGCTGCCGCGGATGTCGGAGGAGCGCGAGTCGGCGATGATCCAGGCGGTGGCCGCGGTCTCCAACCAGCCCGACCCGTCGCTCGGCAAGGTCGTGGACCACCTGGAGCAGGCCGACGACCCGGCCTCGAAGAACCTTGGCGCGGTGTTGCGCTCGATGTCGGAGATGCACCTGGCCAGGCTCTGCTTCGACCCCTCCGGCGGCGACCAGATCGACACCGAGGGGTGGACGACCGTGTTCACGCTGGGCGGGCTGACGCTGCCCGACGTGGCGACGGGCAGGGAGGACTACTCCTACGAGCAGCGACTGTCGGTCGCCCTGCTCTACCTGGTGTCCCAGTTCGCCCGCCGGCTCATGAACGGCCTCGACCGGCGTGCCCCGAAGGCGATCTTCCTGGACGAGGCGTGGGCGATCACCTCCACGCCCGAGGGGGCCAAGCTGGTGCCCGAGGTCAGCAGGATGGGCCGCTCCCGCAACACCGCGCTCGTGCTGGTCTCGCAGAACGCGGGAGACCTGCTGAACGAGCAGGTGACCAACTGCCTGTCGTCCGTCTTCGCGTTCCGGTCCACCGAACGGGTGGAGGTGGACCACGTCATGTCCCTGCTCGGGGTGGAGTCTTCGGAAGAGCACAAGGCCGCGCTGCGCTCGCTCGGAAACGGCGAATGCGTATTCCGTGATCTGGATGGCAGGGCGGGCCGGATCGGAGTAGACCTGATCTCCGAGGAACTTCACCGTTGGCTCGACACGAACCCGACGCACGACAAACCCGACGGCAGCGGGCATGATGATCTTCAAGGGGGCGTGGGCAGGGCGCAGGAGGTACGGTCATGAAGATCCGGCTATCCCGACGAGTCGCGTTGGTTCTTGCGCTGATCACCGGCATCCTCGTGGTGCCGCTGGTCATCGGAGGCGTTTCGGTTCCGGCCGCCGCGGCGCCGTGTGACCTCTCGGGTCCGCTCACCCCCGAGGTGGTGGGCGGCGGCACCGACGGCCTGATCCAGGCGCCGATCCCGCCGACCGGGGCCCCGACCACCAACTACGCGCAGTTCGGCATGAGCGGCCAGTTCTGGCACACGCACGAGCTGGGCTGCTCCGAATACGTCGCCGTGCTCGGCAACATGTGGGCCAACGGCATCTTCACCGCGGCCAAGGCCATCGACCGGCTGACGATCACGACGTACCAGGCGGCGGCGACCGAAGGACCGCTCCAGGCCATCAAGGACGTCGTCGACGACATCGTCACGAGGCTCGCCGACGCCATGTACTGGGACTTCCTCCAGCCGGTCGTGATCCTCGGCGCGATCTGGCTGGCCTGGTACGGCCTGATCCGCAAGCGTGCCACCACCACCGCCGAAGGCGTGATCTGGATGGTGCTGGCGGTCACCGTGGCGGTCTGGTTCTTCAGCCGTCCCGGCGACTTCACCGGCATGGGCAAGATCGTCACCGACAAGACCGGCGAGGTCGTCAACTCGGCCTTCTCCGGCCTGCCCGGCGCGGGCGGCGCCTCCTGCCTGCCTCCGCCCGGCGCCACCACTCCGGAGGTCAGGGCGGGCGGGTACGGCCAGACCGGCACGCCGGGCATCGACCAGAACGCCGACGCGCTGTGGTCGACGCTCGTCTGCAAGCCGTGGCTGGTGGGCCTGTTCGGCACCGCCGACCCGCAGCAGCCCATCGTGCGTGACTGGGGCCGCAAGGTGCTGGAGATGCAGTCGATCCCGCCTGCCGTGGCCGGCCAGCCGGCCCCCGACGTGGGGGCCCGCCAGCAGGAGTACTCCGCGCTGGCCGACAAGCTCAGGAACGACCCCCGCTACACGGTCTTCTCCGGCCGCGACTGGTCCAACAGGCTCGGCGTGGCGGTCGGCGCGTTCATCGCCGCCATCGTGGCCGGGCTGCTCATCTTCCTGGTGGCGGTCTCGCTGCTGGTGCTGAAGGTCGGCTTCCTGCTGCTGCTGATCCTGGGACCGATATTCCTGCTGATCGGCGTGCATCCGGGCAGCGGCCGCATCGTCGCCATGCGCTGGGTGGAGATGCTCATCGGCACACTGCTCAGACAGGCCGTGCTGACGATCGTGCTCAGTGTGCTCGTGTACGGGTACGCCCTGATCATCTCCACGGCCATGCCATGGGGCATGCAGGTGTTGTTCATGGCCCTGCTGACGATCGCGGTGTTCTTCTACCGGCGCCCGTTCCAGCACCTGTTCGCCTCGATCAACGGCCACACGGTCGCCACCCGCATGCTCGGCGAAGCCGCGAGCTCGCCCGTGCTGGAGCGGTCGGCGGGCGTGCTGCCGCCGGTCGCGTCGGCCAGGATCGGCCGCTGGGGGCTGCGTAAGGCCGAGCCCCTCATCAGGGCGGCGACCGCGGCCAACCCGGGCGGGGCGGCGGCCACGACGGCCGCGGCGGCAGGACAGGCCCGGATGCGCGCCGAGGAAGGCGAAGGCGCCACCTCCGGCACCAGGATCCCGGCCACGGCGGCCCCGCTCGACACCGACCACCAGGGCGGCAAGGCGGGCGGCCGGGCGGCGACGGAGCCGCGCAGGGGCACTGCGCCGCCGCTCAACCTGGGAGGTGCGGCCCGTACCCGCGGTCCCGCCGCCGGTGGGCCCCGCCTGGGCGGCACGGGCGGCCCACGGGTGGGCGGCACCTCGTCGAACGGCAGCTCGGCGAACGGCGTCTCCTCGAACGGTGGCGCGTCGGGCGGCGGCTCGTCGTCGGGCGGCGGCTGGTTCGGCGGCCGGTCGGGCGGCGGCTGGGCGTCACGAGGCGGCTCGACCGGCGGCTCGCGTACCGGCTCCACGCGTGGGTCGAGGTTCAGCGGCTCGGGTGGCTCGCGTTCGGGCGGCACGCCCTCCCGGGGCTCGGGCGGCGGCGGCCTGTTCGGCGGTGGCTCGAGCGGCGGCGGATCCCGTTCCGGCGGGGCCAGGCCGAGCGGCGGCGCCCCCAGGTCGGGCGGACCCCGCATCTTCGGCGGCTCCGACGAGCCGGCCCCGCGCGCGTCCGAGGCGCCGCCGCTGTGGCTGCGCAGCAGCCGTAACGGCGGCTCCAGCGACCCGTCCGTGCCCTTCTGGCTCAAACCGAACAACCCGGACAAGGACTGAACATGGCGCAGCCAGGTGACAGGCGAGGGCTGGCCTTCGCCGCCATCGTCGTGGTCATCGCCGCGGTCGGCGTCTACCTCACGTGGGCGGACAACGCGGACCCGGCCCGGCCCGCGCCCCAGGCCACCCGCGCCACCAGCGTGGCCGTGGCGTCCAGCACGCCGCTCGCGACCGCGAGCACCGCGCCGTTCGACGTCTACACCTACCTGCCGATGAAGAAGGAGCAACTCGCCGCGGCGGCGGACGTGGCCGAGCGGTTCACCTCCACGTACGGCACGTTCAGGTACGACGAGAATCCGGCCGCGTACGCCGACCGGATCAAGGCGTACACCACCCCTGAGCTCGCCACCGCCCTGACCCGCACGATCACCTCGGCGGGCACCATCGAGCAGAACCGCAACGACGAGATCGTCTCCACGGCCACGGCCAGGCTCAAGGAGATCAGGCAGATCGAGAAGAACTCCATCGTCTTCGTCGTCGTCGGGACCAGACAGGTCGCCGCGAAGAGCGGCGGCAAGCAGCTCACCGAGGAGTACGCGGTCACGGTCAGCCAGTCGGGCACCGACTGGCTGATCTTCGACATCATGCCGGCCGCCGAGGGCCAGTTCGGGGACGAAGGGTGAACGTCTCGCGAACGCGCCTCGCCCTGCTGATCGGCCTGGCAGGGGTGCTGCTGCTGGTGCTGGTCGTGGTGTCGCCGATGGTGCTGATCTCGATGCCGTCGTTCCTCAGCGAGGGCCGCACCTCCATCGACTGTGCGGACACCGCGCAGGTTCAAGAGGCCTCCGACTCGGCCACCGCCGACATTCCCGCCGAGTACCTGGAGCTGTACAAGGAGCACGGCGAGAAGATCGGCGTCCAGTGGAACATCCTGGCCGCCGTGGGCAAACGCGAGACCGACCACGGCCGCTCCAAGCTGCCCGGAGTCAGGAGCGGCACCAACTACGCGGGCGCGGCCGGGCCGATGCAGTTCCTGATCTCCACCTGGGGCGGCAAGGCCAGGGTCCCGGTGTCGTCGACGTTCAACGGGTACGCCTCCGACGGTGATGGTGACGGCATCGGTGACGTGTACAACCCGGCCGATGCGATCCTCGGCGCCGCGAAGATGCTCAAGCGCAACGGGGCGCCCGAGAACGTGCGGCAGGCGCTGTTCGTCTACAACCGCGCCTGGTGGTACGTGGACCAGGTCGAGGAGATCGCCAGGAAGTACGCCAGGTCCGGGGACGTGAAGGTGCCGCCGCAGGCCGAGGAGGAGTGCGACGACTCGCTGGTCGAGGCCGCGCCGAGCGACGTCGTGGCCAAGATCATGGAGTTCGCGCTGGCGCAGCGCGGCAAGCCGTACCTGTGGGGTGGCACCGGACCCGACGCGTTCGACTGCTCGGGCGTCATCTTCGCGGCCTACCGGTCGGCGGGGTTGACGATCCCGCGGACGACGTTCCTGCAGTGGCCGTTCGGGGTGAAGGTGTTAGCGGGTCAGGAGCAGCCGGGCGACCTGGTGTTCTTCAACGCCGGGCCGGGCACGTCGGCCGACAGCCCCGGACACGTCGGGCTGGTGGTGTCGAAGGGCAAGATGCTCGAGGCCCGGTGCCGGCTGTGCGGGCCGATCAAGGTCACCAGCTACGAGGCCCGCGGCAACCGCGTCGGCTTCACTCGTCCCCTGCAGAACCCTGACGTGCTCGAGCAGCTGAAGAAGCTGCAGAATCCTGCCCGATGAGGAATCACAACGTATGAGCAAAGTCGTGGTGGTCGTGGCGGCGGTGATCGTCGCCGAGGGCGGCCGGGTGCTGGCCGCCCAGCGTGCGGCGCCGGTGGCGGTCGCGGGTGGCTGGGAGTTCCCCGGCGGCAAGGTGGACCCGGGGGAGAGCGAGGTCGAGGCGCTGATCCGGGAGTGCCGCGAGGAGCTCGGGGTCGAGATCGCGGTGGGCGAGCGGGTGGGCGGTGACTGGCCGCTGTCCGAGGGGTACGTGCTGCGGGTCTGGCTGGCCTCGATCGCCGAGGGGACGCCGGAGCCCAGGGAGCATCTGGCGCTGCGGTGGCTGGGGCCCGGGGAGTATTTCGACGTGGACTGGCTCGGGGCGGATTTGCCGATCATGAAGACCGTCGAGAGCCTGATCCCGCCCGACTGAGTCCGTCACCTTCTGTGACATGATGATTACTAGACGTAGTAACGGGTGATCTGTCGCAGCGGGGGAGTGGGAGTGATGCGTCGTGGCTGGATCCTTGCCGGTGTGGTGATCCTGGCGGCGGTGCCTTCCGTGCCTTTGGCCGCGACCGGCGTGTCGCTGGTGGTGGAGCGGGTGAGCCGGGACGCCGGCGATGCGGGGAAGTGGGTCAGGACCGGGGACGTGCAGCGGTTCAGGGTGCGGTTGAACGGGATGGCCAGGGGGGCCAGCGTGGCGGTGGCCGCCAGCCCGGTGGAACTCGCCGACCCCAGCCTGCCGGCTGGCGGGCGGGCATCCGACGGGGCCGGCACGCAGACGGACCGGACCCCCGCGCTCGACGTGCAGGTGAGCCGGACCCCCGGGTCCGACGTGCAGGTGGGCGGGACGGCCGAGAGCGACGTGCAGGTGAGCCGGACCCCCGGATTCGACGTGCAGGTGAGCCGGACGGCCGGAAGCGACGTGCGGGTGAGCCCGACGGCCGGGGACGTGGCCGGCCGGGGCGAGACGGATGCGGCTGGCGGGAGCAGGTGGGAGTTCTCCGGACCGGCGACGAAGCGCCGCTCCGCGAAGGGGAGGGCACACGATCCGAAGCTGACTTTGCCCCAAGCCACACCGCGGCAGACCGTCCACAGCGCGTCCGCGCAACCGTCTCCCCGCACGTCGGTTCGGGCCGTTCCCGGCACGTCGGTTCGGGCCGTTCCCCGGGCGTCGGCTCGGGTCGTTCCTCGGACGTCGGCTCGGGTCGTTCCTCGTGCGTCGGTTCGGGCCGTTCCCGGCACGTCGGCTCAGGCCGTTCCCGGCACGTCCGAGCTGGCGTTCCCCACCGCGTCCGTGCAGACGCTCCCCACCGCGTCCGCTCGAGTCGTCGTCAGCCCGCCCGAGCAGACCCTTCCCGATGTCTCTCTCCAGGACCTCGAGGGCGTGCCCACGATCGCCGCCTCGCCCGCGCCCGGCATCATCCCGTCCCCCCAGATCGCCGCACCCCCGGGAGCCGAGACCGCGCCGGGCGTCGAGACCGCGCCGGGAGTCGCGCCCCTGCCGTGGGAAATCGCCGCCGCCACGAAGCGGACCCAGCCGACCGGACCAGTCAATCCGTTGAAGGGTCCCATGGGCCATGCGATGGCGATCGGCGGCATCGGGGCGCTGCTAGGGGCCTTGTGGCTCATTGTCACGGTACAAAGGCATCGGAAGCGTAGAATGGTGTTGTAATCCGGTCTTTACTGTTACTTTGACCCGACTAGTATTCCCTTGACCATGGTTCCGGGACGACGGCGGAGGGCTCCGGTGGCACGCAGGCGAGCGACGGCCATGTCCGCGATCGTCCTGGCGCTGGGACTGACCGGCGCCGGTGCGACACCGTTCATCGTGCAGAGCGCGAGCGCGTCCGTGACGGCGTACGACCCCCCTGTCGAGCCCTGCGACGTCGCCGACCCGGCGTGTGAGTCCGACCCCCAGACCACGGTCACGGTGACCACGACGTTAGGCACGCCGACGCCCGAGGAGGACCCGGAGACGACGGTCACCAAGACCGTCACCGCGTCGCCGACGAAGCCCACCAAGTCCGCGACGCCGACGAAGTCCACCGCTCCTCCGCCCTCCACCACCCCGGAGACCACCCCCACGCAGAACCCGCAGCCGGTGCCCACGCAGAGCGTCGAGCTTCCGACCACCGCGTCGACCACGCCCGAGGCGAGCGTCGAGATGCCGGTCGTCACGCCGACGACGACCGCCCCCGTGGTGCCGACGGAGACGCAGCCGGCCACCTCCGAGGAGGTGCCGCTGGAGTTGCGTGGCGCGGCTCCGGAGTTCGACCAGCGGACGCTCACGCAGAAGCTCAGCATCCCTGCGCTGGTCCTGGTCCTGCTCGCGCTCTTCGCCGTGCTGATCTTCGAGGGCCGGCTGCGCCGGATGGCCCACGCGGCCGCCGTACGGAAGGCGGGACCGCCGATGGGCGGGCCGCGTCCGGACCTGCCACCCGGCGGCTACCCGGCCGGTCCGGGGTACGCCGCGCCGGGTTACCCGGGCGCCACCGCGTACGCGCCGATCATCAGTTTCGTGCCGGTGCAGACGTACCCGAGCGGCCAGGTCTACCAGGACGTCGCACATCCGTACCCGCCGCAGGGCTACGCGCAGGAGCCGCCGCCCGCGGCGCCGCCCGAGCCGCCTCCCGTGGTGCTGCACCCGGACGAGTTCGACTCCTACAACTACGAGCCGCCCAAGCCCAAGGAGTACCGGGACCCGTTCGAGCCGCTGGTCTCCCCGGCCGACATGCCGGCGGGCGGTGGCAGCCCGATCGAGGACGGCCACGAGCACCCGCTCGGCCCGGCCTCCGCGGCGGAGTCCGGTGACTCCGAGCCGTGGCAGGGCCCGTCATTGTTCGAGCCGGCGCAGCGGCCCGCGCAGGAGTACGAGCCACCGCCGTACCTGCCTGCCGACGAGGACGTGACGGCCGTGCAGCCGCTGCCGCAGCAGGAGCGGACCAAGGAGATGCCGGACTCCGAGCGCGACCGTTTCCGCCGCTCGGAGTAGCCGCCCAGAACACGCTGAGGGGGCTGGACACCCGTCCAGCCCCCTCGATCGTGTGCCGGCCTACTTGGCGCGCTTGAAGATCTTGTTGCCCAGCCACACCAGCGGGTCGTACTTGCGGTCCACCACGCGCTCCTTCATCGGGATCAGCGCGTTGTCGGTGATCTTGATGTGCTCGGGGCAGACTTCGGTGCAGCACTTGGTGATGTTGCAGTAGCCCAGCCCGTGGTCCTGCTGGGCCGACTCCTGCCGGTCCGCCACGTCATACGGGTGCATGTCCAGCTCGGCGATCCGCATGAGGAAACGGGGACCGGAGAAGTTGGTCTTGTTCTCCTCGTGGTCGCGGATCACGTGGCAGACGTTGTTGCACATGAAGCACTCGATGCACTTGCGGAACTCCTGGGACCGCTCGACGTCGACCTGCTTCATCCGGTAATCGCCGGGCTGTACGTCGGCCGGCGGCGTGAAGGAGGGGACCTCCCTGGCCTTCTGGTAGTTGTACGAGACGTCGCTGACCAGGTCCTTGATGACGGGGAACGTCCGCATCGGCGTGACCGTGATGGTCTCGTCCTCCTCGAAGGTGGACATGCGGGTCATGCAGCCCAGCCGGGGCTTGCCGTTGATCTCCATGCTGCACGAGCCGCACTTGCCCGCCTTGCAGTTCCACCGCACCGCCAGGTCGGGCGCCTGCGTGGCCTGCAGCCGGTGGATGATGTCGAGGACGACCTCGCCCTCGTTGACCTCCACGGTGAAGTCCTCGAGCTTGCCCTCGCCGCCCTCACCACGCCAGACCTTGAACTTTGCCTTGTAGCTCATGACTTCGCTATCCCGTCGAACTCGGTCATCTCTTCGTCGGTGAGGTATTTGCTCAGCTCACCCCGATCGAACAGGCTGATCAGGTCGTCACGCATGGGCGGCTGGACCTTCTCCTCGACGGTGACCGTCGAGCCGTCCTCGGTGGAGCAGACGAGTAGCTTGCGGCGCCAGTCGGGATTCATCCCGGGGAAGTCGTCACGGGTGTGGCCGCCGCGGCTCTCCTGGCGCAACAACGCGGCCTTGGCCACGCACTCCGAGACCAGCACCATGTTGCGCAGGTCGATCGCGAGGTGCCAGCCGGGGTTGTAGATGCGCGAGCCGGCCGCCCCGACCAGGCGGACGCGTTCCTTGAGCTTCTCCACGACCTGGAGGGCCTCGGAGATCTCCTCGGCCTTGCGGATGATGCCGACCAGATCGTTCATCGTGCGCTGGAGCTCGTGGTGGACCTCGTAGGGGTTCTCGCCGTCGCGGCCCAGCGGCGCCACCGCCTCAGCGTGCGCCTCGTCCACCAGCTCGGGCGCGACCTTGGGCCGGGCCTTGAGCCCGTCCACGTACGCCGCCGCGCCCGCGCCCGCCCGGCGACCGAACACCAGCAGGTCGGACAGGGAGTTGCCGCCGAGCCGGTTGGAGCCGTGCATGCCGCCGGACACCTCGCCGGCCGCGAACAGGCCGGGTACGGCCGCCGCGCCGGTGTCGGCGTCCACCTCGACACCGCCCATGATGTAGTGGCAGGTCGGGCCCACCTGCATGGGCTCGGCGGTGATGTCGACGTCGGCCAGCTCCTTGAACTGGTGGTGCATCGACGGCAGCCGCTTCTTGATCTCCTCGGCCGGGAGCCGGGTGGAGACGTCCAGGAACACGCCGCCCTGCGGTGATCCGCGCCCGGCCTTCACCTCGGCGTTGATCGCGCGGGCCACCTCGTCACGCGGCAGCAGCTCCGGCGGGCGCCGGTTGTTGGCCTGGTCGGTGTACCAGCGGTCGCCCTCCTCCTCGGTGGTCGCGTACTTGTCCTTGAACACGTCGGGGATGTAGTCGAACATGAAGCGCTTGCCCTCGGAGTTGCGCAGCACGCCGCCGTCACCGCGGACGGACTCGGTGACGAGGATGCCGCGCACGGACGGAGGCCAGACCATCCCGGTGGGGTGGAACTGGATGAACTCCATGTTGATCAGGTTCGCGCCGGCCAGCAGGGCCAGGGCGTGGCCGTCGCCGGTGTACTCCCAGGAGTTGGAGGTGACGACGTACGACTTGCCGATGCCGCCGGTGGCCAGCACCACGGCCGGCGTGTCGAAGAGGATGAAGTTTCCGGACTCGCGCCAGTAGCCGTACGCGCCCGAGATCCGGTCGCCGTCCTTGAGCAGCCGCGTGACCGTGCACTCGGCGAAGACCTTGATGTAGGCCTCGTAGTCGCCGTGGTTCTCGTAGTCCTCCTGTTGGAGCGCGACGACGCGCTGCTGCAGCGTGCGGATCAGCTCCAGCCCGGTACGGTCGCCCACGTGTGCGAGCCGTGGGTACTCGTGCCCGCCGAAGTTCCGCTGGCTGATCTTGCCGTCCTTGGTGCGGTCGAACAGAGCGCCCCAGGCCTCCAGCTCCCACACCCGGTCGGGCGCCTCTTTGGCGTGCAGCTCGGCCATCCGCCAGTTGTTGAGGAACTTGCCGCCCCGCATGGTGTCGCGGAAGTGCACCATCCAGTTGTCGGCCGAGTTGACGTTGCCCATCGCGGCGGCCGCGCCACCTTCGGCCATGACCGTGTGCGCCTTGCCGAACAGCGACTTGCAGACGATCGCCGTCCGCTTGCCCTGCTGGCGGGCCTCGATCGCGGCGCGTAGTCCCGCGCCGCCCGCGCCGATGACGACGACGTCGTATTCGTGACGCTCTGTGTTAAGCGAGTTGTCCACTGAAAGCTGTCCTTACGCGTACGGGAAGGCGACGATGCCCTTGGCCACCAGGCGGACATAGAGGTCGGCGCCCATGACGGAGAACATCGAGGCCCACGCGAGGGGTTGGTGCTTGGCGTTGAGCTTGGAGACGAACGTCCAGGCCCGGTAACGCAGCGGGTGACGGGAGAAGTGGTTGAGCCGGCCCGCCGTGATGTGCCGGCAGGAGTGGCACGACAACGTGTAGGCGTTGATCAGGACCGCGTTGAGCAACAGGATCCAGGTGCCCAGGCCCAGCGGCTTGTGAACGAGCGCCAGGACGGCGTCGTAGGCCAGGATGAGGCCGATCAAGATGGCCGCGTAGAAGAAGTACCTGTGGACGTTCTGGAGGATCAGCGGGAACCGCCGCTCGCCGGTGTACTTGCCGTGCGGCTCCTGCACGGCGCACGCGGGCGGCGACAGCCAGAACGAGCGATAGTACGACTTGCGGTAGTAGTAGCACGTCAACCGGAACCCGCCGGGCAGCCCCAGGATCAGCAGCCCGGGCGGCAGCGCGTACCAGTCGCCGAAGGGCGCCAGACCGAGGAACCGCGCGCCCTCAGGGCACGAGGTCGCCAGGCACGGCGAGCTGAACGGGGCTATGTACGGCTCGACGAAGTAGCTCTGGTCGATGATCGCCCATACACCGTAGACGAGGAACGAGCTGAGCCCGAGGAATGTCAGCAGCGGGGTCAGCCACCATCTGTCGGTGCGCAGAGTGCGCACCTTGATTTGCGCACGCTGCCTTCTGACCGGAGCTTCGGGCGTCGTCTGGGTCATCGCGGACCTCTCCACCTCCCGCGGACCCTGTTCGCGCGGCGGGTCCGTGGTTTCGTTTCGCTGGGCGCGCGTACGTGCGGAATCCCGCTCAAGCGCGCGTTGGTGGGGGATACGTTACGACGACCGCATCTAGATTTGTGAGCGGGGTCACTCACTTTTTCGATGACTGGCTGTGATTCCTGTCACGTAGGCCGTCAGGGGCGCTGCCCCTGGGCCGGCAACTTAACCACAGTCACGAAAAAATCATCGATCTGCCGGACAACCCGGATAAATTGCTCAAAGTCCACCGGTTTCGACACATAGGCGTTGGCGTGCAGCCGGTAGCTGTGGAGGATGTCCTCCTCCGCCTCAGACGTCGTCAGGATCACCACGGGTATGGTCGCCAACGTATTGTCCGCCTTGACCTCCCGCAGCACCTCCATGCCGCTCATCCGCGGCAGGTTGAGGTCGAGCAGGATGAGGTCAGGCCGTGGCGCGTCGGCGTAACCGTCCTCCCGGCGCAGGTACGCCATCGCCTGCTCGCCGTCGTTCACCACGTTGAGGCGGTTGCGTACCTTGTTGTAGTCGAAGGCCTCCTTGGTGAGCAGGATGTCGCCCTGGTCGTCTTCCACCAAAAGCACCTCGATCGGGCGCCATTCAGTCATCGTCGTCTCCAGCCGCAGGGAGCGTCCAGCGGAACGTCGCCCCCTGGCCCTCCACACTATTGTCGAGCCACATCTGTCCGCCGTGATACTCGACGATCTTGCGGCACAGCGCCAGGCCGATGCCAGTCCCTGGATACACGTCCCGGGGGTGGAGCCGCTGGAAGATGAGGAAGATACGGTCGGCGTACTTCAGCTCGACCCCGATGCCGTTGTCCGAGCAGCTGAACTCCCACATGTCGCCGGAGCGCTCGGCCCCGATGTGGACGCGCGGGGGCGCCTCGGAGCGGAACTTGATCGCGTTCTCGACGAGGTTCTGGAACAGCTGGGTCAGCTGCAGCCGGTTGCCCTTGACCTTGGGCATGTCGTCCCTGGTGACCGTGGTCTCGGTGTCCTCGATCGTGGCCGACAGGTTGTCCAGCGCCTGGTTCAGCGCTTCGCCGGAGTCGGTCACGGTGCGCTCGCCGGTGACCCGGCCGACCCTGGAGAAGTCCAGCAGGTCGTTGATCAGCAGCTGCATGCGTTTCGCGCCGTCCACGGCGTAGTGGATGTACTGCCTGGCCCGCTCGTCGAGCTGCGTGCTGTAGCGCTGCTCCAGCATCTGGGTGAAGCTGGCGACCTTGCGCAGCGGCTCTTGCAGGTCGTGGCTGGCCACGTACGCGAACTGCTCCAGCTCGCCGTTCGACCTGCGCAGCTCCTCGGTCTGGTCGGCGGCCACGCGCCAGGCCGACACGATGCGGTCGCGCATGGCGTCGATGTGGCTGGACAGCTCGGCCAGCTCCGCCGGGCGGTCCACGTGCAGCGGGTGGTCGAAGTCACCGGCGGCGACCTGGCGGACCTGGTCGGTGAGCTGGTCGATGGGCTTCAGCACGGCGTAACGCACGATGACCGCCAGCCCGACGCCGCAGCCCAGCAACACCGCGAAGAGCACGATCAACGCCACGTTGAGTCGCCCGATCTGCGCGGCCACGTCCGCCCGGGGGCCCAGCGCCTGGGCCTGGGAGAGCATCACCATGGTGACCACGACCCCGGCCGCGAACGCCACGCCGGCCACCGCGCCGGTGAACATGAACCACTGGGCGACCGGCAGCCTGCCCAGCCCGACAGGCTCCTTGGGCGGCGGCAGCGGGTGAATGCTCATTCTCGTCTCCTGCTCACCAGGACCACGGCCAGATCATCGCTCAGTGTGCCCACATGTCTGATCAACCGGTCAAGGTCGATCGCGCGGTGCCGGCGCACCAGGTCGACCAGGCCTTCCACGCCCAGAAGCTCGTTGCGCTCGCCCACGGCGGCCTCGATCAGGCCGTCGGTGTAGAGCATCATTGACCACTCGTCGCCCAGCGGCACGTCGATCACCGACCATTCCGCGTCCGGGAAGATCCCGAGCGGCGGTCCTGACGGGGTGTCGGCGACCACATCGACGGCGCCGTCGCGGACCAGCACCGGCGGTGGATGCCCGACCACCCGCATCCTGGCGTACTTCAGGTCAGGGGTGATCGTCGCCATGCACAGGGTCGTGAAGATCTCCGGCGCCTTGCGCTCGGCCCGCAGCAGGGCGTCGAGCGTTCGCAGCAACGTGTCACCGGTCTGCCCGGCCAGCACGAGCGTGCGCCAGGCGATGCGCATCGCCACGCCGAGCGCGGCCTCGTCGGGACCGTGCCCGCACACGTCGCCCACCACGACGTGCACCGACCCGTCAGGGGTCTGCACCGCGTCCAGGAAGTCCCCGGCCAGCGTGCCGCCGCTGCCCGGCAGGTAACGCGTCGTGTGCTCGATCGCGTCGGTGTGCAGGAGTGCGACGGGGAGCAGGCCCCGCTGCATCCTGGCGTTCTCCTTGGCGATCAGCTCCGCCTGCACGAGCCTGAGCTGGGTCTGGTCGGCCCGCTTGCGCTCCATGGCGTACCGGATGGCCCGGGCCAGCAGGCGTGCGTCGACGTCCTGCTTGATCAGGTAGTCCTGCGCCCCCGCCTGCACGGCTGCGACGCCCACGTGGACGTCCCGCAGCCCGGTGAGCACCAGCACCGCCGCGTGCGGCGCCAGTGCGAGCACCTCCTCCAGCGCCTCCAGCCGGCTCGCGTCGGGCAGCGACAGGTCGACGAGCACACACTGGATCTTGGAGGTCAGCTTGGTCTTGGCCTCCTGGAGGCTCCGCGCCCGGAAGATCTTCGGCGGCGCGACAGCCTGCTGGAGCAGCTCCTCGACGAGGAACGCGTCGCCGTCGTCGTCCTCGACGAGGAGCAGCGTCAGCGTTTCAGAGAGATTTGCTGTCACCACTTCGCCTCACCGGGACATTGGAGATGTTGCTGCTCATTCTGCGATGAGGTCTACCCCTTGCGGAAGCGTGCCCTCATGCCCAGCTTCCACCACAAAGGTGAGCAAGGTCTCCCTGAAGGCTTGAGCAGCCGTGGTCGGCTCGACGTCCTTGCGGTGTGCCAGTGCGATCGTACGGCTCAGCCCTGGCGGTGCGAGCGGCGTACCGGAGAGACCGGGCCGCCCGTCGAGCACCATGGAGGGCACCACGGCCACCCCCAGCCCCGCCTCCACGAACCGCAGCACCGCGTCCATCTCGCCGCCCTGCACCGCGAACCTGGGCTCGAAGCCGGCCTGCCGGCACGCCGCCAGCGTCGCCTCCCGCAGGTCGTAGCCGTGCCGGAACATCACCATCGGCCGCCCGCGCAGATCCTCGATCTCCCAGTACGGGCGCTGCGACGGCTCGTGCGAATGGGTGACGACCACGAGGTTCTCCCGCAGGATCTCCTGCGTCACCAGCGCGGGGTCGTCGCTCTGCAACGGCATGATGATCAGCGACAGGTCGAGCTGCCCCCGCGCCAGCGCCCTGACCAGGTCCCGCGAGCCGCCCTCCTCGACCAGCAATTCGATCCCCG
The DNA here is from genome assembly GCF_005889735.1 of Nonomuraea turkmeniaca. Lineage (GTDB taxonomy): Bacteria > Actinomycetota > Actinomycetes > Streptosporangiales > Streptosporangiaceae > Nonomuraea > Nonomuraea turkmeniaca. The sequence continues at coordinate 51,786 of NZ_VCKY01000014.1, forward strand.
GGTACGCACGATGGAAGCGGGCCAGCGCGTCCGCCAGCAGCCCCGCGCAGAGCGACGGCGTGGCACCGAGCCGCACCCTGCCCCTTCTGAGCCCCGCCAACTGGGCCACCTCCTGCCGGGCGGTGTCGGCGTCGGCGAGGATGCGGCGCGCGAGCGGCAGCAGCGCCTCCCCGGCCGGGGTCAGCGTGACGTTGCCGCGCGCCCGGGAGAACAGGGGAGCTCCGAGGTCGGTCTCCAGTGCCTTGATCTGCTTGCTCAGCGACGGCTGCGCGACCCGCATGCGCTCGGCGGCCTGAGTGAAATGCCTGGTCTCCGCGACGGCGACGAAGGAGGCGAGTTGTTGCAGCTGCATGTGATTTTCCTCGCATCGGCCCACCTGATCGTCTGGAAAAGGCCGCACATACCAGCATCATAGCCTCTGGCTATGGAAACCAGGCGTGTGATGACTTGGACGGATCATCGCTGCGTATCTAGCTTGAGGAAACGTGACTGCGACGATTGAGCGTGGCGCCGCCACCGCGCCGGTTCCCGCTCCCAAGAGCACTCCAACGCGTAAGAAGCCCGGCGGGTTCCTCGGCTCGTCGAACGGCAAGAAGGCCGTGATGGCCGTCACGGGCGCCGTGATGGTGCTCTTCCTCCTCGCCCATATGCTCGGCAACCTCAAGATCTTCCTGGGCAAGGACTCCTTCAACGACTACGCGCACGCGTTGCGCACGTTGCTCGAGCCGCTGCTGCCGTACCGGACGCTGCTGACGATCCTGGAGGTCGGCCTCGTCGCGTCAGTCGTCCTGCACATGTGGGCCGCGATCTCCCTGGCCCGGCGGGCCGGCAAGGCCAGGCCGGTCAAGTACGTCGCCAAGAAGCCGCAGGCGAACGGCTACGCCACGCACATCATGCGGTTCGGCGGCCTGACGATCGCGCTCTTCGTGGTCTGGCACCTGCTCGACCTGACCTTCGGCGTCGTCAACCCCAAGGGCTTCGACTCCGCTCCGGCCGACCGGATGATCGCCGGCTTCGAGCCGTCCCGGTGGTGGGTGACGCTCATCTACTTCGTGGCCGTCGTCATGGTCGGCCTGCACCTGCGACACGGCATCTGGAGCGCCGTGCAGACGCTCGGCTGGGCCAACCGCAACCGCTACCGCGTTCTGAAGGCTTCCGCCGCGCTGGTCTCGGCCGTGCTGGTGGTCGGCTTCCTGGCGCCGCCCCTCGCGATCACGTTCGGAGTTGTCAAGTGAAGAGCGAACCCGACGCGGTGAGCGGAGTGGACACGCGACGAAGGAGTGGGTCCGCGGAGCGAATGAGGAGCGGTGAGCGACCAATGAGCAGGTACACGGAAGGTCCGGAGATCCGGGACGCCAAGGCTCCTGCCGGTCCTATCGAGGAGCGGTGGGAGAAGCGGAAGTTCTCCGCGAAGCTGGTCAACCCGGCCAACAAGCGCAAGCTCACCGTGATCGTCGTCGGCACCGGCCTCGCGGGCGGCTCGGCCGCGGCGACGCTGGGCGAGCTGGGCTACAACGTCAAGTCGTTCTGCTACCAGGACACGCCGCGCCGCGCCCACTCCATCGCCGCGCAGGGCGGCATCAACGCCGCCAAGAACTACCGCGGCGACGGCGACAGCATCTACCGGCTGTTCTACGACACGGTGAAGGGCGGCGACTTCCGCGCCCGCGAGTCGAACGTCTACCGCCTCGCCCAGGTCTCGGTGAACATCATCGACCAGGCGGTGGCCCAGGGCGTGCCGTTCGCCCGCGAGTACGGCGGCCTGCTCGACACCCGCTCGTTCGGCGGCGCCCAGGTGTCCCGCACGTTCTACGCCCGCGGCCAGACGGGCCAGCAGCTGCTGCTGGGCGCGTACCAGGCGCTGGAGCGGCAGATCGCCGCTGGGACCGTGACCATGCACACGCGGCATGAGATGCTCGACGTGATCGTCGCCGACGGGCGGGCGCGCGGCATCATCGTGCGCGACATGGTGACCGGTGAGATCGAGCGCCACCTGGCCGACGCCGTGGTGCTGGCCACCGGCGGCTACGGCAACGTGTTCTTCCTGTCCACCAACGCCAAGGGCTGCAACACGACGGCGATCTGGCGGGCGCACGAGCGTGGGGCGTACTTCGCCAATCCGTGCTACACGCAGATCCACCCGACCTGCATCCCGGTGTCGGGCGAGTACCAGTCGAAGCTGACGCTGATGTCGGAGTCGCTGCGTAACGACGGCCGCGTGTGGGTGCCGCTGCGCAAGAACGACACCCGCGCCCCCGGTGACATTCCGGACGACGAGCGCGACTACTACCTGGAGCGGATCTATCCCGCCTTCGGCAACCTCGTCCCCCGCGACATCGCCTCCCGCGCCGCCAAGAACGTCTGCGACGAGGGCCGCGGCGTCGGCCCCGGCGGGCTCGGCGTGTACCTGGACTTCCGGGACGCCATCAACCGCCTCGGCCGCGACGCCGTGGAGAAGAAGTACGGCAACCTCTTCGAGATGTACGAGCGCATCACCGGCGAGAACCCGTACGACGTGCCGATGCGCATCTACCCGGCCGTGCACTACACCATGGGCGGCCTGTGGGTGGACTACGACCTGCAGTCGACGATCCCCGGCCTGTTCGTCATCGGTGAGGCGAACTTCTCCGACCACGGCGCGAACCGCCTCGGCGCCTCCGCGCTGATGCAGGGCCTGGCCGACGGCTATTTCGTCCTTCCGACCACCATCGGCGACTACCTGGCCGCCGGCCCGTTCGGCGACGTCGACGACGAGGCCATCGCCGAAGCCGAGATCAAGGTCAGGAACAAGATCGACCGCCTCCTGTCCGTGAACGGCACCCGCACCCCCGACTCCTTCCACCGCGAGCTGGGCAAGCTCATGTGGGACTACTGCGGCATGGAGCGCACCGAGGAGTCGCTGCGCAAGGCCCTGGAGCGCATCCCCGAGCTGCGCGAGGAGTTCTGGCAGAACGTCAAGGTGACCGGCACCTCCGAGGAGCTCAACCAGGTCCTGGAGCGGGCCGGACGCGTCGCCGACTTCTTCGACCTGGCCGAGCTCATGTGCCTGGACGCCCTGGTCCGCACCGAGTCCTGCGGCGGCCACTTCCGCGCCGAGTCCCAGGACGCCGACGGCGAGGCCCTGCGTGACGACGAGAACTTCGCGCACGTCTCGGCCTGGGAGTTCTCTCCTTCCGGCGAGCCGGTGCTGCACAAGGAAACGCTCGAGTACGAGTACGTCAAGATGACCCAGCGGAGTTACAAGTGAACCTGACCCTGCGCGTTTGGCGTCAGAGCGGCCCTTCCGACGATGGCCGGATGGTGACGTACAAGGTGGAGGACGTGTCCCCGGACATGTCCTTCCTCGAGATGCTCGACGTCCTCAACGAGCGCCTCATCCTCGAGGGCGACGACCCGATCGCCTTCGACCACGACTGCCGTGAAGGCATCTGCGGCATGTGCGGCATGGTCATCAACGGCGTCGCCCATGGCGAGCAGCGCGCCACGACGACCTGCCAGCTCCACATGCGCCACTTCGAGGACGGCGCCACGATCACCATCGAGCCGTGGCGGGCGGCCCCGTTCCCCGTCGTCAAGGACCTGGTCGTGGACCGCAGCGCCTTCGACCGCATCATCCAGGCCGGCGGCTTCGTCTCGGTCCCGGCCGGCTCTGCCCCGGACGCCCACAGCGTCCCCGTACGCAAGGAAGACGCGGACGCCGCCTTCGACGCGGCCACCTGCATCGGCTGCGGCGCCTGCGTGGCCGCCTGCCCGAACGGTTCGGCCTCGTTGTTCACCGCCGCCAAGATCACCCACCTGAGCCTGCTCCCGCAGGGCCAGCCGGAACGCCTGTCGCGCGCCAAGGCCATGGTGGACCAGATGGACGTGGAGGGCTTCGGCGGCTGCACGAACACGGGCGAATGCACAGCGGTGTGCCCCAAGGGGATTCCGCTGGAGACGATCGCGCGGATGAACAGCGACTACCTGAAGGCGAACGCCAAGTAGGCCCATCCCGTCGGCCCGTTGTCACATGGGCTGACGGGATCCCATCACGCGCTCTGCCTCCCACACGTCCGGCGGCGGTGGCCGCTCCCAGCGTGGACGCCTGAATCGGGCACCCTAGGGCGAACACTCCCGCATGATGCGTACGAGCTCCTCCGGCCGCACAGGCGGCTCAGGCAGCGGATGAGCCGCCGCCGCCCGGAACCCGTCCAGCAGCAGGGCCAAATGCCGCCGCCAAGCCTGCGGCCGCACCGCCCCCGTGGCCTCGACCGTACGGGCGATGCCCCAGGTGACGAACGCCATGTCCTCGAGCGTGCAGTCCTCGCGCAACGCCCCGGCCTCCCGGGCCCGCGCCAGGATCCGCTGCATCAGCTCATACCCCCGCGCGTGGTCCTCCGAAGGCGGCGCGACCTGCGGGACCCGGCGCGAGACGAGGTCGTTGTAGCCCCGGTCGGCGGCCTGCAGCTCACAGACCCGCTCCAGGAAGTGCACCAGCCCGTCCCATGGATCCGCCATCTCCAGGGCATGCTCCGCGATCCGCGCCACCGTGGCCGTCCGATCGGCGAAGACGGCGTCGATGAGGTCGTTGCGGCTCGGGAAGCGGTTGTAGAGGGTGCCGCTGCTCACCCCGGCCGTACGCGCGACCTCGTCGAGGGCGACGTCCAGGCCTCGGGTGGCGAACAGGTCGCGGGCGGCGGCCACCAGCAGGTCCCGGTTTCGCTGCGCGTCTCTGCGTAGGGGCTTGGCGTGCGTCGGCATGCGCCCATCGTACCGAAGTTGAGAACGGTCCCAAGTTGTGGCACTCTGCAGGAGCTGAAAGTTGATGGAATAGTCAACTTAGCTGGATCGATTAAGGAGTCGTCATGCCCACAACGCTCGCCATCTTCGGTGCCGGCCCAGTCCTGGGCCTGTCCGTCGCCCGACGCTTCGGCCGCGAGGGCTTCCGCGTCGCACTCGTCGCACGTACCAGGAAGAACCTCGATCACCTCGTCGCCGAACTCGCCCGCGACGGCATCGAGGCGACCGGCTTCACCGCCGACGTCTACGACCGCGACCAGATCGCGAACGCCGTGACGGCGATCAAGGACGCGTACGGGCGGATCGACGTCGCGGAGTTCAGCCCTGGTGGTGGCGACATGGGGGAGGGGATCGTGCCGACGCTCGACGTCGACATCGAGAACACCCAGCTGATCCTGGATCGTTTCCTGCTGTCGGCGATCGCCCTGGTGCGGCAGGTGCTCCCCGACATGATCGAACGGGGCGACGGCGGCATCCTCTTCACGGCGGGGCAATCCGGCATCCATCCGGTCCCGTTCCTCGGGAACGTGGGCATGGCGCAGGCCGCGCTACGCAACTACTTCCACACGCTCAACACCGTGCTCGCCGACAAGGGCGTCTACGTCGGGGCGGTCAACGTCGGCGCGCTGATCGAGGGCAGCGTGCCGCACCAGGCCATCGCCTCGTCCCGTGAGCCGCTCGGCTTCGAATCGGAGGTCATCCACCCGGACGTTTACGCGGAGAGGTTCTGGGAGCTGTACTCCAAGCGCGACCGCGTGGAGGCTCTGGTGGGCAGCTTCGGCCGTTAGATTGGCGCGGGCGCCGGCCTAGGTCTCCTGTACGGGCGTCGCGTCAGGGCAAGACCCTCATGCTCGCACTCGTGGCACAGGAAACCGGCGGGCCACGCGAAAGAGACGATCTCCGATCCGTCGCCGTGCGCCGCCCCCGTTTCGAGGATCTCGCCCGGCAGTGGTGCTTCCTGCATGCGTCCAGCGACACGCTCAACGCGATGCAACGAGGGCGCCGGGAGAGCATGTTGGCTAATTTGTATGTCGCCAAGCATACTAATTAGGTGATGAAGCCATCGAGAGTGTTGTCCCGCGACACTGAGTGGGCAGCCCTTGCCCAGTTCGTTCAGCGTCGGGATCCTCGCCTCCGGCTCGGCATCGTGTCGGGGCGGCGTCGCGTCGGGAAGAGCTTTCTGATTCGAGCGCTCGCCGAGGTCTCTGACGGCCTCTATGTCTCCGCTGTCGCGGAGGAGGGCGTTGTAGCGGCGCGTCGCCGGTTGGCCTCCGAGATCGCGCGCTACGCGGGCATCGGCCCAGAGCTGGTAGCGGATGCGAGCTGGGAGTCGCTCCTCTCCACCGCAATCGAGCTCACGGCCCGTCGTCGAGGGGTGTTCGTCATCGATGAATTGCCGTACTGGATGGCGCACTCTCCGGAACTACCCGGCCTGCTCCAGCTGCTCTACGACCAGGCTCAGGCGGGCCAGGGCGCGACGGGTGGGCGAGTGATCGTCTGCGGATCGGCCATGTCGGTGATGAACGATCTGCTCTCCGGTACGAAGGCGCTGCGCGGGCGGGCGGCGATCGATCTTCGTCTGCGTCCCTTCGACCTGGCCACAACCGCGCGCTACTGGGGAATCGGCGACCCGGCCGCCGCCCTGCGGGTGCATGCGCTCCTTGGTGGAGCTCCGGGCTATCGCAATCTGGCCAATGTGGATGCTCCGCAGACCACTGACGAGGTGGGCGACTGGGTATCCTCCACCGTGCTGGATCCAAGGCAGGCGCTCTTCTCCGGCAGTGAGGCGGAGTATCTGCTGCGTGAGGATCCCAAGTTCACAGGGAGCGCCCTGCACTACGCGATCATCAACGCGGTCGCGAACGGCGCCACCAGCCCGGCGAAGATCGGTGGGTTGCTGGAGCAGCCGCGCTCGTCGCTGACCCGCCCCATCGACGCGCTGGTGAGCGCTGGCTACCTGAGGCACGACACCGATCCACTCTGGGAGAGGCGGCCGGTGATCACGATCGTCGATCCCATCGTGCGTTTTCACAACCTGGTTACGGTGCCGCAGCGCGATCTCGTGGAGACCGGGCAGTCAGCGGAGGCCTGGCGGCGTTCGCGACCTACCTTTGTGGCGCGCATCCTGGGGCCTCACTTCGAGAGTTGTGCCCGAGCGTGGCTCCGGGGCCAGGCCGACCCAGCACTGCGAGGACACGCCGGCGTGGTGACGGGAACCGTCGTCAACGATCGGAAAGGACAGAAGCACGAGATCGACATCGTGGCACTGGACAAGCGGGCGGGAAGAGCGGAGATCCGTCTCATCGGGGAGGCCAAAGCGACGGTGACCCGCCGGAGCACGGCCGATCTCGATCGTCTCGACCGGCTCAAAGAGCTGCTGGCAGAGCAGGGGCATGACGCCGGGTCGGCGGTCCTTGCCCTGTTCTCGATGGAGGGTTTCCAGCCGGACCTGGTCAGCACAGCGCGGCGCAGGAGGGATGTCCTGCTGGTCGACCTGCCTGTTCTCGTCGATGCCGACGATCCGGTCGTCATGCCTGCGGGTCGGTGAAGCCCCTTTTCCGGTGTGCGTAACAAAGAGGGGGTTCGGACCACTTCCTGGTGTCAGAAGAACGTATCCGGAGCGAAGGGGCTGGGCGGTGGCGGATGATGCGGACCGGTTCACCGGCATGTACGACGAATGCCGGCAACGCGTCTGGGCCTACGTGGTCAGTCGCGCGGGACGGCAGGTCGCGGACGAGGTGGTGAGCGAGACGTTCGCGATCGCCTGGCGGCGGCTCGACGACGTGCCCGAGCCGGCTCTGCCGTGGCTGCTCGGCGTGGCCAGGAACATCCTGCGCGACAACGTACGGGCCGAGGCGCGCAGGGAGGCGCTGGCCGCGGAGCTGCGGGCCTGGACCGAGGGCGATGTGGCCGATCAGGTGACCGAGCGGATCGGGGTGTTGCGGGCACTGGCGGCGTTGCCTGAGGACGATCGGGAGATTCTCGTGCTGGTCGCGTGGCACGGGTTGTCGCCGAAGGAGGTGGCCCAGGTGATCGGCTGCTCGTCCGCGGCGTACCGGGTCCGCCTGCATCGAGCTCGTAAGCGGCTCAAGCAGGCGATGGACGACATCGAGGGCCAGGCGCCGGTTTACGTGCGGGACCGCGGCCAGGCGGCGCGGCCGCCCCTGCCTCACGTCCGGAACTACACCGAGGAGTTGTCATGAACCCGATCGACGAGCTTCGGGCCGCTCGGCCCGCTCACCTCGGCGACCGTCCGGTGGACGAGCGCACCAGAGCCGCCGAGCTGTCCTATGCCATGTCCCGGCCGAGGCAGGCGCAGCGGCGGCGGCGCAAGGTCGTGCGGCCGGTGTGGAGGCTCGGGCTGGCGGGGGCCGCGGCGGCCGTGACCGCGGTGGTCCTGGTGATGGCGGGGAACGGGGCCGCGCCGACCCCGCGGGCGCCGGACGGTGGCGGCCTGGTCGCCACCACCCCGGGCGGCACCCGTTCGACGGCGAACCCGGAGGGCACTGCCGCGCCGCGGGTCACGTTGTCGGCGCGGGACGTGCTGCTGGCCGCCGCCGCGAAGGCCGACCGGCAGACGGAGCGCACCGGCGACTACTGGCACACGGCGTCGGTGAGCCGGTCGCTGTTCACCGTGGCGAAGGGCGGCTACGACATGGTGCAGGAGAGCCGGCACGAGATGTGGACGCCCAGCGCCACCGGCGGCGAGCAGTGGAGCCGCAGCCAGTCGCTGGGAGCTCGCCCGGCCTCCGAGGAGGACAGGAAGGCGTGGGAGGCGGCAGGGTCGCCGGAGAAGGTCGAGGTCGCAGAGCCGGGCAAGCGTGGTTCGCTGGCTCTGGAGACCGAGACGGCACCGGGCAAGATGCGGACCAGCCGCAGCCCTCTGGTGGACGGGGACAAGGTGTTCTGGCTGGGCCGGAACGTGACGATGAAGGATCTGCGCGGGTTGCCGAGCGACCCGGACGACCTCAAGAAGTGGCTGCTGCGGTCGTACGAGGGGCATGACACGGAGTCCTCGAGCCCGATGGCCTCCGACGTCTGGTTGTTCAAGGTCAGCGCGGGCCTGATCACGGACATGCCGGTGACGCCGCGGGTGCGGGGTGCGGCGTTCCGCATGCTGGCCGAGCTCGACACCGTCAAGGTCGTCGAGAACCTCACCGACGCCGAAGGCCGCCAGGGCACGGCCGTCTCGATCGAGGAGCGCGTCAAGGGCGGCGCTGTCCTCGAGAACCGGCTGATCTTCGACGAGTCGACCGGCCGGGCCCTCGCCAACGAGTACGTCGTGGTGAAGCCCGGCGGGTTGCAGGCGGGCTTCGAGCCGGGCGAGGTGTTCATCTCCACCGCGGTGCTGGAGGCCGGCTGGACCGACGACAAGCCGTGACCGACCGGCTGTAAGCCGGTCGTCAGCGAACAAGCGGTGACCGCCCGCCGGGAAGAGCCCGCCAGACCTATCCGGTCTGGCGGGCTTCGTCGTTGGCGTTGGTGCGGATCTGCTGGATGCGTTGTTTGGTGAGCCCGAGCAGCTCCCCGATGTCCCCGTCCGACAGGCCCAGCTCGTGCATGTGCTTGACCCGTTTCTTGAGCGTGCGCGTGTAGTCCTCGGCGATGGCGGCGGCCTGGCGCTGGAGTGCGGCGAAGTCGTCGAGGTCCTGCTCGGACAGGCCGGGCAGCGTGTAGTGGTAGACGGGGGTCGGCGGCTGGGCGCGATCGGCGAACAGGAACGGCAGCCCCGCGGCGACATCCCCCTGGAGTTCCTTCAGCGTACGTGCCGACATGCCGCCGGCCACGCCGTCCACCTGGGCGAGCCACAAGTTGCCAGCCATGGTGACGTGGACGTCGACGCGGTCTGCGGGGGTCATCGGTTTCTCCAACCCAGGTCGTCAGTCCTCTAGCCAGTCGTCGCCGAACAGGTGCGCGAGCCCTTGTTCGAGGGAGTCCACCAGCCGCGGGGTCTCCCGAGGGTACAGCGGGACGATCGCACGGGCCGCCACGCGGCCCTCGGCATCCCATAGCAAGAGGAATCGCTGCCGCTGCGTCGTTTCCGCCCAGTCGCAGCGCAAGCCATGGAGGTGGGAGAGCCCGATGATCCGATCGCGGATGGCCGCGTACTCGTCTCGTTCCACCACACGCGGCAGACTATATCTCTTGTCTACCATCGACAAGTGGTCTTGTCGTCATGATCGCTCACGCGTGTCGGGTCCCCAAGCGTGGAGGAACGTCCGCACCGCGGCCTCTGCCACCTCGCGGAGTTCCGTGTCCTCGAGCGTCCGGGTGCCCAGTTGGGAGCGGGCCTCCAGGGGGCCGAGGAGCAGGGCCATGAGCTGCTCGGCCGCCAGATCGGGGTCGGTGGCCCGCAGGCGGCCTGCGAGTGTGAGCCTGGCCAGCCGGTCGGCCAGGGCCTGGTTGAGCCGGTCGGGCCCGCTCTCCACGACGATGTCGAGAATGTCGGGGAACCTCGTGACCTCCGAGTAGAGGAGGCGGCGCAACGCGCACGAGCGCTCGTTGGTGTGCAGGCGCAACAGCGCGTGGGCGACGTCCTCCAGAGAGGCGCGCAGGTCCTCGGCCGGGTTCGCCAGCGGCTCCAGGGCGGCGAGGCGGTCGTCGAGCGCGGTCCGCGCGCCGGCCTCCATCGCGTGCTTGAACAGTGTGGCCTTGTCGGTCAGGTGGTTGTAGACCGTCGGCTTGGCCACGCCGGCCTCGTTGGCGATCTCTTGCACGCAGGCCTGGGCGTAACCCTGGCGGGCGAACACGGTGAACGCGCCCTCCAGGATCGCCTGCCGCTTGTCGATTCGGCCACGCGAGGTCGTGCCACTGCTGCTCATGCCTCTGATTGTACTTATGGGTTCAAATACATGGACCTCAAGGTTGTATAAGAACGGATGTGGCAATTAAGTTGAACCAATGAGTTCAAATGACCGCATGGACGGACGTCTCCTCGGAGTGATCTTCGTCGTGCTGCTCGGCGGGCTGCTGGGCATCCTCAACAGCACGATGGCCGCCGTCGCCGCCGACACGCTGGCCGGGGCCTTCGGCACGTCGCTGAGCACGATCGGCTGGACGTCCACCGGGTTCCTGCTGGCCGTCACGGCCACCATCCCGTTCACCACCTGGGCCGTCGACCGATTCGGCGGCAAACGGCTGTGGCTGGCCGGGCTGCTGGTGTTCCTGGCCGGCTCGCTCGGCGCCGGACTGGCCTGGAACGTCGGCAGCCTCATCGCCTTCCGCGTCCTGCAGGGGTTCGGGGCCGGGCTGCTCGATCCGCTGGTGCTGATCCTCCTGGCCCGCGCCGCTGGACCGCACCGCGCCGGGCGGGTGATGGGACTGATGGGCGTGGTGTTGTCCCTCGGTCCCGTGCTCGGCCCGATCGCGGGCGGAGCCGTGCTCGACAGCCTGCCGTGGCGGTGGATGTTCCTGCTCAGTGTGCCCGTCGGCGCGGTCGCGTACGTGCTGGCCCAACGTGTGATCCCGGCCGACGGGCACGCGGAGGCGCAGCGGGCGGGGCTCGACGTGGTGGGGCTGGCGCTGCTCGGGCCCGGCTTCGCGGCCGTCGTGCTGGCCCTGTCGCAGGCGGCCGAGCAGGGGGCGTTCGCCGCCTGGCAGGTGCTGCTCCCTCTGGGCGCGGGCGTCGCGGTGTTGCTCGGGTACGCGGTCCACGCGCAGCGGCGTGGCCGGAGAAGCGTGTCACCTCTGATCGACCTGCGGTTGTTCGCCAACCGGGGATTCAGCGCGAGCGTCACGATCATGGGGCTGGGCGGGCTGTCGCTCTTCGCCGTCCTTTTCGCGCTGCCCCTGTACTACCAGCAGGTGCACGGCCACGGCGTGCTCGCCGCCGGGCTGCTGATGGCCCCGCTTGGGCTCGGCGGCGCAGTCGCGATGCCGCTGGCCGGGCGGATGTCCGACCGGGTCGGCGCCCGCGGGCTGGCCGCCGGCGGCGCGGCCGCGGCGGTGGCGAGCGGGCTGACCTTCACCTGGATCGGCCCGGATACCGCCGAGGTGTGGCCGGCGCTGGCGGCCTTCGCGCTCGGCCTGGGCAGCGGCTGCTTCAGTGCGCCCACCATGGGATCGCTCTATCGCACACTGCCGGGGCCCATGGTGGCGCAGGGCAGCTCAGTGCTCTACATGCTCAACCAGCTCGGCGCCGCACTCGGCGTGGCCGTGGTCACACTCATCCTGCAGAACGCGGGCGACCCCATCTCCGGCTTCCACGGCGTCGCCTGGCTCGCCGTGGCCGCGGTCGCGATCGTCCTGGTCGCCATCCCCCTCCTGCCCGGCAGGCCACAGGCGCCGGTCAAGCAAGAGGTCCTGGCGAAGACGTCATCTTGATTGGTTCGATAGTGAGTCCAATTTTGAAAGATTGGCTCTGGGAAGGGGGCGCCAACGCCGATTGCATGGGTCCTGGATATTCGAGAAGGAGAACGTCATGAAGCTCGAAACGCCTGCCGCAGTGTCGATCCCGCAGGTCATCCGTACCCTGCCAGGACCGTTCCAGCAACGGGAGCTGGCGCGGGCGAACGACGCCGTGGTGCGGCTGGCCCAGTTGCACGGCGAGTTCCCCTGGCACGATCAGACGAGGACGAGCTGTTCCTGTGCTGGGACGGCACGTTCAGGATCGAGATCGAGGGAAACGACCCCGTCACCATGGTCGCGGGCGACGTCTTCGTCGTGCTGAAAGGGCTGCGGCACCGGCCGGTGGCGGACGAGCCCGCGCACGTCCTGCTGGTGGAGCCGGCCAACACCGAGCAGTACGGCAACCGGCACTGATCAGGTCGCGGCGGGTATGGGAGCTCTGGCCAGGTAGATCGAGTTCAGCGCTCCGGAAGGAGGCGACACGACATGACGTACCACGAGACCCGGTATCCGATCAGGATGTGGGCCGAGCCGGACACGGCCGACCCGCAGGCGATGCAGCAGCTGGACTTCACAATTCCTGGACAACCTGGCCTGCCTGCGGGGAAAGCTGGAGCAGGCCGTGCCTGTCGGGTTCCAGCACCACAAGCGTCCGGTCGATCCCGGGCAGGTCTTCGGGATGAAGACGGCCGGGTGGACGGAGTTCTGGGCGGACTTCGACGAGCTGGTGCCTGCCGTGCAGGCCCGGCGAGAGCGTGCCGAGGTGCAGATGCGGCTTCACGTCACTGCTGAACTAGGTCTGCGCTCCTAAGGCCAGTCGACACTTCTATAGTCAACCAAGTCGGAGTGTCGCCATAGGATGCCTCGGTGATCGACGGTGATGACCTCGCGTACAAGATGATTTTCTCTCACGCGGACGAGGCGATCGACGAGTACTGGACCAAACTCGGTGGTCAGCCCGTTTGGCTGGAAAAACCGCAGTGGCCGCGCTGCTGGCGGCATGAGCGTCTCATGGGGTTCATCGGGCAGTTCCGGTTGCCCGGCCGGCAGATCCGGATGGCTTACCTGTTCATGGACAACGAATCCGAGGAATCGTGGAGCCCGGAAGGCGGGGAGAACGCGCTCATCGTGCAACCGGGCCGGATTCCGCCCTTCGTGCAGGCAGTCGGCGCCGCCACCGGCGAGAGCCTCGTGAACGAGTTGTTCGTCGACCTGGAGGAGATCGAGCAGTCGACAGCCCCGCGGTGGGGGTCTCAAATGCTCGGCACTCCTACCTGGTGGCAGGACGAGGAGTATCCAGCGGGCGTATGGACGTACTTCTTCCAGCTCCGCAACTCCGAGAACGGCATGTACGACACATTGTTCGCCGAAAGCGGGGCGGGTTACGGCTTCCTCAGCCCCGACGAGCAGGAGGGGCGCTTCCTGTGGCAGTGCTAAATCACCGCAGGGGAAGGCGGCTGATCTTCGTGCGAGCCGGGTTCACCAGAACACAGCAATGCCCACGGGGTCGCTGATGGGTGCCAAGCGATGAAGTGCTGTACAGCACTTCATCGCCTCGCACGATCACGCGTGGCCGGGTCCGGTGGGCCATGGAGCGGGAAGCACGGTTCCTTGCAGCCTCTGCCCGAGCGCGAGCTGCGGTCGCAGCAGGGGCCATGCTTCTGCACTCACAAGGATCTCCTCATCACCTGGCAGAGTAACGCGAGTGCTGAGAGGACACTGCTCAAATGCGGTACTTCCGGCGACGATGGGATGAGGACCGGGGCGATCAATATGCGAGTTGGGGGACGTCGACGTCGTACCTGGCCCTCGATGAAGAGGGTTACGCCCACGTGCAAGTCGAGGCCTACGCCAACGGCACAGTGATCGCTTACGACGCGGAAGAGCCGGAGTACGAGGATCAGTACGGCTTCCTTACCTACGCTCAGTTGGATCTCAGCGAGTTTGCTCCGTACGAGATCGGTGAACTCGAGTTCTTCCAAGAGCTGAGCCGGCTGCGCCCGATGAACCTGCGAGTTGGTCAGGCCTGGCCTCCTGACAGGTGAGATCTCATGTTCCGTTGCTGTTCCGTGAGAGCTCCGAAACTCGCGGGAAGTAGACGAGATAGTCGTAGGCATACCTCATGCTCTGCGGCATGGTCAGGCCCGCCTGATCCCTCAGGTACCTGAGACCTACGCCGGAGATCACCCAGATCTAGGGGATGCCTCGTGCCCAGCGTCGCTTCGCTGGTGTTCGCGAGACATCCCCGTTGGGGTTAACCCTTGTAGTTGAAGATCTGGCGCAAGGTGTGCTGGACCTCGACCAGGTCCTTCTGGTCGGCCATTACCTGATCGATCGGCTTGTACGCCTCAGGGTGTTCATCCACCAAGGCGGCAGCCCGATCGCTGTTCCAGGTTCGACCGCTCATGGCCTCGGTCAAGGAAGTAGCTGAAAGCTCTCGCTTCGCCTTCGTGCGGGACATACGACGGCCCGCACCGTGGGAGCAAGAGTTGTACGACTCCGGGTTTCCACGACCCCGCACGATGTACGAGCGAGTACCCATCGAGCCCGGGATCACGCCTTCATCGCCCCTGTCAGCCTTGATGGCTCCCTTGCGGGTGATCCAGAGGGACTTGCCGTAGTGGGTTTCCTGCTGGGTGAAGTTGTGGTGGCAGTTAATGGTGCGGACGCGCTGGCCCTTGCCGACGACCTTGAACAGGGCGTTGATCAGTACCTTGTCCATGCGGGCGCGCGAGGCCATGGCGTAGTGCTGGGCCCACAGCATGTCCTCGATGTACGCGGTGAACTCCGGCGTGCTCTGCACGAGGTACGCGAGGTCCGGATCCTCCAGGCCCACCTCCTGCTTCTTCATCAGCTTCTTGGCGCCCGTGATGTGCATCTGGGCGAGCTGGTTGCCGATGCCGCGGGAACCCGAGTGCAGGACCGTCCAGACGTGGTCACGCTCGTCGAGGCAGACCTCGACGAAATGGTTGCCGGAGCCGAGGGTGCCGAACTGCTCGGCCACCTTCTTGGTCTGCTTCGGGTTGAGGTCGGTGTAGGGCAGGCCGAGGTCGCTGAGGGTGCGGTCGATCGACGGGTCGTCGTGGCCCTTGCCGACGCCGGCGGGGATGCGGTGCTCCACCATCGGCATCAGGGCCGCGAGGGTGTCGGGCAGATCCGCGGCCGTGAGCGTCGTTTCCGTGGCCACCATGCCGCAACCGATATCCACGCCGACGGCGGCGGGAATGATCGCGTTTTTAGTGGGGATTACCGAGCCGACCGTCGCACCGATGCCGACGTGTGCGTCGGGCATGAGAGCGACGTGGCCGGAAACGAACGGCAGGCGGGCAGCGCGTGCGGCCTGCGTGATCGCGCCTTCGTCGATCTCGCTGGCCCACGACAGCAGGTTCGGTGCGGGCTGGTTCGGCATGTAAGTAATCTCCTCACTGGTTCGTGATCAGTTTGGCGGGACCAGGGAGGAATTCCCACTTATTTTATCGAATGTGGGTTATGCCGATTGTGGGAGTCCGTCATCCGGGTGCGCGGGCTGAGGTCGTACCTCACCCCGATACCGCATTTGTCTGTGTCCCTCGGTCGGCGTCGATTCCGTCCTTCCGCACTGGCGTCCGGCCAGGTGGAAGGGGCCGAGACCGATCGGCGTGACGATGGACTTGACGCCTCGGTCGGGGCACACAATCGGGCAGCTATCGGGGGCGGGGACAGTGCGGCTGTGGGTTGATCAACCGGTTGGGTGCGGCCATGTGCGGAGGTCGAGCTGAAGACACCAGCAAGGCCACGCATCGGGCGCAGGCTCGACGAGAGCTCGGGGCGAACGGCAGAGACCACCCGCAGATCGGCAGATGCCGGCCGACAGACACTCAAGCTCAAGGTCTTCATCGACCCCTGCCATGCGAGCAGTAAAGGTGAGAGGCATGTCGGGAGCCTATTGACCGGTCCTTGCCAGCGGCAGCGTGGTGATTGAGCTGATACCGCGCGTCCGACGGCAGCGACACCGAACATTGCCCGCCTGCCTCACTCCGTATCGAGCCCTACTACGCACCCGGTGATCGTGCTGATAAGGAAGCGGTCACCGAACTCCCGCAGCTGGAGGCGGCTCATAGCAGATGAGCCTGATTCGCCCCAATATTCGGTGTTGTGCGGCACGGTAGGACGCTAGGTTCGTGCCGTGACCAAGCTCAACCAGATCCTCGCCGTCGAGAAGGGCGTCAAGGCCGATGTCCAGCGCAAGGTGACCGACGTCTACCACACGGTGCAGAAGGCGCCTCTGCTGTCGGGCATCTCGCGCACCTACCAGCCGATCGACGACGAGGGAGAGCAACTGCCGCCGGAGTCGACCAGGGTGCAGGTGAAGGTCGAGGACGCCGTCAAGGACGCGGCGGACGCCCTGACGCGGCTGTTCGACGTGACCGCCACCAAGGACGTCGCGAACTGCTCGGCCAAGGCCGACGTCGTCGTAGACGGGCGAGTTCTCCTGGAAGGCGTCCCGGTCACGTACCTGCTGTTCCTGGAGAAGCAACTCGTCGACCTGCGCACGCTGATCTCGAAGCTGCCCACGCTGGACCCGTCCGAGACATGGACGCGGGACGAGAACACCGACACGTGGCGCACCGAACCGGTCAAGACCACCCGCACCAAGAAGGTGCCACGCAACCACGTGCTCGCGGAGGCGACCGAGCATCACCCGGCGCAGGTGCAAGTGTTCACCGAAGACGTGGTGGTGGGCTACTGGACGAAGATCGCCTTCTCCGGCGCTGTCCCGCAGCGGCGCGTCAACGAGCTGCTGGATCGGCTGACCAAGCTTCAGGATGCGGTGAAGTACGCCCGCGAGGAGGCCAACAGCGTCGAGGTCGCTGACCGGCGGATCGGCGACGCCCTGTTCGGCTACCTGCTCGGGTAGCCTGCGAAGACCCCCGCCCCAAGTGGGCGGGTGCGCAAGGAGCGCAAGCTGAAGATGAAGCTCAGCCTGAACAACGGTGACAGCGGAGGTTCGATCCCTTCCCCCGGCACTGCGGGCCGGGGTAGCCCAGATGGTAGAGGCAGCCGATCAGTCTCAGACTCTCGCTCCAGATTCAGCATTGCCGTCGGATACCAGATCGATCGGGTGAAGGCAGTGATTGTCGAGATGCGGGTTCGACTCCCGCTGGGTGCTCCACGTGCGCCCATGGCTTAATGGCAGAGCGCGACATCGTAACGTTTGACCTTCGCTCTTAAACGGCGCTGGTGCCACGACATGACGGCTCACAGACCCCCGGGATTTAGGGCATTTCCCGGGGGTCGCTCCATGCGCGGCCGCGCCGGCGGTCACGACGCCTGGTGCCGGCCGAGCACGGTGACGGTTCGCGGGGTTACGGCTTGAGCACCTTGGCCAGGCTGGTGAGGCTGTCCTGGCCGTGGCCGGCGGCGATGCCGCGACGGAAGAGGTCCAGGACGGCCGCAGGGAGAGAGCTGTCCACCCCGGACGCCCGCGCGGTGTGCATCACGTGCTCGAGGCTGGCCGCTCCCATGGCCAGGGTGTCCACGTCGCCCTCATGGTTGCCGGCGTCGATGCGCGGGGCGTAGAACTCCAGGAAGTACCGGAAATCCATGGTCTTCACGGCGTGAGGAAGGAACTGCTGCGCCGAGATGCCGTTGGCTTGTGCCACCGCCTGGCCGTGCAGATAGCCGACCAAACCGGTCCAGAACATGTCGATCCCGATCTGGTAGAACAGCGCCGCCAGGCCCGGGTCCTCGCCGAGGTAGTCGATCCCGGTCAGGACCTCAAGGGCGGCCCGGTGGGTCTCGATCGCCTCCTTGGGGCCGCTGTAGTACGTCACGGCCTCTGGAGTGCCGATGGCCGGGGGCGGCACCTGTACGCCGCCGGTGATCTGCACGGCGCCGCGGGCGGCCGTCCACTCCGCCGCCTCGCGAGCCTGGGTGGGGGTGTCGGAGGTGAGGTTGGCGATGGTACGGCCGGCCAGGGCCGCGGGAGCCTGCTCCAGGATGGCGTACACGGCGGCATAGTCGGTCAGGCTCAGCACCACCAGGTCGTTGGCCTTGAGCGCGGCCTCTACCGTGTCCGCCCGGTGAGCACCGCGGGCCACCAGCCCGTCGGCCTTGGCCGGCGTGCGATTCCACAGGGTGACCTCGTAGCCCTTGTCCAGGTAGGTGCCGGCCATGGCGTGGCCCATGGGGCCGAGACCGATGACGGTCACCGACGTGGCAGTCATAGATTCCTCCACTGACTAAAACGAACGCTCTATTTAGCGAGGACCCTAGCACATCACTAGAACGAACGCTCTATTCAGTAGGATGACGCCATGAGGACCAAGCACGAGATCGGCACCAGGGAACGGATCGTCCGAGCCACATCCCGCCTGATGCAGCGGCAGGGCTACGAGGCGACCGGCCTGAAGCAGATCTCCCAGGAGGCCGAGGCCACCCTGGGCTCCGTCTACCACTTCTTCCCAGGAGGCAAGACGGAGCTGGCCGTCGCAGCCGTCCAACATGGGGACAGGGAGTTCGCCGAGCTCCTGCGCGCCTGCTTGGACCGGGTGGACGACCCCGCTGCGGCGATCATCGAATGCGCCGGCGAGCTGGCCGTGGGTCTACGCGACTCCGGATGGCTGGACGGGTGCCCCATCACCACCATGGCCCTGGAGAGCGTCGGTCGCGTGCCGGGCATCCAAAGCGCCTCCGAGGAGGCCTTCGCGAACTGGCGGGGCTTGGTCAGCGACAAGCTCCGCCGTTCGGGCTTCTCCGAGGACGTCGCGCGCGACCTCGCGCACACGGTGATCAACACGCTCGAAGGGGCGGAGATGTCTGCCCAGGTGTCGCAGAGCGAGACACCCTTGCACCTTGCGGGCAGGCATCTGGCCCGGCTGATCGACTGCTACCGCTGAATGTCCGTCGCGCTCACTCTGGGGCGGCGCTACGGAACGCGGCTACTCAGGGAGGTGACCCGCCAGGGCGCCAGGCGCCCTGGGCGGCGGCCTTCGTGGCGTAGGTTTCGAAGGGTTTCGGCGGGCGGCCCGTCACCTGGCGCACGGTCTCGGAGACCGGCTGGTCGCCGAGGTCGCGAAGCGCGGCGAACGCCTTGACCTCGCCCATCGCCTGCTCCGAGATGTCCATCGCCGCCAGGTAGTCCTCGTCGCCGCCCCGGTAGCGGACCTCGCGGCCGGCCGCCCGTGCGATGACCTCCACGGCCTCCCCGAACGTCAGCGAGCGCGGCCCCGTGACCTCGTAGCTCCGCCCCGCGTGGCCGTCCTCCGTGAGCGCGGCGGCGGCGACGGCCGCGATGTCGCCGGCGTCCACGAACGCCTGCCGCGCCTCGCCCATCGGCACCACCACCTCGCCCGCCATGATCGCGGGCTGCAAGAACCCCTCGTCGAAGTTCTGGTCGAACCAGCTCGGCCGCAGGACCGTCCACTCAGCGCCCGAGTCGCGCACCGTGCGCTCGGCGGACATCAGGCGCTCGTCGCCCATGGCCTCGATGGCCCCGCTGGACAGCAGCACGATGCGCCGGACGCCCCGCTCGACGGCCAGCGACACGAACTCCGGGGCGACCGGCGTGCCGTCGGGAGCCATGAGGTAGATGCGGGAAACGCCGGCCACCGCGGGCTCCCAGGTGTCCGGGCGGGACCAGTCGAAGGTGGTCTCGCCGCTCCTGGACGCCCTGAGCACGGCGTGCCCGGAGGCACGCAGCAGGCCGGTCACGCGCCGGCCGGTGGTGCCGGTCGCGCCGAGAACAAGGATCGTGTGCTCAGCCATGACCCCGAGTCAAGCAAACACCACCGACAGATCCGTCACAGGCGGCGCGGGGGCGCGGGCGTCCTCGCCCGCGGGCTCCCCGAGCAGGTCGCGGCGGGTCTGGCCGCGAATGCCCGGCTCGTCGCCGGTCAGCAACCAGTCGATCGCCGCCCGCCAGTGATCATTCGCTCCAGGAGGCCGTGGTGTCGAGGCGGCGGTGCCAGAGCTTCTCGCCGCCCCCGCCCGGCTCCCAGCGGGCGCAGAAGTCGAGCAGGTCCCGGCAGCGGGCCAGCATGGCCGCCTGGCGCTCCGACCAGCCGGGGACGGGGCCGTCGTAGGCGGCGAAGAAATGCCGGAGCAGCGGCACATGCTCGGGGTGGTGGCTGCGGATGATCCACTCGCACCACGCGAGGTCCTCGACCGGCAGCCCCGGATGGGCCCACTCCCAGTCCAGGATCGCGGTCGTCCTGAACGTGGCCGGGTCGAACAACATGTTCTGCGGGCCGAAGTCGCCGTGCACGATGCCCAGCCTGTGGATGCCGCCCAGGACCCGGCCGCACTCCGTGAGCACCTCCACCGCCCGGCCCTCGTCCAGGAGGTCCTGGCCGTGGGCGCCGGAGACGAAGCGGGTGGTCAGGCTCGTCTCGGTGATCTGGTGAACGCGCGGGACCGGGACGCGGCCGCGTAGCCGGCGCAGGTATCTGCTCTCCGTGCGCAGCCTGAACGCCGCGTCAGGGCCCTGGTAGCACTTCACGACCAGGGCGTCGTCGCCGACCGTGCTGTTGGTGTACCCGTGCTTCACAAGGGTCGATTCTGGCGCACGGAGACCCCTCCCGGGAGCCGTGGCGCGCTACCTCGGCCGCCTCCGATACACGATGTAAGGACGGAACAAATAGCCCAACGGGGCGGAAAGCGCGTGCACCAGGCGGCTGAACGGGAAAAGTACGATCAGCACCATCCCGATCAACGTGTGCACCTTGTAAAGGCCGCTCGCGTGCGCCATCGCGGTCACATCCGGTTGCAGGATGAGCACGCCGCGGAACCAGGGTGCGACCGTGGTCCGATAACTGACCTCGCTCGGCACGAACCCCGCCACCGTCGTCACCACGCCGGAGAGGATCGCCAGCGCCAGGACCGCGTACATGGTCTTGTCGTTGTTCGTGGTCGCCAGGAACACCGGGCCGACGGTGCGACGGCGGTAGATCAGCAGGCCCACCGCCACGAGCGTGGCCAGGCCGGCGATCCCGCCCCAGGTGAGCGCGTTCACGTGGTAGGCGTGGTTGCTCACGCCGATGGCCTCCATCCAGTTCCGCGGGATGAGCAGGCCGGTGATGTGGCCGACGATCACGAAGAGCAGCGCGTAGTGGAACAGCGGGCTCGCCACGCGCAGCAGCCGGCTCTCGTAGAGCTGGGAGGAGCGGGTGGTCCAGCCGAACTTGTCGTAGCGGTACCGCCAGATCAGGCCGCCGACGAAGATCACGATCGTGATGTACGGCGCCACGATCCACAACATGCTCTCGCCCCAGCTCACGCGTACCTCCCCACGGTCTCGGCGGGCGGCCCGCCCGCGGCCAGGCGGCCGGCCGCCGCGCGCTGGGCGGCGGTGAGCGGTGGGAGCGCGGCGCACACGGCGCCGATGACGTGCGTGTACGGCGACTCGCGTGCCGTCAGGGCGGCGAGCAGCAGCTCCAGCCCCACGCGGTGTTCGGCGAGGAGCCCGGCCCCGGAGGGGTCGACCGCGGCGAACTCCAGCACGACCGGCAGGAAGTCCGGCAGTTCGTCGTCCATCAGCTCCCATCCCGCGGCGCGGTAGCGGCGTTTCAGCGCGGCCAGCGACTCGCCCCGGCGCCGGGTGTCGCCGTCGGTGTAGTAGGTCAGATAGAGGCAGCAGCGCCGGTTCAGGTCGAATGTCTCCACGTAGTGCGCGGCCAGTTCGCCGGGACCCAGCTCGGCGGCCCGGGCCAGGAACTCGGCGAAGTACGGCTCCGCCGCCTCCCTGATCAGCTGCAGCCGCCGCCAGAACCGTTCGTCGGGGTAGGCCAGCAGGTGCGCGGCCGCCTGCCAGAGCGCGGGCTCGGTCATGATTTCTTCCTCCGTGGCGGGAAGAGGCCCGCCGGGGTGCCGCGGCCGTCCCAGTTGAGGAGGTTCACCCGGTCGTGGGTGATCTCGTCGCTGGTCTGGCGCTCCTTCAGGCCGTGGAAGTTCTCGATCGAGACCGGCACGGGACGGCCCGACGCCTCGCCGAACGGCTGCTGCATGCCGGGCCCGCCGTCGTAGTCGAGGCTGCACACGCCCTCCTCCACGACCCCTGGCGGGTTCCCGTACGCGGTCGGGATCACGTAACGCTCGTCGTATCTGGCCAGGGCCAGCAGCCGGTACATGTCGCGCAGTTCGTCCTCCGACAGGCCCGCGTCGGGCGGGACCGGGTGCGGCTCGCCCAGGTTGACCGCCCGCATGTACGAGCGCATCGCGGCCAGACGGCGCAGCGCGGTGTTCACCGGCGCGGGGTCGCCCGCGGTGAACAGCTCGGCCAGGTAGCCGACGGGGATGCGCAGCGCCTCGATGGCGGCGAACAGGTTGACCGCGTCCTCGCCGTCGTGGCCCGTGCCGGCGAGCGCGTCCACGACGGGGGAGAGCGGCGGGACGTACCAGACCATGGGCAGGGTTCGGTACTCCGGGTGCAGGGGGAGCGCGATCCGGTATTTCTTGATCAGCTGGTACACGGGCGATCTGCGGGCGGCTTCCACCCAGTCGGGCGGCAGGTCGGCACTGGCGACGGCCGGGTCGTCGGGGTCGATGAAGACGTCCAGCTGGGCCTCGTACAGATCGCGTTCGTCAGGGACCGAGGCCGCCGCCGAGACGCGGTCGGCGTCGTACAGCAGGACCCCGAGGTAGCGGAGGCGGCCGACGCACGTCTCCGAGCAGACCGTCGGCAGGCCGACCTCCACCCGCGGGTAGCAGAACGTGCACTTCTCGGCCTTGCCGGTCTTGTGATTGAAATACATCTTCTTGTACGGGCAGCCCGTCACGCACATGCGCCAGCCCCGGCAGCGGTCCTGGTCCACGAGCACGATGCCGTCCTCCTCGCGCTTGTACAGCGCGCCTGACGGGCAGGAGGCCACGCATGACGGGTTGAGGCAGTGCTCGCAGATGCGCGGCAGGTAGAACATGAACGCCTCTTCGAACGACAGCTTGACCTGGTCCGACACCTGCGCGAGCACGGGGTCGGGCGACGGGTCGCCGCCGAGGCTGTCGTCCCAGTTCGCGCTCCAGCTGATCTTCGTGGGCTCGCCGCTGATCAGTGACCTGGGTGGGGCGACGGGGATGTCGCTGGAGAGGGGCGCGTTCGTGAGGTTCTCGTAGTCGTACGTCCAGGGCTCGTAGTAGTCCTGGATGGACGGCATGATCGGGTTGGCGAAGATGGTGAGCAGTTTGCGCAGCCGGCCGCCCGCCCGCAGTTCGAGCTTGCCCTTGCGGTTGAGGGTCCAGCCGCCGCGCCAGCGGTCCTGGTCCTCGTACCGTCTGGGGTAGCCCTGGCCGGGGCGGGTCTCGACGTTGTTGAACCAGACGTACTCGACACCGGGCCTGTTGGTCCAGGTCTGCTTGCACGTGACCGAGCAGGTGTGGCACCCGATGCACTTGTCCAGGTTCATCACCATGGCGATCTGGGCCATGATCCGCATCAGTAACGTACCTCCTGGGACCTGCGTCGGATGGTGGTGAGCTCGTCGCGCTGGTTGCCGGTGGGCCCCAGGTAGTTGAAGGCGTACGAGAGCTGGGCGTAGCCGCCGATCATGTGGGTCGGCTTGATGAGGACCCTGGTCAGCGCGTTGTGGATGCCGCCGCGGCGGCCGGTGGCCTCCGACTTCGGCACGTCGATCAGGCGGTCCTGGGCATGGTGCATGTAGACCGTGCCCGGCGGCATGCGGTGGGAGACGATCGCCCGCGCCACGACCACGCCGTTGCGGTTGACCGCCTCGATCCAGTCGTTGTCGGCCACCCCGATCCTGGCCGCGTCCTCGACGGACATCCAGATCGTGGGGCCGCCGCGGGAGAGGGACAACATGAGCAGGTTGTCCTGGTACTCGGAGTGGATCGACCACTTGCTGTGCGGGGTCAGGTACCGCAGCGTGCCGGTCTCGCCCAGCAGCGCGGCCAGGTCCAGCGGGGGGCGGTAGATCGGCAGCGCCTCGCCGTACTCGTGCATCCAGTCATGGTCGAGGAAGAAATGCATGCGGCCGGTGAGGGTGTGCCAGGGTTTGCCGTTCTCGACGTTGATCGTGAAGGGGGCGTAGCGGCGGTCGTGCGACTCCTTGCCCGACCACTCGGGGCTGGCGGCGACGTGCACCGGCCTGGCCTGGGTGTCGGAGAAGACGATCCGGTGCCCCTCGTGGGCCAGGCCGTCGAGGTCGGTGCCGGTACGTTCGGCGAGTTGCCGGAAACCCTGGGCGGCCAGGCGGCCGTTGCTCACCCCCGACAGGGCCAGGATCGCCTCGCAACACTTGGAGTCGGTGTCCAGCTCGGGCCTGCCCTTGGCCACGCCGCGCGGGACGAGGCCGCACCGCTGGCCCAGCCAGGCGACCTCCTCGTCGGGAAGGAAGGTCACCCCCTTGACCGGGAGGCCGAGCTTCTCCGTGAGCGGGCCGAGCGCGGCCAGTTTCTCGGCGATCGCGCCGTAGTCGCGTTCGACGAGCTTGAGGTCCGGTCCGACGTCCCTGGCCAGCTCGCCTGGGGTGTCGTGCTGGTGTGCCACCGCGACCACGTCACGGCGGACGCCCAGGTGCTCCTTGGCGAGGTCGCTGAAGGCGCGGGCGATGAGGTGGAAGGCGGTGAAGTCCGTCTTCGTCTGCCATGGAGGGGAGATCGCCGGGTTGAACGCGTGCACGAACGGGTGCATGTCCGTGGACGAAAGGTCGTGCTTCTCGTACCAGGTAGCGGCGGGGAGCACGATGTCGGAGAAGACCGTCGAGGACGTCATCCGGAAGTCGAGAGTGAGGAGCAGATCCAGCTTGCCCGTCGCCGCCTCCTCGTCGGGGTGCTCCAGGTTGGAGGTCGCGCCCAGGAGATGGTGCAGGAAGTACTCGTCGCCCTTGGCGGAGGAGCCGAGGAGGTTCGAGCGCCAGAGGGTGAGCACGCGTGGCCAGTTACGCGGGTCGTCCGGGTGCTCGGCGGCGTACCCGAGCCGGCCCGCGCGCAGCTCGGCGCGGGTGTGGGCGATGGGGTCGGCCGCGTCGCCGAGGTCCAGCGGGTTGCGGTCGAATGTCGGGGACATCGGCATCCAGCCGTTCCGCACGGCCTCCGTGATGAGGTCGGCGGTGTGCTTGCCGCGGAACGTGCCACGGGCGAGCGGCGAGGTGAGCTCGCCGGCGTCGAAGCGGTCGTAACGCCACTGGTCGGTGTGCAGGTACCAGAACGGCGTGCCGGGGGTCTGCCGGGGCGGGCGTGACCAGTCCGTGGCGCCCGCCAGCAGTGCCCATCCGGTCTGCGGGCGGCATTTCTCCTGGCCCACGTAGTGCGCCCAGCCGCCGCCGTTGCGGCCCTGGCAGCCGGTCAGCAGGAGCAGTGACAGGAACGCCCGGTAGATCGTGTCGCCGTGGAACCACTGCGTGGTGCCCGCCCCGAGAATGATCATGCAGCGGCCGTTCGAGGCCTCCGCCGTCCTGGCGAACTCCCTGGCGATCCTGACCGCGCGGTCGGCGGGCACGCCGGTGATCGGCTCCTGCCAGGCCGGCGTGTACGGCTGCGCCACGTCCTCGTAACCGGTCGGCCAATCGCCGGGCAGCCCTTCCCTCCGGACTCCGTACTGGGCCATCAGGAGGTCGAACACCGTGGTGACGAGGTGGTCCCCGATCCTGGTCACCGGCACGCCGCGGTGGCACACGCCGCCGCCGTCGAAGCGGGGTAGCAGGACTTCCTTCGGCTCACCGCGTCCGTGGAGCGTGAGCTCCGGGTCGGTGTCGAGGTTGAGGTTCCAGCGGCCCTTGCCGGACTCCGTCCAGCGGAAGCCGACCGAGCCGTTCGGCACCACCGGCACGCCCTCCCGCGACATGAGCACGGTCTTCCACTCGGCCGCCTCCTCGCTGGAGCCCAGGTCGCGTGCCGTGAGGAACTTGCCGGGTACGTAGGTGTTCTCGTTCCGGTCCAGCCGTACCAGGAAGGGCAGATCGGTGAAACGCTTGACGTAATCGGTGAAGAACGGCGTCTCGCGGTCGACGAAGAACTCCTTGAGAATGACGTGCCCCATGGCCATCGCCAGCGCGCCGTCCGTCCCCGGCCGCACGCTCAGGAACTCGTCGGCGAACGTGGCCGCGTCGTTGTAGTCGGGGCTCACGACCACGACCTTCTGGCCCCGGTAGCGGGCCTCGGCCATCCAGTGGGTGTCCGGGGTGCGGGTGACGGGGACGTTCGCGCCCCACATCATCAGGTACGCGGCGTCCCACCAGTCCGCGGACTCCGGCACGTCGGTCTGGTCGCCGAACACCTGAGGGGAGGCCACCGGCAGGTCGGCGTACCAGTCGTAGAAGGAGAGCATCGCGCCGCCGATGAGCGACACGAACCTGGAGCCGATCGCGTGGGAGACCATCGACATGGCCGGGATGGGGGAGAACCCGGCGATGCGGTCGGGGCCGTAGGCCTTGATGGTGTGGACGTGGGCGGCGGCGATCATCTCGGTGGCCAGGTCCCAGGTGACGCGGATGAGGCCGCCGTGGCCGCGAGCCTTCTGGTATTTCTCCCGTTTTTCCGGATTTGTCGTGATTTCGGCCCAGGCGGCCACCGGGTCGCCCAGGCGTTGCCGTGCCTCCAGGTACATGTCGACCAGGACGCGGCGGGCGTACGGGTAGCGGATTCGGGTCGGCGAGTAGGTGTACCAGGAGAAGGCGGCGCCGCGCGGGCAGCCGCGCGGCTCGTACTCGGGGCGGTCGGGGCCGACGCTCGGGTAGTCGGTCTGCTGGGCCTCCCAGGTGATGATGCCGTCCTTGACGAAGACCTTCCAGGAGCACGAACCCGTGCAGTTCACGCCATGCGTGGAGCGGACCACCTTGTCGTGGCTCCACCGGTCCCGGTAGAAGGCGTCACCCTCGACACCGCCCGTCAGGTAGACGGCCCGCAGGTCGGGGCTCGTGGCCGACCTGCGTAGGAACCGGCCCATCTTCAGTAGGACGTCCTCCGCGCTCATACCCCCACTTCATCACAGAAAGTAGCTCTCTGTTACACAGGGTATATGTCTGAGCTTCGTAAAGGTCAGGTGCGGAACCTGGCGCTGGCCACGATGGCGTTCGCCGTCACGTTCTGGGCGTGGAACCTGATCGGGCCGCTGGCGGGAAGCTACAGCAGGCGGCTCGGGTTGTCGCCGACGCAGACGTCGTTGCTGATCGCGATCCCGGTGCTGGTCGGTGCTCTGGGGCGGATCCCCGCGGGGATGCTGGCCGACCGGTTCGGCGGGCGGCGCATGTTCGCCGTCGTCTGCTTCGCCTCCATCGTGCCGGTGTTGTTCGTCGGGTGGTCGGACTCATACGGGTGGCTGCTGTTCTGGGGATTCCTGCTGGGCATTCCGGGCACGTCGTTCGCGATCGGCATCCCGTTCGTGAACGCCTGGTACGAGCCCGCCCGCCGGGGCTTCGCGACCGGCGTGTTCGGGGCAGGCATGGGCGGGACCGCGCTGTCGGCGTTCTTCGAGCCGCGCCTGGTGGAGGCCTTCGGGCGAGCGACGGCGCATGTGCTGATGGCAGTGCTGCTGGCGGTGACCGGCGTGATCATGCTGGTCGCGAGTCGCGACTCGCCCCGCTGGTCGCCCACCACCGCCTCCGGCCCGGCGGCCCGGGAGGCGGTGCGTATCAAGGCGACCTGGCAGTGCGCCTTCCTGTACGCGGTCGCGTTCGGCGGATTCGTGGCGTTCTCCACGTACCTGCCGTCGTTGCTGGAGAACATTTACCGGTTCGCCCTGACGGACGCCGGACTGCGTACGGCCGGATTCTCGATCGCGGCCGTGTTGTCCAGGCCGCTGGGCGGCACACTCTCCGACCGGATCGGGGCCGTGCGGGTGTTGCTGATCGCGTTCGCCGGGATCGCGGTCATGGCGCTCGTGCTGGCCGCGCGGCCGCCGCTCGAGGTGCCGGCCGGGACGAGCTTCGTGCTCATGGCCTTCTTCCTGGGGCTGGGGACAGGCGGCGTGTTCGCGCTGGTGGCCAAGCTCGTGGAGGCGTCCAAGGTGGGCACGGTGACCGGGCTCGTGGGCGCGGCCGGCGGGCTGGGCGGGTACTTCCCGCCGCTCGTGATGGGGGCCGTGTACAGCGCCACCGGGGCGTACACGATCGGGTACGTGCTGCTGACGGTCACGGCCCTGGTGGCACTGGTGTACACGTGGCGGGCCTTCCGTGCCGTCTGACCGCGGCCGGGTCTTCAGCGGCGGCGCCGGGCAGCCGCCCGATCCCCCTCGGCGGTCACCGGCAGCCGCTGGCGGCGCGCGAAAACCGTTTGCCGGGCCGGGGGACGCCTTGTCAACCTTGAGTCTCTATGCGCTCCCTTCCTGAGGCCGATCCCGGCGTGCCCGACATCCGCAGCCCGCTCCGCTACCTGTGGTGGACCGCGCGGCGGCAGGCGCCATCCCTGTTCGCGGGCATCGGCTACGCGACCCTGTGGTGGCTGGTGCAGGCCTTGATGCCGGCCGTGCTCGGGAAGGGCATCGAAGCCGTCACCGCCAAGGACACCGAGGCGCTGCTGACCTGGGCGTCCATCCTGTTCGGGCTCGGGTTGCTGCAGGCGTTCGGCGGGGTCATGCGGCACCGGCTGGCCGTCTACAACTGGCTGGCCGCCGCGTACCGCACCGTGCAACTGACGGCCAGGCAGGCCGCCAGGCTCGGCGCCACGCTGCCGAAACGGCTCTCGACCGGCGAAGTCGTCAGCGTCGGCAACTCCGACATCGCCCACATCGGCAGCTCCATGGACATCCTGCTGCGCGGCATCGGCGCCATCGTGGCAATCATCACCGTCACCGTGATCCTCATCTCGACCTCGCTGCCGCTCGGGCTGCTCGTGCTGTTCGGCGTGCCGCTCATGGCCGTCGCCGTGGGGCCGCTGCTCAGGCCCCTGCACCGGCGGCAGGCCAAGCAGCGCGAGCTGACCGGCGAGTTGTCCACCAGGGCCGCCGACATCGTGGCCGGCCTGCGGGTGCTGCGTGGCATCGGCGGCGAGCAGGTGTTCGCCGAGCGTTACCGGGAGGAGTCGCAGCGGGCGCGGCAGGCCGGCGTACGCGTGTCCCGCGTCGAGTCGGTGCTCGAAGGAGCCCAGATCCTGCTGCCCGGCCTGCTCATCGCGATCGTCACAGGCATCGGCGCCTCCTTCGCCGTGGCCGGGGAGATCCCCACCGGGCAACTCGTCGCGTTCTACCTGTACGCGGTGTTCCTCATCGGTCCCATGCGCACGCTCACCGAGATGGCCGACAAGCTCACCAAGGGGCACGTGGCGGCCGGGCGGGTTATCCGCATCCTGTCCATGGAGCCCGAGGTCCAGGGCGGTCACGGGAGCAGCGAGGGCGGGGTGCTGCGGGACTCGTACAGCGGGGTCACGGTGCAGCCGGGCGTGCTCACGGCGATGGCCGCGAGCGCGCCCGAGGACGCCATCGCCATCGCCGACCGGTTGGGCCGCTATACCAGCGGGGACGTCACGTTCGGGGCGGCCGACCTCAGCACCCTGCCGCTGGACGAGGTCCGCCGCCGCATCCTCGTCGCCGACAACGCCGCCCGCCTCTTCACCGGCCGCCTCCGCGACGAACTGACCATCCCCACCAGCCCGGCCGCCGGCACTGCCGCGACCGTCCACGCCGGCCCGGTCGTCGGCAGCGCCGTGACCGGCGACACCAGCGCGAACGCCGGCACCGACGCGATCGTCCGCACTCACTCGAGCCTTCACACTGACGTCGCTCTCAACCCGAAAGCCGGCCCCGACTCCGGCCCCGACTCCAAAGTCGGGTCGGACCACCGGCCGGCCGCTTCCGGCCGGTTGGACGCCCCCGTTCCGGCCGGTACTCCTGGGGGACGGGGCGGCCGGGCAGGCAGCGGCGGCTCGGACGGCGGCGGCTCCAAGAATGCGCATGACGAGGCTGGGGGCGAAATGGCGGCCCATGGCGGGCTGACCGATGGCGGGTTGACGGACGGCGGGTTGACCGATGGGTTGACGGGCGGCGGGTTGACGGGCGGCGGGCTGGCCGATGGCGGGCTGCGGGTGTGGGACAGCGGGGTCGCCGACGATGAGCGGATGCGCGAGGCGCTTTACACGGCCTGTGCCGACGACATCATCGAAGCTCTGCCCGATGGGCTCGACACGTGGGTGGCCGAGGCGGGGCGGGAGTTCTCCGGTGGGCAGCAGCAGCGGCTGCGGCTGGTCAGGGCGCTGCTGGCCGACCCCGAAGTGCTCATCCTGGTCGAGCCCACCAGCGCCGTGGACGCCCACAGCGAGGCCCGCATCGCCGAGCGGCTGGCCAAGAGCCGCGTCGGCAAGACCACGCTGATCTGCACGACCAGCCCGCTGGTCCTCGACCGTACGGACCACGTGATCTACGTCGAGGACGGCCGGGTCCTCGCCGAGGGCACGCACCGGCAGCTGCTGGACAGCTCGCCCGAATACGCGGCGACCGTCACCCGTGGAGAGGACTGACCGATGCCTCGGACCTATCGGGAGCGCCGACGCGTGCCCGTACTCGATCGGGCTGGCATGCACTTGCCCTGGCCATCGCGGCTATATCGGCGTGCGCCTTGGTCCTCTCCGGAAGGGGTGGACATGTCCTTGCCGTCTCGGGAGTGTCGGCGCACGCCCTCGCTCTCAGGAGGACTGACTCGTGGCTCGTGAAATCCTCCCGGTCGCCGACCGGAAGCAGGTGCGCGCCTACGCCAGGCGGCTGACGCTCAAATACCCGCGCCGGCTCGCGGTGACTCTCCTCCTGCACGGGCTGGCCGCCGTGGCCGGGCTGGTCGTGCCGTGGCAGCTCGGTGGCCTGGTCGAGAACGTCGAGCGCGGCGCAGAGGTCAACATCGCCGCCGTGGCCGCCGCCATCGGTGGGTTCCTGCTGCTGCAAGGCGTGCTCATGAGGTACGCCGTGCTGGCCTCCGCCAAACTCGGCGAGAAGGTGCTGGCCGAGCTGCGTGAGGAGTTCGTGGACCAGGTGCTCGCCCTGCCGTTGTCCACGGTCGAGCGGGCCGGGTCCGGCGACCTGATCACCAGAACGTCGCGCGACGTGGACTCCTTGTCGCGCACCGTCCGGCACGCGGTGCCGGAGACGCTGATCGCGATGGTCACGTTCCTGATCACCATGGGCGCGCTGGTGCTGGTCAGTCCGCTCCTCATGCTTCCGATGCTGGTCGCGGGCCCGGTGCTCTGGGTGGCCACCCGCTGGTACCTGAAGCGGGCGCGCGACGGTTACCTGCGCGAGAACGCCGCATACGCCGACATGACCGAAGGGCTGGCCGAGACCGTCGAGGGCGCCAGGGCGGTGGAGGCGCTGGGCCTCCAGGAACGCCGCCGGGCGCGTACCGACGGCGACATCGGGCGCTCGTACGCGGCCGAGCGGTACACGCTCGGATTGCGCGTCAGGTGGTATCCCGCCGTAGAGCTGGGCTACGTCATCCCCGTGGTGAGTGCGCTGCTGGTCGGCGGGCTCTTCTACGCCAACGGCTGGGTGACGCTCGCCCAGGTGACCGCCGCCGCGCTCTACGCTCAGCAGCTGATCGACCCGCTCGACAGGTTTCTGATGTGGATCGATGAGCTGCAGGTGGGCGGGGCCGCCATGTCGCGGCTCCTCGGTGTGGCCAACGTGCCCGACGACCGGGTGGCCTCCTCCACACAGCCCTCCGGAGAGCTGCTGGAGGCCTCCGACGTCCGGTACGCCTACCGTGAGGGCCGCGACGTGCTCCACGGCGTGTCGCTGACCGTCCAGCCGGGCGAACGGCTGGCCATGGTGGGGCCCTCCGGGGCGGGCAAGTCCACGCTGGGGCGCTTGCTGGCGGGCATTCACGGGCCGCGTACCGGCTCGGTGAACGTGGGCGGCGTGCCACTCGTGGACCTGCCGCTGAACGACCTGCGGGGCCACGTAGCGCTGGTCACCCAGGAGCATCACGTGTTCAAAGGCACCGTACGTGACAACCTCCTGATCGCCCGGCCCGACGCCGATGACGCGGCGGTACGCAAGGCGCTGGAGGCGGTGGACGCGCTCGACTGGGTGCGGGAGCTGCCTTCCGGGCTGGAGACGGAGGTCGGGTCCGGCGGGCACGCCATCTCACCTGCCCACGCCCAGCAACTGGCGCTGGCCCGGCTGGTGCTCGCGGACCCGCACACCCTGGTCCTGGACGAGGCCACCTCCCTCATCGACCCTCGGGCAGCCAGGCACCTGGAGCGGTCCCTGGCCGCTGTGCTGGACGGGCGTACGGTGATCGCGATCGCGCACCGGCTGTACACGGCGCACGACGCGGATCGGGTGGCGGTCGTGGAGGACGGACGGATCAGCGAGCTGGGATCGCATGACGAGCTGGTCGCCGAGGGCGGCTCCTATGCTGCGCTGTGGACCAGCTGGCACGGAACCCCGACCGCCACCGCCCGGTCCTGACGAGCGGCTGGTCCGAGGACGCCGGTGCGTGGTGTCAGCACTTTGTCGGGTGGGAGGGCAGGGTGCGGTCGGTGAAGTAGCGGTTGATGTGGGTGCGGGCGCAGGCGTTGTTGCCGTAGAGGGTGTGGCCCGGGCCGTCATGGTAGACAGTGGCGCTGCCCGGGATCTGGGAGAGGACGCGGGTCACCGCGTCCGACTCGCACCAGGCG
>NZ_VCKY01000150.1 GCF_005889735.1 Nonomuraea turkmeniaca
GCCGGGTGGTGGGCGGCTGGGCACAGCGGGCGGACGGCGAGGTGGTGTGGCGGCTGCTGGACGACGTGGGCGCCGAGGCCACGGCCGCCGTGGAGGCCGAGGCGGCCGGGCTGGCCGCCTGGCTCGGCGGCATCAAGGTGACCCCGCGCTTCCGCACCCCGCTGGAGCGCGAGCTGTCCGCGCGCTAGGGCACCGTGCTGATGCCCTCCAGGACAGCGCTAGGACACCGTGCGGATGAACTCCTCGAGCGAGTAGCGGCCGTCCTGGTCGGAGTCGGCGGCCTCGCTCATCGCCCCCAGCGCCTCGGCCGGCAGGCCGGGGAAGTGCCGCTTCAGCTCGGTCTCGCTGATGTAGCCGTCGCCGTCGGTGTCGATCGACGCGAAGGTGCTCTTGAGCTGCTCCAGCCGCTCGTCGGAGAGTTCCGCCACCGGACCGCCTTTCGGGTGCTTATTTCCGGACATCTCACTTTATCCGTGATGGACCTCCTTGACGGCGTGGACGCCGCGCTCCTCCGCCAGCCGCAACAATCTCCGCCCTGCCTCGACCCCCGCACGACCGGCGGCGTCCTGGGAGACGGTCTTCAGCTCGCCGTCCTCGACCACGATACGCCCGCCGACCAGCACCCGGGCGAGCGGCGGCGGAGGTCCGAAGACCAGCGCGCAGACGGGGTCGGCGACCGCCGCGGTGAACGGTCCGTCGACCCGCCACAGGGCGACGTCGGCGAGCTTGCCGGGCTCCAGCGTCCCGATCTCGTTCTCCCGGCCGAGGTTGCGTGCCCCGCCGAGGGTGGCGAGCTCGAGCGCCTGCCTGGCGGTGAGCGCGTCCGGTCCGTACCTGGCGCGCTGGAAGAGCAGGGTCTGCCGCATCTCCCCGGCCAGCGGCGTCAGTTCGGAGGAGGCGCTGCCGTCCACGCCGAGCCCGACGTTCGCGCCGTGGCGCAGCATCTCGGACACGCGGGCGATGCCGGCGCCGAGCCGCCCGTTCGAGGAGGGGCAGTGGGCCGAGCCGGTGCCGGTGGCGGCGAGCTTGCCGATGTCGGCGTCGCTCAGGTGCACGGTGTGCGCGAACCACACATCCGGCCCCAACCAGCCCAGCTTCTCCATGTAGTCGACGGGCCGCAGCCCGAACTGGGCCAGGCAGTGCTCGTCCTCGTCGAGGGTCTCCGCCAGGTGCGTGTGCAGGCGCACGCCTTTGGCCCTGGCCAGGGCGGCGGACTCGGTCATCAGCTCGGCGCTGGCCGAGAACGGCGAGCACGGCGCGACGACGACCCGCAACATCGAGGAGAACGACGGGTCGTGGTAGGCGTCGACGGCCTCGGCCGTGGCGGCCAGGATGTCGTCGAGCTCCTCGACCACGGAGTCCGGCGGCAGTCCGCCCTGCGACTCGCCCCTGTCCATGGAGCCGCGCGCGGGGTGGAAGCGGATGCCGATCTCACGTGCCGCCTCGATCCCGGCCGCGAACAGGTCTCCCCTGCCCTTGGGGAAGATGTAGTGGTGGTCGCTGGAGGTGGTGCAGCCCGACAGCGCCAGCCAGCCGAGCCCGGCCGAGGCGGCGCCCTTGACCACTTCGGCGTCCATGGCGGCCCACACCTGGTAGAGCGCCACCAGCCACTCGAACAGTGTCGCGTCCTGCGCGAGCCCCTGTGAGGCCCACTGGTACAGATGGTGGTGCGTGTTGACGAGGCCCGGGGTGGCCAGGCATCCGGTCCCGTCGATACGGCCGGCGCCCGGCACGTCCGGCGCCGGCCCGGCGCCCAGCTCGGTGATCCGGTCCCCATCGATCCTGATATATCCGGACCCGACCTCCGGCCCGGCGACCGGAGCGATGGCCACGTTCTCGATCAGCAGGCTCACGCGCTGGTCTCCTTCCCTGGCGCCTTCCGGGCCGCGGCCAGCCGTACCGCGTCAAGGATCTTCTCGTACCCCGTGCACCGGCACAGGTTGCCCGCCAGCGCCTCCCTGATCTCGGCATCGGAGGGCCGTTCGACGCGTTCCAGCAGGTCGTGGGCCTGCACGATGAGTCCGGGAGTGCAGAAGCCGCACTGCACGGCCCCGCACTCCACGAACGCCTCCTGCACCGGGTCGAGCCTGTCCCCCTCGGCCAGGCCCTCGACGGTACGCACCTGCCGGCCCTCGGCCTGGCCGGCGGCGACCAGGCAGGAGCAGACGGGGACGCCGTCGAGGTAAACGGTGCAGGAGCCGCATTCGCCCTGCTCGCAGGCGTTCTTGGAGCCGGGCAGGCCGAGGCGCTCGCGCAGCGCGTACAGGAGGCTCTCGCCCTCCCAGACGCCCTCGGCGCTCTCCTCGCGGCCGTTGACGGTGAAGGTGACGCGCATCAGGCGGCCCTCCTTCCGAGGTAGTCGTTCCAGGCCCAGGTGAGCGTGCGGCGGGCCATCACGTCGATGGCGTGCACGCGGTACTCGGCGGTGCCGCGCACGTCGTCGATGGGCGCCGCCGCGCCGGCGCAGAGCAGCCCGAACCGCTTGAGCAGCGCCGGGTCGAGGTCCGGCGCGTCCCAGTCGAGCTCCCTGGCCAGCAGGTCCTCGGCCTCCAGGGCCCGGCGCGGGGTGGGCGCCGCCGAGCCGATCCCGGTGCCGACCCGCCGCTCCTCCGGGTGCAGCGCGACGGCGAACGAGCACACCGCGATCACCATGGCGTTGCGGGTGCCTACCTTGGAGAAGTACTGGGGCCCTGTCGCCGGCTTGACGTGCACGGCCTTGATCAGCTCGTCCGGCTCCAGCGCGCTGCGCTTGACCCCGAGGTAGAACGCGGCCGCGGGGATCATCCTGACGCCCCGCTCGCGCGACTCCACCTCGATCACCGCGTCCGCGGCGAGCAGCGGCGGGTGGCTGTCGCCGGCGGGCGAGGCCGCGCCGAGGTTCCCGCCGACGGTGCCGCGGTTGCGGATCTGCGGCGAGCCGACCGTGCGCGAGGCCTGCGCGAGACCGGGCAGCGTGCCGCCGAGATCCTCGATGACGGCCGTGTACGGCACCCCCGCCCCGACCCGGCACACGCCGGCCACCAGGTCCCATTCCCGCAACTCGGCCACCCGGTTGAGGTCGAGCAGCGCCACCGGCCTGCGTACGTCGAAGTTGATCTCGACCATCACGTCGGTGCCGCCTTGAATGGGCACGGCCTCCGGCTGGTCCGCCTTGACGGCCAGCGCCTCTTCCCACGTCGTGGGCCGCAAGAAGTCCATCTCTACTCCCAGGCGAATCCGGCGTCGGGCGCGTCCTCGCGCAGCACGCCGCCCTCGATCAGGCCGTAGGGGCGGTCGGCCGCGTAGTAGACCTCGTTGTCGTTGTCCAGGCCGAACGGCGACAGGTCCACGAGGAAGTGGTGTTTGTTCGGCATCGCGAGCCTGACCTCGCAGATCTCGCCGCAGGTGGTCAGCGCGCGCTCGCCCATGGCGTAGAGGGTCTGCTGCAGCGACAGGCTGTGCGTGTCCGCGAACGCCTCCAGCAGGCAACTCCGCACCTGCTCGTACGACTTGCCGTACGCATCGGTGTCTCGGGCGTGCCGCCACTGGGCGGCGACGGCGGTGGCGAGGATGCGGTCGGTGGCGGGCCGCAGCGTCGTGTACGGGTCCACGATGTAGCCGTGGAACTCCGACCCGGTGGTGTTCAGCAGCACCAGGTCCTTCAGCCCGGACACGACGGTCGTGCGGCCGTCCCTGTCGTGGTGGACGACGCACGTGCGCACCTCGCCGCCGTCGCGCACGAACGAGTGCGGGCCCCCGCGATTCCACGCGTACTCGTCGATCTCCACCCTGGCGTGGTGGATCGTCGGCTGCGACTCGACGAAGTGCCTGGCCAGGAGGAGCGCGAACTCCTCGATCTGGCCGACGCCGTGCTGGGTGGCGAACGCGTACACGGTGTTCTTCTGCGAGTCGGTCGGCAGGACGGCGGCGTTGTCGCCGGTCAGGTGCACGGCCTCCATGTCCCCGGAGAGCGAGGTGCTCACGTTGAGGTCCTGGATGTGGTGCACGGGGCCGTCCCTGACGACGCGGACGAGCCTGGTCTCCGCCTTGCCGTAGCGGTTGGGGCCGAGCTTGACGGACATCTAGCTCCCTCGGTAGGTGGAGTAGGCGTACGGGCTGAGCAGCAGCGGCACGTGGTAGTGCTGCGCGGGGTCGGTCACGGTGAAGGTGATGACGACTTCGGGGTAAAAGGTCTCCGGCAGGTACATCCCGGTGTCGAAGACGACACGATGGACGCCTTCTCCTGGGTCCCACCCCTTGATCCGGCCGTCGTCATCAGTGATCCCTTCGGCGACGATCTCGCCCTCGTGCTCCAGCCGCACGCGGACCCCGGCGGCCGGGCGGCCGGTGACCGCGTCGAGCACGTGCGTGGAGAAACTCATCGCTCCCCCTCCATGAGCTTGACCAGCCGCAGCCGGGTGATCTTCGCCAGCTCCTCCCGCACGACGGACCGCTCGCTCTCCTCGTCGTGGCCCAGCCGTTCGCGCAACCTGGCGAGCATCTGCGCCCCGCTCAGCCCGGTGGCGCAGACCAGGTAGACGTGCCCGAACCGGGCCTCGTACTCCCGGTTCCCCTGGGCGAGCGCCTCACGCCGCTCCTCCTCCACCCCGGCCTGCTCCTGCCGCGACCACGCCGCCTCCCGGCCGCCCCCGCCCGCGCGCTCCCCGATCCTCGGATGCGCGGCCAGCGCCTCCACCACGTCCGGCCACGCCAGCCCCCTGACCGACTCCTCGGCGGCCGCGAGAAGCGCCGCGAGGTCGCCGTAGGGCCTGCGGGAGGCCACGTCGGCCGCGAAGGCGCGCGAGGCGC
Organism: Nonomuraea turkmeniaca; assembly: GCF_005889735.1. Lineage (GTDB taxonomy): Bacteria > Actinomycetota > Actinomycetes > Streptosporangiales > Streptosporangiaceae > Nonomuraea > Nonomuraea turkmeniaca. The sequence continues at coordinate 4,789 of NZ_VCKY01000150.1, forward strand.
AACAGGCGAGCAGCTCGTCCTCGGCCGCGGCGGGCGAGCGAGCGTTGAAGGCGTCGAGCGCGGTCAGCGTGTCGGGCATGTCAGAAGTACACACATGCGCTTCGTGCCCGGTCCATCCGCGAGAACTCCGAACCGGCGGGCCCGTTGACCGTCGCTTTTCGTGTCATGCTCCAACTCCGTCCTGGACCATCCGGCCCGACGCCCTGAAATGGCGGTCGGGCGCACGCGTCCACCCGTCCGCCCCGAGACGTTGTTTTCGTAGCGTCCGCGCAGCTCATGACCTCTTGCGGCAGGTGGGCGCGCGGGCGTGGCCAGGATGAAGTGTCGGGCGGCGGGCCTAGACTGGGGCCCATCATGAGCCCAACATCCCTGATCGGCGGACACGTGTCCGTGGCGGGCGGCCTGGCGACGGGCGGCCTCGCTTACATGGCCGAGATCGGCGCCGAGATGATCCAGGTGTTCGTCACCAACCCGCGCGGCTGGGCGCTCACCGAGGGCCGGCCGGACGAGGACGCCAAGCTGGCCGAGTCGGGCGTCGAGACGTTCGTCCACGTGCCCTACCTGGTCAACTTCGGCTCCCCCAACCCTGAGACGCTGGCCAACTCGATCGCGGTCGTCCGTCACACGCTGCGGCGCGGCGTGGCCATCGCCGCCAAGGGAGTCGTGGTGCACACCGGCTCGGCGGTGACGCAGTCGCGCGACGACGCGATGCGCCAAGTGCGCGACAACCTGCTGCCGCTGCTGGACGAGATCCCCGACGGCGGGCCCGACCTGCTGCTGGAGCCGATGGCGGGGCAGGGCGCCATGTTGTGCGCCACCGTCCAGGATCTGGAGCCCTACCTGGCGACGCTGGACTGGCATCCGCGGGTCGGCGTCTGCCTCGACACGTGCCACGCCTTCGCCGCCGGCCACGACCTCGCCAAGGAAGGCGGCGTGGCGGAGACCTTCGACGCGCTGCACAAGATCGCGCCAGGGCGGCTGAAGCTGATCCACACCAACGACTCGAAGGACGTGTGCGGTGCCAAGAAGGACCGGCACGAGAACATCGGGGCCGGGCACATCGGCGCCCAGCCGTTCGGCGACATGATGCGGCATCCGGCGGTGGCCGGCGTCCCGATCTGCATCGAGACGCCGGGCAAGGCCCCCAAGAATGCCGAGGACATCGCCCTGCTGAAGAAGCTGCGCGACGGCTGAGCGGCCCTCTGGGCTCGCGACCCGGAAATCGTGATAGGGACGCCCGCTCTCGCGATCCGGCCGCCCCCGAAGGCCGGATCGCGGGCCGGCTGTCGCGGCCCAGGCGGGCGCCCCCTCACGAACCGGCATGGCGGGCCCTACCCCCCGGTCAAGGGCCCGACAGCCGTGGCGACCTGCGCGGTCACCGGTGAGTCCGGCGCATCAGATCTGCAGTGAGCCTTTCGGCCCGTCCCCCCCGATGCGCCGAGGTGGCTTTCCGATGCCGAAACACTACGGTCGCGATCTTGTGGGCGAAACCCTGTTCATGGGCAGCTCGTTGAACGGTCCGTAGCCATCGATATACGGAGAGTACCATTGCGATGAGCGGTCATCCTGAGTCGGCGAACGGTAGGTTCGGGGGCTCGTAACGACTCCCGCAGATGTGTCCGGACTCTTCTCCACCGCGCACCCGACCGCTCGTGACCAGGGGAATCATGACCATCACCACGACGGCGACGGGCACGGCGCCCGGTGCGGGGCACGACCCGCTCACGCCCATTTTCACGCCCACCCCGCCCACACGCGGAGTCCTCGACGATCACCGGCGCACGCGACGGGATGGTGCCGCCGGGCGTCCTGGCCGCCGCTGTACGACGCCCTAGGACGGGTGCGCGCGCCCGGCACCCCATGAGCGAGCCCCGGCCCCGTTCCCCGCCAGAATGCGTCCTGGGGCCGGAGCCGTGCCGCCTGCCACCGCGCTGGACACCGGGGCGCTGCAAACGGGGCGCCGGCCCACGCCGGCCCCCATGACGATCAGCCGTGCCGGCCCTCGGCGCGATCCCGTGGTCGGGAGCGCTCCCAAAGCGCGAAGGTCACGAGATCACGCCCCGGTGCTGGCGTACGAGCTGCTCGCGCACCTGCCGGCTGTGCCGCCTGCTGACCTGGAGCGTCTCGGTGCCGACGGTGAGCGTCACCCGCCCGCCCTCGAACCGGAGCTCACTGACGTGCCTGGCCGACACCAGCGTGCTGCGGTGAATCCGCAGGAACCCGCCGTCCGACCAGCGCCGCTCCAGCGCAGCCAGGGACATGCGCACCAGATAGCTGCCGTCCACCGTGTGCAGGCGCACGTAGTCGCCCTTGGCCTCGGCGAACCAGACGGCCTGCTGCGGCACGAACCTGGTCCGCCCGCCCAGCTCGACCGGGATCACATCATCCTGGCCGGGCTCGGGCGCGGGGACCGTGGCGGCCTCCAGCCGGCGCACGGCCTCGGCCAGCCGCTCGGCCCGCACCGGCTTGAGCAGGTAGTCCACCGCCTCGAGCTCGAACGCCTGCACCGCGCACTCCTCGTGCGCCGTGACGAACACCAGCCGGGGCGGACTGGGGAAACCGCCCACCAGCCTGGCCAGGTCGAGCCCGTCGAGCCCGGGCATCCGGATGTCGAGGAACACCCCGTCGAGCCGCTCGCCACCGCCGATCATCTGGACCATGTCCTGCAACGCCGTGACGCCGTCGGCCGCGGTCATGACGTGCTCGATCCGATCGTCCTGGCGCAGCAGGTAGGCGAGCTCCTCCAGGGCGGGCAACTCGTCGTCCACGGCCAGAACTCTCAGCATGTCCACCACGCTCCCGCATGAAGCAGAGGCCACAAGGGACACGTCAGCATAGCGTAAGGAAATGACTACAAGGAGCTAAGCTGCGTCTTGGGCACCCGCAGCCGCACCTTGGTTCCCGCCCCCAGCGCCGTCTCCACGACGAGCCCGTAGCCGTCGCCGTAGATCTGGCGCATCCGCAGGTCCACGTTCGCCAGCCCGATGCCACTGCCCTCGCGGGCGGGGTCGTCGTCCAGCATGCGCCTGGCGCACTCGGGGTCCATCCCGGCACCGTCGTCCTCGACCGTGATGTGCGCCTCCGGGCCGGCGTCACGCACCACGACCCGCACCTCGCCGGCGCCGCGGCGGCCGCGCATGCCGTGCTTGATGGCGTTCTCGACCAGTGGTTGCAGGCACAGGAACGGCACCGGCACGGGCAGCACCTCGGGCGCCACCTGCATGCTGAAGCGCAGCTTGTCGCCGAAGCGGGCACGTTCCAGCAGCAGGTAGCGGTCGACGCAGGTCAGCTCGTCGGCCAGGGTGGTGAAGTCGTGTGCCCTGCGCAGCGCGTACCGGGCGAAATCAGCGAAGTCGAGCAGCAGCTCGCGGGCACGCTTGGGGTCCGTGCGGACGAACGAGGCGATCGTCGTCAGCGCGTTGTAGATGAAGTGCGGCGAGATCTGGGCCCGCAACGCGCGCATCTCGGCCTCCAGCGCGCGCCGCCGCGAGGCGTCCAGCTCGGCCAGCTCCAGCTGGCCGGAGACCCAGCGGCCGACCTCGGACACGGTACGCACGAGCGCGGCGCTGATCTCGTCGTCGAAGGCCGCCAGCGCCCCCACCACCGTGCCGTCCACGGTCAGCGGCACCACCACGGCCCCGTGCGGCTCCCCCGCGAACACCTGCGGCCGCCCGGCGGCCAGCGTGGCGCGAGCATAGGTGACCACGTCGTCGGTGCACGGCCCGTCCCACGCCAGCGCGGCCTCGGTCGAGGTGATCGCGACGGCCTGGGTGCCGAGCAGCGCGCGCAGATGGCGTACGGCCTTGCGGGCCGAGTCGCGGTTGAGCCCCGTGCGCAGGGCCGGGGCGGCCATCGCGGCGATGTGCAGCGTGGCGAACGTCGCCTCCTCCTTGCAGCGCCCCTCCGGAGGCGCGTCGCGGCGCGACCGCGCCCGGGCGAGGACGTGGCCGGCGACGAAGGCCAGGCTGGACAGCGCCACGCACGCGGTGGTCAGCATGCGGGAAACCGTAGCCAAGAACGGACCGTGTCCGGGCGGAAACGGCCGGTGAAGTCAGGGCGGTCCCTCGCCGGGTTCTTCCTGGTAGGAGTAGCGCTGCTCCCGCCAGGGGTCCGCGATGTTGTGGTAGCCGCGCTCCTCCCAGAAACCCCGGCGATCTTCGAGGAGGTATTCGATGCCGCGCACCCACTTGACGCTCTTCCACGCGTACAGGTGGGGGACCACGATCCGCAGCGGGAAGCCGCGGTCGGGGCTGAGCGGCTTTTCGTCCAGCTCCATGGCGAGCAGGGTGTCGGGCGCGGCGAAGTCGGACATCCGCAGATTGGCGCTGTAGCCGTACTCGGCCCAGATCATCACGTGGTGCACGCCGGGATCGGGCGGGGCGGCCGCCATGATCGTGGCCGGGGCGACGCCGCGCCACTCGTTGGCCATGAGGGAGAACTTGGTGACGCAGTGGAAGTCGGCGAGGCGGGTCGTGCGGGGCAACGACTCGAACTCGTTCCAGGTGAAGCGGTGCTCCTCGCCCGAGGCGGTGGCGCCGAAAACGCGGAAGTCCCAGCTCTCCGGCTTGAACTGCGGCACCCTGCCGTAGTGGATCACGGGTCGGCCGCGCGGGACGTACTGGCCTGGAGGCAGGCGCGACTCCTCCACGATCACTCCCCTTACCTGTCTCACGTCTTGGGCCATCCTGCCACCGGGTCGTCCGTGACTCGCGCGCGGGTCTCGTGCGCTACCATTACGAGCTATGCGCGCTGCGTTCCTGTTTTGGTATGGCGACGGACCCGAGTCCGTTCGCCATCTGACGCTGCGTTAGCAGACAGGCGAACGAAGGCCCCGGGTCCGACAGGACCCGGGGCCTTCTGTGTTTCTCAGGGGTTCCACAGGAGGAGATTTCAGATGGTGATCGTGATGGGGCCCGAGGCCACTTCCGAGGATCTCGCGTCGATCGTCGAGGTCGTCCAGGCGGCCGGGGTGGAGGCGTTCGTCAGCAAGGGTGTGCGGCGGACGATCGTCGGGCTGGTCGGCGACGTGACCCAGCTCGACGAGGCGAGCCTGCGCGGCATGCGGGGCGTGCGCGACGTCATGCGGGTGTCCACGCCGTACAAGCTGGTCAGCAGGGAGAATCATCCGGAACGCTCCACGGTCCATGTGGGCGGCGTGCCGATCGGTCCCGACACTGTGACGTTGATCGCGGGGCCGTGCGCGGTGGAGACGCACCAGCAGACCCTGGAGGCGGCCAGGATGGCGCAGGCGGCGGGGGCGACGCTGCTGCGCGGCGGGGCGTTCAAGCCGCGCACCTCCCCGTACGCCTTCCAGGGGCTGGGCGAGAAGGGCCTGCGCATCCTGGCGGACGTGCGCGAGGAGACCGGGCTGCCGATCGTGACCGAGGTGGTGGACGCCCAGGACGTGGAACTCGTGGCCTCGTACGCGGACATGCTGCAGGTCGGCACCCGCAACATGCAGAACTTCGCGTTGCTGCAGGCGGTCGGCGCGGCCGGGAAGCCTGTGATGCTCAAGCGCGGCATGAGCTCCACGATCGAGGAGTGGCTCATGGCCGCCGAGTACATCGCCCAGCGCGGCAACCTCGACATCGTCCTGTGCGAGCGGGGCATCAGGACGTTCGAGAAGGCGACCCGCAACACGCTCGACGTGTCGGCCGTGCCGGTGGCGCAGCGCCTGTCCCACCTGCCGGTCATCATCGACCCGTCGCACTCGGGCGGCCGGCGCGACCTGGTGCTGCCGCTGACCCGGGCGGCCATCGCGGTGGGTGCGGACGGTGTCATCATCGACGTGCACCCGCAGCCGGAGCAGGCGCTCTGCGACGGCCCGCAGGCCCTGATCGACACCGACCTGGGCGAGCTGGCCCAGGTCATGACCGACTTCCCGGTGCTGCTCGGCAAGTCCGCCGCCGCCGCGCTCACCGTCTGATCCCTGGGTACGGCCGGGTGTACTCAGCGGTAACTTGAGTACTTCACCCCATGTGCCGTGCCGGCCGCGGGACCGACGATGGACGCATGACGAAGCCCCTCCAACCGACGCAGACCACCGCGTTCTACGTCCAGGCGATCCTGTCGTTCGCCGTCTCGCTGAGCTCCGTGGTGATCGCCCTGATCTACCTGCCCGTCGAAGGGTGGATCAGGGCGTTCCTCGGGCTCGGCCTCTTGTACGTGGTCACCTCCACGGTCACGCTCTGCAAGGTGGTGCGGGACCGGCAGGAGCTGACCGAGGTGAGCAAGCGCGTCGACCAGGCCAGGCTCGACAAGCTGCTGATCGAGCACGATCCGTTCAAGGTCGACGCCTGATCCCTCGCTCAGAGGGTGTACTCCTGGATCGAGTCGGCGAGTTGCACGCACAGCTCCTCGGCGTCGAGCCGCTTCTCGATCTGCTTCAGGTCCTCGATCTTGGCCCGCGTCTCGGCACGCTTGGGAGCCAGCAGCGAGCAGCAGTCCTCGTCGGGCAGCTCGGAGATCTCCAGCGTGCCGATGCGCCGGGCCTCGGCCATGATCTCGGTCTTGTCCCAGCCCACCAGCGGCCGCAGGATCGGCAGCTCCACCGCGTTGTCCTGGGCGGTGATGTTGGTCAGGGTCTGCGAGGAGACCTGGCCGAGCGCGTCGCCGGTGATCAGCGCGGCGGCGCGGATGCGGTGAGCGACCTCCTCGGCCGTCTTGAGCATCAGCCGCCGCTGCGCGATCACCGCCAGCCGATCCTGGCCGGAGGCGCGGATCGACTGCTGCGCCTTGCCGAACGGCACCACCCACAGCCGCGACTTGCCCTGGAACCTGTCGAGCTTCCTGACCAGCGCGTACGCCTTGTAGATCGACTCCGACGTGGTGAACGGGATGCCGGAGAAGTGCAGGAAGTCGACGTGCAGGCCGCGCCGCATCATCCGGTACGCCGCCACCGGCGAGTCGATGCCGCCCGACATGAGCACCAGGGCCCTGCCGCTGCTGCCGACCGGCAGGCCGCCCTGGCCGGGCAGGCCGCCGGTGAAGACGAACACCTCGTCCCTGTCGACCTCGATGTAGACGGTCAGCTCGGGGTTCTTCAGATCGACCGGCAGGCCGTACTCGTCGTTGATGGCGCCGCCGACGAGCCGGTCCAGCTCGTTGGAGCGCAGCGGGAAGCGCTTGTCACGGCGGCGGGAGCGGACCGCGAAGCGCGCGCCGCGCTTGGCCTCCTCGCTCTCGCCGACCAGCTCCAGGCCGGCCTTGAGCACGGCCTCGGGGTCCTTGGCGACCCGCCAGGCGCGGTGGATCCAGACCAGGCCCGGCACGTCGGCGACCCGCTGGGCCACGGCCTCGGCCTGCTCGGCGGTAGCGCCCTGGGGCAGGAAGATCGCGATGACGCCGTGCCGCTTGCGTACGTCGACCTTGATGTCGACGCTCTGCAGCGCGTCGCGGATGTTGGCGATCAGGCGGCGTTCGAACAGCTCGCGGTTCTTGCCCTTGAGGACGATCTCGCCCAGCTTGAGCAGTACGCACGGCTCGCCCAGGGCGGACATCGTCATGGTGGAACCTCCGGGAAGACGGGGAACGGGCAGGCGTTGATGGCAACGCCGGGCCACCTTGAGTTTAGTCCGCGTCCAGCCCCTGCTCGATCGCATATCGGACCAGCTCCACGCGGTTGTGGAGCTGAAGCTTACGGAGAGTGTTCTGCACGTGGTTCTGCACGGTGCGGTGGGAGAGCACGAGGCGGTCGGCGATCTGCTTGTACGACAGGCCCTTGGCGACCAGCCTGAGCACCTCCGTCTCCCGGTCGGTCAGGCGCGGCCCGTCGCCCTGCCCGTCGCCCGGGGCGTCCTGCGCGGCCAGGCGGCGGTATTCGCCGAGTACGAGGCCGGCGAGGCCGGGGGTGAAGACGGCGTCGCCGGCGGCGGTGCGGCGTACCGCGTCAAGGAACTCCTCCCTGCTGGCCGACTTCACCAGATATCCGGACGCGCCGGCCTTGACCGCCTCGAGGACGTCGTCCTGTTCGGCGCTGGCCGATAACACCAGCACCCGGGGCGGCGGCTCCACCTCCGCCAGCCGGGCGGCCACCTCCGCACCCGGCATGTCGGGCAGCCGCAGATCGAGCACGACGACGTCGGGCCGCACCGCTGCGGCCGCGCGCACCGCCTGCCGGCCCTCGCCTACAGCGGCCACGACGTCGTAGCCGGCCTCGGCGAGATCCCTGGCCACCCCGTCGCGCCACATGGGATGGTCGTCCACCACCATGACCCGCACCATGCCGCAACTCTAGACCGTGCCCCGCCGACCACCCGCCGATCGTGCCCGCCGGCCGCCCTCGGCCCCTGTGCTGGCCAGGCCTGAGGACGGAGACGTACGGCCGGAGGACCACTGCCCGCCACGGCAGGAGGACCGCTGCGACGCGCGATCCCCGGCGGCGGGCCGGCGCGAAGCCGGAAGCGGCGCACCCGATGGGCACGCGGACGGCGCGGCCAGGATGGGAGGGCGACGCGGGTCGGGCGATGGTCAGGACGGGAGGGTGATCTCGACCTCCGTGCCCTGGCCGGGGACGCTGATGATCGAGACCTGGCCACCGAACTCCGCCACCCGGCCACGGATCGATTCCGCCACCCCCAGGCGCCCGTCGGCGCGGGCCTCGTCCAGGCGGCCGTCCGGGATGCCGGGCCCGTCGTCCCGGATGCTGACCGTCACCGTCCCCTCCCCCGATTCGGCCAGCACCCAGGCGCGCGCCGACGGCCCGCAGTGTGTGCGGACGTTGTCAAGGGCGGCCTTGACAGCCGCCGCCGCACCCCTGGCCGTCTCGGCGGGGAGGATCAAAGGCGTGGCCGGGGTGGAGACGGTCACCTCGGGCGAGCCGTGCCGAAGCAGGAGCGAGCGTAGGTCGGTCGCGCCTTCCGGGGCGGCGGGCCGGTGGGCGATGAGCTGGCGTAGCGCGGCCTCCTGCGCACCGGCCAGGCGCCCCAGCTCGGCCGCCTCCCCGCCGATCTGGCGCCCGCGCCGCTGGACCAGCGCGAGGACCTGCAGGACCGAGTCGTGGATGTCCCGGGCCAGGCGGTCGCGCTCACGCTGGGCGGCCTCCATCTCGACGGCCCGCTGCATGCGTTCCTCGGCCTGCTTGGCCAGCCGCGCCACGTGGCCGACCACGACGCCCGCCATGAACAGCAGGACCACTCCGTTGATCACCACCGACTCGCCGGGCGTGCGCACGAGCCACAGGTCGCAGGCCGACACCAGGGCGGCCGCCGCCGCGCCCGCGAGCCGCCCGCCGTGGACGGCCCAGGCGAGCACGGGCCCGGCCACCCACGTCGCGGGCACCGGCATCGTGCCGGCGGCGCCCAGCAGGGAGCCCTGTACATACGGGGTGGCCAGCAGGCACACCATCGTGACCAGCAGGTCCAGGACCAACAGGGGCCACCGGCGTAGCGCCGGGACCGAGTAGGCGTACGTGGCGCCCGCCGTCCACAGCGCCATCACGCCGATGACCAGCCAGCCCGCGACCGGGTGCTCATAGCCGCGCTGCTGCGCCATGAGCACGGCCGCGTACACCAGCGACGCCACGCGGTAGACCGCGATCGACCGCCAGAACGGAACCTCGATAGCCATGAGACCTTCTCATGTTTCCGACACGGAAGCTTGACAGATAGTTCGGGTATCCATGCGAAAGGGACCGTCCGGATGGCACAATCCGGGAACCCCTAACTCAAGGAATCTCCCTCTATGACCTCCGCTGTAAATCATTTCACCCATGGCCTGCTCACGCCGGTGCTCGCCTACGTGATGTCCTGCATGGGGTCGATGCTCGGCCTGCGGCTCACCGCCCAGGCACACGCTTCCCGCGGCGGCGCCCGGGCCCGCTGGCTGCTCGGCGCGGCGGTGTCCATCGGCGGCACCGGCATCTGGGTCATGCACTTCATCGCCATGATGGGCTTCGACGTGGAGGGGACCCAGATCAGGTATGACGTGCCGCTCACCGTCGCCTCGGCCGTGGTGGCGATCGTGGTCGTGGGCACGGGCCTGTTCCTGGTCTCGTACGGCCGCGGACGGGTCCTGGCACTCCTCGGCGGCGGCCTGCTGACCGGCCTCGGCGTGGCGTCCATGCACTACCTGGGCATGTACGCCATGAACATGTCCGCCCACGTCTCCTACGACCGCATCGTCGTGGCGCTCTCCGTGGGCATCGCCGTGGTCGCCGCGACGGTGGCGCTCTGGTTCACGCTGCGTGTCAAGAAGCCTGTCTGGATCACCGCCGCCGCGCTCGTCATGGGCGTGGCCGTGGCGGGCATGCACTACACCGGAATGTACGCGATGCACGTCACGGTCGACGCCGAGCCCGGCGTGGTCGCCGGAGCCGACGCCCTCGACTTCCTCGTCCCGCTCATGACCGTGATCAGCCTCATCACGCTGACCATGTTGCTCATGGTGATCCTCTCCCCGTCGGAGGAGGAGTTGCACGAGGACGCCGAACTCGTCGCCAAACTCGAATTGCGCCGGCGCACACAGCAACAACAGCTCACTTATCCCGCGCCCCCCATCCCTCGCCAGCAGCCAATACAGCAAATGCCGCAAATATCGTCGATGCAGACACGCAGAAGGTAGTTGCGCGGGCGAAGACACCCTGTTCATACTCCCTTATCGGTGCGTGAGGGATGTGGGTGGGGGTATGTCGCCGATCGACCATTTTTCATTTGGGCTGTTAACACCCGTACTGGCGTACATCATGTCCAGCGTGGGCTCGATGCTGGGCCTCCTGCTCACCTCGCGGGCCCGCCTCATGGGCGGGCGCGAGGGCAGGTTCTGGCTGGTGGGCGCGGCGTTCGCGATCGGTGGCACGGGCATCTGGACCATGCACTTCATCGCGATGCTCGGCTTCTCGGTGACCGGCTCGGTCATCCGCTACAACGTCCCGCTCACCGCCGCCTCCGCGCTCATCGCGGTCGTGGTCGTCGGCATGGGACTGTTCCTCGCCTCGTACGGCGGCGAGCGCCTGCCGTTCCTGCTCGGCGGCGGCATCCTGACCGGATGCGGCGTGGCCAGCATGCACTATCTCGGCATGGCCGCCATGAACATGTCCGGCCACGTCTCCTACGACCCCGTCATCGTGTCGCTCTCGGTCCTGATCGCGATCGCGGCGGCGACGGTGGCGCTGTGGTTCACGCTGCGGGTCAGCGGCGCGCTCAAGATCGGCGCGGCGGCCCTGGTCATGGGCGTGGCGGTCTGCGGCATGCACTACACGGGGATGTACTCGATGTCGGTGCTGACGCACGGCGACGCGGGGCCGATCTTCGGCGCCCGGGCCATCGACTTCCTGCTGCCGCTGATCGTCGGCATCAGCGTGATCACCGTGGGGCTGCTGCTCACCATCATCCTGTCGCCCTCGGAGAAGGAGCTGCGCAGCGAGGCGGAGTTCAGGGACCGGCTGCGCGACCGCGACGAGGGCGCGCCGCCTGAAGTGGATCTCTTCGGCACGCCCCGGCGGTGAAGGAGCTATGTCAGAGGGTACGGCTCGCGGCGCATGGTGGGCCGCCGACTTGCTGCGGCGCAAGCCGTACCCTTGAGCGGGTTGTAGCGGAAACCCCGCTGACTCAAAGGTACGGCCGCCGCTTGCAAGCCGCTTTCACCTAACCGAAGAACACCTCGGCCTCGGAGTACCGCTCCACCGGCACGGTCTTCAGCTCGGCCGTGGCCTCGTCGAGGCCGACCCGGACGATGTCGGTGCCGCGCAGGGCGACCATCTTGCCGAAGTCGCCCGCGTGGGCCGCGTCGATGGCCTGCAGCCCGAACCTGGTGGCCAGCACCCGGTCATAGGCCGAAGGGGTGCCGCCGCGCTGAATGTGGCCGAGCACCGTGGTGCGGGCCTCCTTGCCGGTGCGCTTCTCGATCTCCTTGGCCAGCATCTCGCCGATGCCGCCCAGCCGGACGTGCCCGAACGCGTCCAGCTCGCCCGCCTGCAGCTCCATCTGGCCCTCGATCGGGTGCGCGCCCTCGGCGACCACGATGATCGGCGAATAGCGGGTGCGGAAGCGGGACTCGACGTATTCGCAGACCCGGTCGATGTCGAACGGCTTCTCCGGGATGAGGATGACGTTGGCACCGCCCGCCATGCCCGCGTGCAGCGCGATCCAGCCGGCGTGCCGGCCCATGACCTCGCAGATGAGCGCCCGGTGGTGGGACTCCGCGGTGGTGTGGAGGCGGTCGATGGCCTCCGTCGCGATGTTGACGGCGGTGTCGAAGCCGAAGGTGTAGTCGGTGCCCGACAGGTCGTTGTCGATGGTCTTGGGCACGCCCACGACCTTGACGTCGCGGTCGTAGAGCTGCTTGGCCACGCCGAGGGTGTCCTCGCCACCGATGGCGATCAGCGCGTCCACGCCGGTGGCGGCAAGGTTCTCCTTGATCCGGTCGACCCCGCCCTCGATCTTGATGGGGTTCGTCCGGGACGAGCCCAGGATGGTCCCACCGCGGGGCAGGATGCCGCGCACCGCCTGGATGTCCAGCGGCATCGTGTCGCCTTCCAGGGGGCCGCGCCAGCCGTCGCGGAAGCCGACGAACTCGTGGCCGTAGACGCTCACCCCCTTACGCACTACTGCCCTGATCACGGCGTTGAGGCCGGGGCAGTCGCCGCCCCCTGTGAGCACTCCAATACGCATGGCGGTTCCTCCCGATGGGTTCAGAAACCTGAACCTTCAGTGTTAAGACCTCAGTATTCAGACTGGCATTCTGCCCGCCCCGGCGGGCAGTGGTCTAGACCAAACGCAAGGTCCGTAACCCAAACATCGCACGGAGGAAATTTCGTGAGCGTGTTGGCGATCGACGCCGGGACAACAGGGGTCACCGCGCTCGTTGTCTCCGAAAACGGGCAAATATCGTCGAAGGGCTACGAGGAATTCGCACAACATTTCCCCGAACCCGGCTGGGTGGAGCACAATCCCGAGGACATCTGGCAGGCCACGCTGTCGGCCTGCGCGGCCGCGCTGCGCGGCGCCGGCGACCCGCCGTCCTGCGTCGGGATCACCAACCAGCGCGAGACCGCGGTGGTGTGGGACCGGCGCACGCTGGCCGCGCCGCGCCGCGCGATCGTCTGGCAGGACCGCCGCACCGCCGGAGTGTGCGAGCGACTGCGCTCGGCCGGTCACGAGCCGCGGGTGTCGGAGCTGACCGGGCTGCGCCTCGACCCCTACTTCACGGCCACGAAGATGGCCTGGCTGGCCAAGCACGATCCCGGCGTGTGGGCGGGGGTCGAGTCCGGAAATGTGGCGGTGGGGACGGTGGATTCGTACCTGATCGCCAGGCTGACGGCGGGCGGGCGGCACGTGACCGACCCGTCCAACGCCTCCCGCACCCTGCTGTACGGCCTGCGGTCCGGCGGCTGGGAGCCGGAGTTGTGCGAGCTGTTCGGGGTGCCCGAGGCGGCGCTGCCGGAGATCGTGCCCAACCACGGGCCGCTCGGCCGTACGGACCCGGCCGCGTTCCTCGGGCTGGAGCTGCCGATCAGCGGGGTGGCGGGCGATCAGCAGGCGGCGTTGTTCGGGCAGACGTGCTTCGACGTGGGCGACGTGAAGTGCACGTACGGCACGGGCTCTTTCGTGCTGACCAACACCGGCGGCGAGATCGTGCGCTCGCAGTCGGGGCTGCTGACCACGGTCGCCTGGCAGGCGCCGTCAGGCGAGCGCACGTTCGCGCTGGAGGGGTCGATCTTCGTGACCGGCGCGGCCGTGCAGTGGCTGCGCGACGGGCTCGGGCTGATCGGGACGGCGCCGGAGTCCGAGGCCGTGGCGCGGACCGTGCCCGACAGCGGCGGCGTGGTGTTCGTGCCCGCGCTGACCGGACTGGGGGCGCCGTACTGGGATCCGCGGGCGCGCGGGCTGATCACCGGCATCACGCGTGGCACGACGCGGGCGCATCTGGTCAGGGCCACGCTGGAGGCGATCGCGTACGAGGTGCGGGACGTGGTGGAGGTGATGACCGGCGGCACGGTGCCGGTGCTCAAGGCCGACGGCGGCGCCAGCGCGAACGACCTGCTCATGCAGTTCCAGGCCGACCAGCTGGGCGCGCCGGTGGAGCGCCCGGTGATCCAGGAGACGACCGCCCTGGGGGCGGCGTTCCTGGCGGGGCTGGGAGCCGGCGTGTGGGGGTCGCGGGCCGAGCTTCGTCAGACGTGGCAGCTGGAGCGCCGCTTCGAGCCCGGCGAGCGCGACGACGCGGCCTACGAGCGGTGGCGGGCGGCCGTGCGGCTGGTGTCCCCTACGTGATCAGCACGCAGGCCGGGCTCTCCACGTCGTACGCCTCGCCCGTCGGCTCGGGGACGCCGTCGCGCAGCGTGAAGACGGTGACGGTGTTCGAGCGCTGGTTGGCCACGTACATGCGGTCGCCGTCGATGGTGAAGTGCCGGGGCCAGTCGCCGCCCGAGGGCACCTCGGCCACCAGGGACAGGTCGGCGCGGCGCAGCACGGAGACGGTGTTGGGCCCGCGGTTGCCGACGTAGACCAGGTCGCCCTCGAGCTGTAGGTGGGACGGGTGGCTCTCGCCCTCGTGGCGGGTGGCGGGCGCGACCGTGCGCCACTCGCCGTCGATGAGCGTGACGGTGCCGTCCAGCTCGCCCGCCACGTACAGGCGGGATCCGGCGAAGGCGAAGTGCCGCGGGCCCGTGCCCGGATACAGGACGATCGGCTCCACCGGCGTGCCGTCGTAGCGGTAGCGGCGGATCTCGTCCGTGCCGAGGTCCGAGATGTGCAGCAGGCCGTCGTGGAAGACGGCCTCGTGGGCGTGTGGCCCCTCCTGGCGTTCGGCGTTGGGCCCAGAGCCCTTGTGGCGCAGCACGATCGGGTCGCCGTCGAACGCCCCGCGAGAGTCGAGCCGGCAGATGATCGCCGTGCCGTCGCCGTAGTTGGCCACCGCGAGCAGGCTGCCCGTGGGGTCGACGGCGACGTGGCAGGGCAGCGAGCCCTCGCTCGGCCGCTCGTCCAGCGGCTGGAGGCCGTCCCGCGCGTCGAAGGCGGTCAGCCAGCCGCGTTCGAGCTCGCCCACCGCGTAGACCACGGGCAGCGTGGGATGGGCGGCCAGGAATGACGGCGACGCGACCCGGGTGAGCTCCCGGCCGACGCCGATGGTGACGATGCCCGGGCCGTAGCCGCCTATGCGCAGGGTCTTCACAACGGCGATCCTCTCATGTTTGACTATGGCAATGAGTTCGTTGACGGAGGCAAGGGTTTCTGAGGTCAGGGCCTTCAATCGGTTCTATACGAAGGTGATCGGCGTTCTGCAGTCGGGCATGCTCGACTCGCCGTACTCGCTGACCGAGGTGAGGGTGCTGTTCGAGCTCGCGCACGCCGAGCGGATGGAGAACGGCGAGTTGCGTGCCCTGCTCGGCCTGGACGCCGGCTACCTCAGCAGGATTCTGACCCGCTTCGAGGGCGACGGGCTGGTCGAGCGGGAGCGGTCCGCCACCGACGCGCGCAAGCAGCTCGTACGCCTCACGCCCGCGGGGGCATCCACCTTCGCGGGGCTCGACCAGCGCTCGGCCGAGGAGATCGGGCGGCTGCTGTCCGGGCTGCCGGACGAGGACCAGGAGCGGCTGGTCGCCAGCATGGCCACGATCAGGGGCCTGCTGGCCCCGGAGACCGGGCGGGAGCCGTACGTGATCAGGCCGCCGCGCACCGGCGACCTGGGCTGGGTCGTCTACCGGCACGGCGAGCTCTACAGCCGCGAGTACGGCTGGGGCACCGCGTTCGAGCAGACCGTCGCGAAGATCGTGGGCGAGCTCGACTTCTCCAAGGACGCCGGGTGGATCGCCGAGGTCGGCGGGGAGCGCGCCGGGTGCGTGTTCTACGTGCGCCAGGACGACACGACGGCCAAGCTGCGGATGTTGCTGGTCGAGCCGTCCGCGCGCGGGATGGGCATCGGGCGGCGGCTGGTGGAGGAGTGCCTGCGGCACGCCAAGGCGGAGGGCTGCAAGCGGATCACGTTGTGGACGCGCGACTGCCTGGTGAGCGCGCGGCACATCTACCAGGCAGCCGGGTTCCAGCTGGAGAAGGAGGAGAAAGGGGTGGAGAACGGGATCGAGCTCACCGAGCAGTGGTGGACACTCGACCTCTAGGCCACCAGTTGAGCGGTCCCGCCAGGCGCATGAGGCTGGGCACCAGCACCGCCCTGATCACGGTCGCGTCCACCAGCACGGCCACCGCCATGCCGACGCCCAGCATCTGCACGAACGTCACCTGCGCGGTGGCGTACGCGGCGAAGGTGAGCGCCAGGATGCCGCCGGCCGCCGTGATCAGCGGCGCGCCCCGCTGCAGCCCGGTGGCCACCGCCTCCTCGGTGTCGCCGGTCCTGTCGTACTCCTCCTTGATCCGCGACAGCAGGAACACCTCGTAGTCCATCGACAGGCCGTAGGCCACGCAGAGCATGAGGATGGGGATGCTGGGGTCGAGCGTGCCGGTCGGGGTGAAACCGAGCAGTCCTGACAGGTTGCCGTCCTGGAAGATCCAGACGATGGCGCCGAACATGACGCCGAGGCTGAGGACGTTCAGGACGGTCGCCTTGATCGGGATGATCAGGCTGCGCGTCATGAGGAACAGGACCACGAACGTCACGCCCAGCATGAGCGCCAGCACCAGCGGCAGCCGGTCCACGACCGCGGCCCGGTAGTCGGACAGCTCGGCGGGATAGCCGCCGACCAGCACCTCGAAGGGCGGCTCCACCGTCCGTACGGCCTCGACGAGGCGTACCGGGTCGTCGGCCAGGGCCGCCGCGGACGGTACCACGGACAACCACGTGCCCTCCCCCTGGAACCTGCCCGGGTCTCCGTCGCCCACCCGCTGCCCGTTCGCGAACGACCCGGCGGCGGAGTCCACCTGGGCCACGTCGGGCAGCCTGGACAGGCTCGTCGCGTACGGCGCCACGTCCGCCGTCGCCGCGTCGCGCGAGACCAGCTGGATGGCGTCCGTCTCCTCCGCGGGGAACGACTGCCGCACGACCTCCTGGGTCTGCCGGGAGGACGCCTCCGGCGGCAGGATGCGGTCGTCGGCCACGCCGAAGCGCAGCCCCAGGAACGGCGAGGTGAGCACCAGCAGCAGCACGGTCGCCAGCCCGCCGAACACCAGTGGCCTGCGCATCACCCGGGTGGCCAGCCCGTGCCAGAACCCCGCCGCCCGCTCCGGCCGCTCCCGCTTGGGCACCATCGTGCCGCCGGCGGAGGCCAGCACGGCGGGCAACACCAGCACCGCCGCGACCAGGCCGCCGATGACGACGGCGATGCCCGCGTACGCGAAGGAGCGCAGGAAGTCGAACGGCAACACGAACAGCACGGCCAGCGACGTGGCCACGGTCAGGCCGCTGAACAGCACGGTCCGGCCCGCGTGCTCGACCGCCCCCGCGACGGCCGCCGCCCGGTCCTTGCCGTTTGCCGTCTCCTCGCGGAAGCGCTGGATCACGAACAGGCAGTAGTCGATGCCGAGCCCGAGCCCCATGGCCAGCGTCAGATTCAGGGCGAACGTCGAGATCTCGGTGAAGGGCAGGACCGCACTCAGCAGGGCCAGCCCGAGGACCATCGCGAACAGCCCGGCCAGGATCGGCACCAGGGCCGCCATCGCCCGCCGCTGGTAGAGCCAGAGCAGCACGAACGCCAGCGGGAAGATGACCAGCTCCGCCCGGACGAAGTCCTGCCTGGCCAGCGGCACGGTCTCACGGAAGACCTCCTCCCCTCCCCCGGCCCGCACCTGCAGCAGGTCCGTGCCGCGGGTGATCTCGGGGACGAGCCTCGGCAGCACCTGCGCCCGCACGTGGTTCGCGTCCCCGGGAATGCGGACCACGATCAGCGCGTGCCTGCCGTCCTCGCTGCGCATCGTGGCCGGTTTGCCGCGGCTCCAGTAGGAGGCCGCCTCGGCGACGTCGTCCTGGCGGCCGACCCGGGCGGTCAGCTCCCTGCCCGCCGCCTCGACGGCCGGGTCGTCCACGGTGCCGCTCCTCGCGGTCACCAGGAAGATCATGTCGGGGCTTCCCGTGCCGAACCGCTCGGCCAGTTCGGCCTGCGCCCGGTCGGACTCCGAGCCCGGGGCCTCGAACCTGGCCAGCGACAGCCGGGGCACCGCGCCCGCGGCGAGCACCCCGGCCACGACCAGGCCGAGCAGGGCCAGCGTGAGGACGAACCTGCGGCGGCGGACGAGGATGAATCCGAGCCTGCGCAGCGGCGGCCCCGTGCTCGCCGCGCGGGTGGGCCGGGCGCGCGTGTCGACCGTCATGGCGTGAGCCTCAGGGTGTCCATGGCCACGGTTCGCATGGGGTCTCCGATCAAAACTCGGTAAACTACTCGTGTTTGCTTCCGAACCAGGAATACAAGTAAATGCTCGTATTTGTCAACGAGGTGGCGCATGACTGAACGCACGGTCCGCCGGCAGGCGCGCGGTCTGAAGCGCATGGAGGAGATCCTCGACGCCGCCGAACTGGTGATCGCCGAGGTCGGCTTCCCCGACCTGACGACGAACCAGGTCGCCGCGCGGGCGGGGGTGTCGCCGGGGTCGCTGTATCAGTTCTTCCGCAACAAGGAGGAGATCCTGGACGGGCTGGTGTCCCGCTACACCGACGACCGCCAGGAGTTCTGGGCCGCCAGGCTGGCCGGGATCACGCCGGACGTCCCGATCGAGGCGCTGGTCGGGCAGCTCGTGGACGAGAGCGTGCGGTTCAAGAGCCGCTCGCCGGCGTACTGGTCGCTGCTGTACGGCTCCGCGACGGGCGACCGGTTCGCCGCGGCCTCGCAGCGGCTGCACGAGGACATCGCCCGGCAGCTCGCGGGAGTGTTGCGCCGCCTGCGGCCGGAGCTGGCGGAGGGCCGGGCCCTGCTCATGGGCACGATGATGTTGTCCATGGTGAAGGCGGTGATGCCGATGATCACCACGGAGACGCCCGAGCGGAGCGCGGAGCTCGTGGACGAGCTCAAACTCGCGCTCGTCCGCTACCTCAACTAGCCCGGGCTAGCCGCGGAACGGGCCCGCCACCTCGAACGTGTGCCCTTCCGTGCGGCCACGCCTGGCCGAGAAGTAGAGCCGGTCGCCGCGCGGTGAGAACGCCAGCCCGGTCAGCTCGGCCCCCTCGTGGCCGACCAGCCTGAGGAACGGCGTGACCGCCCGGTCCGGCGCGATGACGTCGATCTGCGTCGTCTCCCTGGCCACGTAGAGGTCGCCGGACGGCGCGGCGGTGATGGCCCGCACGCCCTCGCAGAGCCGATCGAGCGTGGAGGTCTGCGCGTCGTAGGCCCACAGGCCGGTGTCGCCCTTGGTGGTGAAGTAGCAGACGCCGCCCGCGTAGTGGCAGGCGTCGCCGCCGTCGAAGTGGCGGGCGTCCTCGACCTGGTGGCGGGTCTCCTGCAGCAGCGCCGCCGGTGACGGCACCACCCGCCAGCGGCCGGAGGAGCACAGCACCTCCAGCGTGCCCTCGGTCAGGTCGCCCCAGTCGCCCGGCCGGAACCGGTAGAAGCAGCCGTCGGGCTCGTCCTCGGTCATGTAGACCACGCCGCGCTCGGGGTCGCAGGCGGCGGCCTCGTGTTTGAAGCGGCCCATGGCCAGGCGGGGACGTGCGGCGCGGGCGCCGTAGGGGTCGCACTCGAAGACGCGGCCGCGGTGGCCGAGCTCGCACGACAGCCAGGTCTGCCACGGTGTGGCGCCGCCCGCGCAGTTGAGATCGGTGCCCGAAAGGATCCGGTAGGCGTCGCCGACGCTGCCGTCGGCGTGGAACCGTAGCGCGGAGGCACCGCCGAGCAGGGGCAGCTCGGAGTTGGACACGTAGATCCAGCCGTCGCCATCGGGGAAACAGGCGCCGCCGTCGGGCGCCGCGTGCCAGGTGAGGCCGGCGACCTTGTGACCCGAGCTGGCCACGACCCGGCCGGTGAACCCCGAGGGCAGCGCGAGACCGCCGGGGCCCGGCAGACCGAGCGACCCGTAGGGGCTGGCGCCGCCCGGCAAGAGCGGGCCCGTGCGGAGGAGAGTCTTGTGGGACATCGTGGGGCCTCCCTCTAGGTGCCACGCTAGTCGACCGCACCGACATGAATGGCAGGGACTCGCGACATCAAACTCTGCGCAAACCCCGGGAGCCCGCTCCGCGATCACCGGGTGGCGCTGACGTTGCGCCGGCTGCGGCACACGAGAGCCCGGGGCCGCCGTCGCGACTCCCGGGCTCCCCCGCGCCTTGGTCAGCTCATGGCCTGGAACATCCAGTGCTGCTTGTCGATGTCCTGCGCCACGGCGATGAGCAGGTCCTGACTGACCGGGTCCGGCTCGTCGGTGGCCCGGACGCGCTCGTACATGCGCCTGCTGATGCCGTCCAGGATGTCGATGATCGTCGCGAGGACCTTGCCGTCCTCCACCCAGCCGCTCTCCAGTTGCGCGAGCCTCGTCGACTTGGCGATCGTGGCGGCCCGGCCGTCCGGGTTGACCCCGAGGGCGACCGCGCGCTCGGCGATCGTGTCCATGTGCGTCCGCGCCAGGTCCGTGACCTTGTCGAGCTGCAGGTGAATGGAGCGGAAGTGGGAGCCGATGAGGTTCCAGTGCGCCTGCTTGGCGACCAGCGACAGATCTATGAGATCGACCAGAGCACCCTGCAGGGCGTCCGCGACCGTGTTCTTGGCGTCTCCCGAGAGCGGACCGGTGATCGTGGCCATGTCGTAATTCCTCCCCGTTCGATGATATTTGTCCGCTTATTTCCAGTACGAGACTCCCCGTGCCCAAACTTTCGAGCCACTAACGTTGACAGTGTAATAATGACAGTGTCATTGTGGAGGTATGAGCGACACCTGGACGATCGGCGAGCTGGCCGAGCGCGCGGCCCGGGCGCTGCGCGCCGGCGCCGCGCCGGCCAACGGCCGGGTCCGCGACGTGCCCGGAGAGCGGCTGATCAGGTGGTATACGACCATCGGCCTCGTGGATCCGCCTCTGACCCGGCGGGGCCGGATCGCCCGGTACGGGCGGCGGCACCTGCTGCAACTGGTGGCCGTCAAACGGCTGCAGGCGGCCGGGCACTCGATCGCCGAGATCCAGGCGGCCTTGGCGGGTGCCACGGATCGGATGCTGGAGGACGCGGCGGGCGTTCCTGCGGAGGTCGTGGCGGCGGTGACGGGCGCCACGGCGCTGGAGGACGCGGCGGGACTCCCGGACCCGCCCCGTGTTGTCTCGCTGCCGCTTTTGC
>NZ_VCKY01000151.1 GCF_005889735.1 Nonomuraea turkmeniaca
GGACATCCCGCCCGCCCCGCCGTACCCGGCCGAACTCGTCGGGCACATGGACGTCACGCCCGACAACATCGTGTTCAGGGACGGCGAGGCCGCGGCGCTCATCGACTTCGACATGGCCAGACCGGCCTCTCGGGTCGACGAGATGTGCAACACGATGCTCTACTGGGCCCCGCTGGGCGATCCCGTGGACGCCGACCCGCCGTTGCGCGACGTCGACGTACCCCGCCGATGCCGGATACTCGCCGACGCGTACGGCATGTCGGACCTCGACCGCTCCCGCCTCGTCGAAGTGGCCGTCCTGCGATCGCGGCGGGCGTGGTACTCGATGAAGCAGATTGCCGAGGAGCAGGGCGGCGGCTGGGCACGGATGTGGCAGGAAGGCGTCGGCGACAAGATCAAGCGGCGGGAGGCCTGGCTGGAACGGCACGGCGCAGCGATAGAAGCGGCCCTGACCGCCCCCTGGTCCAGGCAGACTCCAACGAGTAGCGCGTGACGTCCGTAGTGAGGAGATCCGCCAGGAAGGCCGCTTGCCGCGGATCTGCTGACCGCCTCCTAAAAAAACCCGGGATACCAGTCGGTGGAGATCAAGGTCGGCTGAGTTCCTCGGGCAGCCGGCGCGACGGTGACGAGGAGCGGTGACTCGGCAGGCGCTCGGAGGCGAAGCTCGGTGATGTCGCCCCCCTCCGACTGCGCCACAGGCACCTCGTCGCCGTTGTGGATGCTCAGGATCTGGTCCACGTTCGGCGCTGCGGACATGCGGCGATCCCGCCTCGCCCGGTGCCACGCGATCCGCCGCGGCCACGCCCTCGTCTCCCGCCGCGCCGGGGCGCCCGCCCGGTGCCCGAGCCGGATCGTGAGGTCGCCGCCGGATCCGAAGACGCCCTGCGGAACGGGGTTGACGACGAACATGCCGGTGCTGAGCGAACGACCGCCGCGTCGTTTGAGGTTGGCCAGGCCGCCGGAGCTGATCAGAGAGGAGCGCTCGCACCGTGACGCGTCCATCGTCGTGCGGGTGACGTCGTCGTCCGGGATCTCTCCAAGCCTGACGCGGTCGATGCGCAGCCCCGCCACGCCGTCGTCCATGATGGAGCCCGCCACGGCCCCCCGCAGCGTCTCCGGGACGCCAGTGCCTTCCGTGACGTCCAGCACCTCGATGCAGAGCAGGCCGTCGGCCGGCACCTCGTCCGGCATCAGATCGAAGACGACGGTGCCTCTCTTCAAGGCGCCACCGCTCTTGAGCAGCAGGCACTGGCGCAATCGTCCCTGGGCACGGACCTGGATGAGCCGCGGCAGCACCTTTTCACCTGCGTCCGTCTCGCCCTTGGGATGCCAGCTCCGCGCCGAGAGCTCGTCCACCGACAGGGAGACGTTGACGCGCAGGGCGTGGTCCGCTTCCGCCACCTTGAGTCCGACCAGCCCCGAACGCTCGAACCGGCCCACGATCTGCACGCCCCGGTGGAAGTGGTCCGCCGCCTGCACTTCCGCCGCCTGACCGCTCGAGATGTCCATCGGCACATGGCCGGGCTGGACGGCCGTGTCGAAGCCGGTGGCGGTCAGCATGGCCGGTGGCGAGCCGGTCACCATGCGCCCGGTGGGGCCGAGGTCGCGGTCGATTCCGGTGGTATGTCGGAAGTCCAGCCGGGTGAGGAGCGGCTCACGCCGCTCCCACATCCGGCGTACCGCGCTCTGGAAGGGATCGCCGTCGCGTTCCACGTGCCGCATGGCGACGGAGAGCACCTGCGCGTACGTGTCGCCCTCGCCCATTTCCCAGTGCGGCGTCAACGGCGACGGCACGTCGGCCCCGCTGCGGTAGAGCCACAACCAGAGACGGGCCCGTTCGCGCTGCTCCCGCGTCAGCATGGACTCGCCTTTGACGTGCCGGGCGACGGCCTCGCGGAGCAGGCGCCAATAGTCTTCTCGGCTTCCGGCGACGTACGACAGCCCGCATCCGCTCCATTCCGACCAGCCGGCCTGAATGACCGGGATGCCGAAGGCGGGGAGTTCGTTGGAGACGCTTCCCCGTACGGTCACGCCCAGGTCCGTCATGCTCCACAACATGTTCTTCGACAGGGCGAGGCTGGGCATGAAAGCCATGTGCCCGCGCGACGCATGACGTGCCGTCACCGCGTCGAAATGGCCGGTCGTGTCATAGAGCGACTGGCTGGGATGGTCCAGGAAAAGCCAGTTGACCGAGTCCTCACGCGCGGCGAAGTCCGCGGTCTCCTCGAACCACTGGGCCAGATCGTCGAACACCTCCCTGTTGGTGCCCAGAGCATCGGAAATGGCGTGGTTGAAGACCGCGAACAGCGGGCGATCCGGGTCCAGCCCGAAACGTTGACACCCCAGCAGGCGCAGCTGCCGCCGCTCGGTTTCCGACTGCAGCTCGAACTGGCTGATACGGCCGGCCCGCCACCAACTCGGCCTGCCGAGATTGCCTTTCGCCCGGCAGGCCACCAATTCGGCGTTCGCCTTGATGGCGCTCCTGTGCGGCCAGACGTCATCATGGAAATGCTCCGCGATCAGACTCGTGAGTTCTTCCCTGAAGGTACGCAGGCCCTTGCGCCGCTCAGGAAACAGCGCATAGGCCTTCATGCACCCGGTGCTCTGGACGTGCACGACCGGTATCTCCCGGCGCATGGCCGCCTCGGCCGCCAGCCCCCACTGGTCGTAGTCGACATGGCTGGTGACCAGGGCGGCAGCCGGCAGGTCGGCGAACAACCGTTCATAGACGGCGGCGAAGGCCCTGGTGCGGTCGCGGCGGGCTCGGTACCACTCGTTCTCGGTCTCCGGGACCCGCGGCACCCGAGCCAGCCGGACGAGCGTCGCGCGCTCCACTGCCTCCAGCCCCTCCGGAGCCGCGCTGTCGCCCCGCCCGGCCAGCTGTCGGTCCACGAGATCGTGTACGTTGACGACCTCAGCCGCTCCGAACGCCTCGGCCAATCGCTGGGCCCGCTCGATGTCGTACTGCTCCCAGAGCGCCTCGCTCCATTCCTGATCCGTGCCCGTGAGCACGACCAGCCGGGCCGACAGCAGGTCGCACAGCGCGTTCGCCATCAGGAGATTGCGTATGACGACCCGGATGTCCTGATGCAGCGCCTCGGTGACGACACATTGATCGCCATCCACTCCTCGATGTCCCGCCCTGTAGGCGCGCGCCGCATCGAGCAGGCGATCGAATAGCTGGTCATCCCCGACAAGGCGCATGAGCCCTCCGCCCGTTTTCGTCTCCGAAAGACCACGTCAAGCCTGCCAGTCCGGCTTGTGAGCCGACCGGGCTGACACATTCTTTGGTGACGAGTTGCCCGCGCCTTTACCGCCAGGAGTGGCGTCTACCGGTGGAGAGCCTCGGCAGACGCGAGCGTCTGGCGCACCCCTGGCACGAGCGCCTGCGCCGCTTGGCCCCGGGCATGGTCACTGTCTCCCCTGGATCACCGGGCGTGGGATCACTTAACCTTTGCGCCCATGTCCGACGCACCGTTTCTCGCCGCGACCCGAACCTCCTATGACGCCCTGGCTCCCATCTACACCGAGGTGCTCAACCCCGATCTGGGCCCCAGGAGCAGGCCACTCGACCGTGCTCTGTACACAGCGTTCGCGGAGCTCGTGAAAGCGGGCGGGAACGGCACGGTCGCCGATGTCGGCTGCGGACCTGGCTGGGCCACGGACATGCTGCACCAACTGGGACTGGACGCCTTCGGCATCGACCTGTCACCCGGAATGGTCGCGGTGGCTCAACGCACCTACCCCAGCCTCCGGTTCGAGGTGGGATCCATGCTTGCTCTGGACCTCGCCGACGCCTCCCTCGGCGGGCTGTTCGCCAGCTACTCGATCATCCACATTCCGTGGGACCGACGACCCGAGCTGTTCGCCGAGTTCCACCGAGTCCTGGCGCCCGGCGGACAGGTGATGCTCGGCTTCCAGGTCGGCGACGAGCGACGCCACCACACCGAGGCTTGGGGCAGGACCGTCGATCTCAACTGGTACCGCCAGCGACCAGACGACGTCGCGGAGTTGCTGCGTGAGGCCGGTTTCGAGGTGACGGCCACGATCGTGCGGCACCCCGAGCCTGCGGAGAAGACCCCACATGGTCATGTACTCGCACGCAAGCCGGCAGACGTCGACGTACGCGATGTCTCAGGCGATGGTCAGACCGGCGCTTGGCCTACCGCCGTGAGCAGCACGACGTGGTGGGGCGCAGAGGCGCATCGAGCCCGGTCACTTGCCGCGCAGACATCGCCAGCCCAATACGCCGTACCACAAGATGATCGGCACGTGAAAGGCGTACCCGAGCTGCTCCATCACCACCGACGGCCCCTCGACACCGGTCGTCCACGGAAGCACGACCGCGACCAGCCCGAAGAGCGCGGCGATCGCACCAGCACGGCGTAGCCTCGCAGGCATCGGGACACCCGCAGCAGCGGCGATGGTTGCCGCGACCCAGAGCAGCCCGGCCAGGTTGACCATCCACTTGGCGGTGAGGAGCACCGCCGCCGCCACGGGGGCGGCGGTCAGCTGGGTCAGCGCCAGGTTCCCGGCGTCGTGGAGCATGCCTGCCAGACCGGCGGCCGCCAGCAGGCCGCCGGCGAGCACCACCAGATGAGGCCTGGGCGCCTCGGCCGAGCCGGCGGCCATCACCATGCCTGCGGCGCTCAGCGCGAGCCACCCGAGCACGTCAAGGGCCAGCTCGGACAGGTGCAGCCCAAGCTGCTCGCTTACGGCCGCCATCGCGGCGCCGGGATCGGACGGATTCAGGGTGAGCCCCGATGGCACCACGATGGCCGCAGCGGCGACCATGGCAACCAGCGAGCTCAGCAGCAGGACACCGGCGAGCCGGGCCCCAGGGTTCGAGTCGGTCATGGACGGTGACGGTAGGACCCTGACGCAGGGACAAGGTCAACACGAGGGGACGCGATGTGGCGGATCGGACAAATGGCGCGCATGGCCGGCGTTTCGGAACGTACCCTGCGCCACTATGACAAGATCGGGCTGCTCACGCCCGCCGCCGTCGACCGTGCCACCGGCTACCGTTGGTACGGCGTGGCCGAGCTGTCCCGGCTCGAACGCATCCGCGCGCTGCAACGTCTCGGCCTACCGCTACGCCGGATCGCCGACCTGCTGGAGGCGCCCGACACGCAACTGCGGCAGGCCGTGGCCGAGATACTGACGAGCATCCGGCGTGACATCACCACCCTGGCCGCGACCGCGGCTCATGCCGAGGACCACCTCGCGACGCCGATGTCGGTCCTGCCGCAGCAGGCCACGGTAGGCCCACGCCGCCTGCGCGTACGTCACCTCCGCCTCGACCACCCCGCCAAGCTGGCCGCCGTCTGCCCGGCGCCGCCCGCGACGCTGTTGACCTGGCTGCGCGGACAGCCCACGGGTGGATTCGCCGCGGCGGTGACCACGGACCGCGGGGGCACGCAGCTCATCCTGCCCGCCCGCGCCGTGGTCCGCGCCGTCGTCCCGCCTCCCACCGGCGTGATTCAAGCCGGGCAGGACCTGTTCGGCTGGCTGGACCGCCAACGCATGGACGTCGCCGGTCCCACCGTGGAGGAGCACCTCGTGGACGCCGACGGCGCGCAAGCCACCGTCCTGGAGATCCCCGTACGCTCACGCCCCGCAACTGGGTGAGGTGACCACTGGGCCACGCGTCGGCGCTCAGCGGCGCAGAAGGAAGGCCGGCCAACGGCCTGTGAGCCCCAGGCCATGTCGAGAGCACCTGGAAGGTGTGAGCGCCATGGCAGACGTATTTCCCAAATGTGACATTGCCCAGCTCAAGCCCATACAGTCGGGCAGTGTTGTACGGCAGAGCCGGCGAGAGCGCCGCCATCGACGACCTCATCGAAGCCGTGGGAGCGGGAGAGGGCCGCGCATTGGTGTTGCGCGGCGCGGCCGGGGTGGGCAAGTCTGCCCTTCTCGACCTGGCCGCGGCCAAATCCACGTCTCCCGTCCTGCGGGCGAGCGGCATCGAGGCAGAGACCGGGCTCGCCTACGCCGCGCTGCACGAGCTGCTGCGTCCGGTGACCGGGCTGCTCGACACCCTGCCAGGCCCGCAGCGCGACGCTCTGCGCGGCGCACTCGGCCTGGCGCGGGGCAGCGCGGACCGCTTCCTGGTGTCCGCCGGGGTGTTGTCGCTGCTGGCGGAGGCCGCGGCCGGCCAGGGGCTGCTGGTGCTGGTCGACGACTTCCAGTGGATCGACCAGGCGTCGGCCGACGCGCTCCTGTTCGCGGCCAGGCGGTTGCGCAACGACGGGGTCGGCCTGCTGCTGGCCGTACGTGGCGAGATGAGCGTGCGCGGCCTGCAGGAGCTGCCCGTCAACGGCCTCGACGCCGGCAGCGCCCGCCTCCTGCTGCAGGGTGCGGCGCCGCAGGTCCAGTCCGCGCTCATCGAGCAGACGGGCGGTAACCCGCTGGCGCTCGGCGAGATCGCCAGACTGCTCACCCCCGAGCAGCTCGCTGGTCGATCTCCCCTACCCGATCCGCTGCCCGGCGGGGCGCTGCTCTTCGGCGAGCAAGTGGCCGCGCTCAGCGACAACGCCAGACTCGTCGCGTTGATCGCCGCCGTCGAGGGCAGCGGCGACCTCGATCTGATCATGCGGGCAGCGCGGATCCTGGACGTCGATCCTGCCGCGCTCGTGGAGGCGGAGGCCGCTGGGCTGGTGGTCGGCGAGGGCTCGACGATCACGTTCAGGCATCCGCTGGTGCGCTCGGCCATCCACGACAGCGCGGGTTCGGTACGGCTGCGCGGTGTGCACGCCGCGCTGGCCGAGACGCTCGATGGCGATCGCCGGGCCTGGCACCTGGCCGCGGCGACCGTTGGCGCGGACGAGCGCGTGGCACACGAGCTGGCCACCACCGCGCGCAGGTCACGCGAGCGCGGTGGTTACGCCGACGCGGCGACGGCCTTGGTCAGAGCGGCGGAGCTCACGCCGGACACGGACAGGCGGGCCGAGCGGCTCAAGGACGCCGCCACCTCCGCCTGGCTCGGCGGCCGTCCCGGGCTGGCGGAGAGCTGCCTGGCGCAGGCACGAGAACTGCGGTCCGATCCCGAGCTCGACCAGCTCAGAGGCCGGTTCGAGCTGCACACCGGCGATGCCAGCGAGGCGCTGCGGATCTTCATGGCCGGCAGCAGTCTGGAAGTGCTCGCCGACGCGGCCGAGGCGGCGGCCAATGTCGGCGACACCGAGGCGATCGTCGAGGTCGGGCGCCGGGCTCAGGAGTTTCCCGAGTCGTTCCTGCGCGAGGTGCTCGTCGGCATCGGCGCGACGCTCGGCGGCGACAGGCGGGGCGGAGCCATGGCGCTGCGCTGGGCGCTACGGCGCACGGACACGCTGACCGACGCCGCCGGCTACCTGTGGGCCTCGGCCGCCGCGATGTACCTGGGTGAGACCGACGCTGCCACCGCCTACGCCATCAGGGCGGGCAGGCTGGCCAGGATGTCAGGCATGGTGGGCCAGCTGCCTATCGTGCTGGAGTTCGTCTCCACGGCGGAGCGGCTCGCCGGCAACCTCGCCGTCAGCGAGGCCATCGCGGAAGAGGGGCTCGGCCTGGCCAGAGAGGCCGGATACACGAACTCCGTCGCCGCCCACCTGGCCAACCTGGCGGCCGTGGCCGCCTGGCGGGGCGACGAGGCGGCCTGCAGGACGTACGCCGACCAGGCCCTCGCGATCGCGATTCCGCACCGGCTCGGGCTGCGCGTCGGCGGAGCGCAGTACGCGCTGGCCATGCTCGACCTGGGGCTCGGCCGCTTCGACGCGGCGCACGCCAGATTGTCGTCGGTCGCCCAGAAGGGACCGGGCGAAGGGCATCCGACCGTGACCTGGCGCTCGGCCCCCGACCGCATCGAGGCCGCGGTGGGCGCGGGTGACCTGGAGGCCGCCAGGCAGACGCTGGCCGGGCTGGAGCGGTGGTCGGCCAACGCGCACTCCCCCGAGTCGCAGGCGCTGCTGGCCCGTTGCCGGGCGCTGGTCGACGACGGCGGCTTCGACGAGGCGCTGGGGTTGCACACCGAGGCGTTCGAGCGGGCCAGGACGGCGTTGTTGCACGGCGAACGCCTGCGCCGTACGCACAAGCCGGGCGAGGCCAGGCCACACCTGCGGGCGGCGATGGAGACCTTCGAACGCGCGGGGGCCGAGCCGTGGGCCAGGCGCGCGCACGAAGAACTACGGGCGGCCGGCGAAAGCGCGGCCAGGGCCGAGCCCGACGCCCTCGCGACGCTCACCCCGCAGGAACTGCGTATCGCCAGGCTGGTCGCGCAGGGTGCGTCGAGCAAGGAGGTGGCAGCCAAGCTGTTCCTCAGCCCCCGGACGATCGAGTACCACCTCTACAAGATCTATCCCAAGGTCGGCGTCACCTCACGTACTGAGCTCGCGCGGCTAGTAGTTCTACGGATGGCACCAGTAGCCGGAGGCGACAAGCTCTGACCATGCAAAACATTGAGCTGTGGAGTGAAGAGTTCGGCAACACGAACGACGAGCCGATCCTGCTGATCATGGGGTCCATGTCGCAGGGCATCCTGTGGCCCGACGAGTTCGTCGGCAGGCTGGCTGCCGGAGGCAGGCGGGTCATCCGCTACGACCACCGCGACACCGGGCGCTCGACCAACATCGACTTCGAAGCGTCGCCGTACACCTGGAGGGACATCAAGAACGACGTCCTCCGGATCATGGACACCCACGGGCTGGAGAGCGCTCACCTGGTCGGCCACTCGGCCGGCGGGCTGCTGGCCCAGTGGGTCGCGGTCGAGCACCCCGAGCGGGTCAGGACGCTAACGGTGATCGGCGCATCGCCGCTCGGCGCGTTCGAGGGCGAAGTGATCATGCGAGCCCTCATGGGACAGCCCCAGCCGGAGGGCAGCCTGCCGCCGCCCACCAAGGAGTTCATCGCCTTCTTCCAGCAGGCCATCACGGCGCCACCGGCCAAGGACCGCAACGAGCAGATGGATCGGCTCATCGCGGAAGCCAGAGTCTTGCACGGCCAGGGAATGCCGTTCGACGAGGACGCCGAGCGGCTCCTGCAAGAGCGGATCTACGAGCGCGCCACGAACCTGGCGTCAGCCGTCAATCACCGGCTCGCGCACGGCGCCGAGCCGCGAGCCGAACCGGTGGACAGCCTCCACCTGGTGAAGGCGCCCACCCTGGTTATCGAGGGCACTCATGAGCCGGCCAAGCCGGGTCACGGTGCGCTCATCGCCGAGCGAATCCCTGGGGCCGAGCTGCTGATGATCGAGGGAATGGGGCACATGCTGCCTCCCCCGGTGCACGAGCAGCTCGCCACGGCGATCCTCGCTCACACGGCCGGCTGACGTGCTCCGGCTCCGGCGCGTGTCCCGACGTCGCGCCATTCGAGCTGTCTCTCCGTCCCTCGGTCCGCACCGGGCAAACCAGGTGGGCGACCGAGGGCCAAGATCTGTCAGTCACCACAGGTCTCTGCCTCGCCTGAGGTCGGACCGGTCGGGCACGCGACGCCGCTGCCGCCGATCCCGCGACACCCGTTCGGATCTTTGACCAAATTGCTGGTGACAGCGCTTCGCTTCCGACAACAGTTTTCAGGGGCGGAGGTCGCTGGTGAGGTTGATCCGGATCTCCGTGTTGCGGTATCCAGCACGCCGGAACGCGGCCGCCATCGGCGCGTTTCCCACGTCGGTGGTGGCGGTGATGCGCGATTCCCCGTTGGCGGCGTGGAAGCGGGTGATCTCGGCAAGCAGCTCGTCCACATAGCCCCGCCCCCGCCACTCCGGCACGACCCCGAGATACCCCACGTTCACGCTGTACGGCGTCGCCGAAGGGATCGCCATACCGGCCACCTCGCCCTGGTGCGTATAGGCGATCCGCCACCACTCCCGCTTGCCCGGCGCCCGCAGATAGAAGTCCATCTCTTCGCGCGCGGTCGCGTCCACGCCCTTGGCCGCCAGGTTCGCCCGCGCCTGAGCATCCAGGCTGCCCTCGGCGATTCTCGTGAACACCGCCAGGAACTCCTCGTCGGACGCCTCGGCGAACCGCAGCACACCGGTCGCCGGAGGCACTCCGTCGGCCGGTGTCCACTCGAACTGCAGCCGCTCCACCTCCTGGGTGAGGCCCGCCGCGTGTGCTGCCGCCCGCCGCCACTCCACGGCCACCGACGTGGCCGGATCGTCGCGCCAGCCGCCGGCCACCTTGATCGCGTACTGCACCGGCCCCGGGAACCCCGCCAACGCGGCCCTGATCAGCTCGGCGGCGACCACGGTGCGCTCGCCCACAGCGGGATCCACGTCGAGGCAGTCGAGCGCGACCGGATACGCGCTGTCCCTCGGCCCCCACCACAGCGCCCGCCCCACGACCCGGTCGCCGACCTCGGCGATCCACGTCCACTCCGGCCGGTACATGTTCTCGGCCAGCTCAGTGAGGTAACGGTCGGCGGGGATCCAGCCGACGGGCTCGGTCACGACCCAAGCGGTCACGCGGTCGAGGTCCGCTGGGACGATCGCACGGTAGGAAATCACCCGAAGAGGCTAGCGAACCTTTTGTCCCATCCCTCCAAATATCCGATGCCAGCCGGACTGACGCTACGCCTTCCCGACACCCTGCGGCCGAGGTCGTCGACTTCGTACAGATCCTGCTGGCGGTAGCTGGCGATCCGTACTCGCCTGGGCCCCGTTGGACCTGGGTACACCAGAGCCGACTCTGCCGCTCGGCCTGGAAGAGGACGATCGCGCGAGCCTCGAGGCGCGCATCCGCGCGGAGATCGCAGGCGGGTATGCGACCAGGGCGGAGCTGGCC
Organism: Nonomuraea turkmeniaca; assembly: GCF_005889735.1. GTDB lineage: Bacteria > Actinomycetota > Actinomycetes > Streptosporangiales > Streptosporangiaceae > Nonomuraea > Nonomuraea turkmeniaca. The sequence continues at coordinate 10,758 of NZ_VCKY01000151.1, forward strand.
GAGATCGCGGAGGAGTACCTGGTGTCAGGCGATCACCGGCCTGTCTCTCCTGAACAGGCCCGCGAACTGGCCGACCGGCGTGGCTGGAGCGCGTCGAGGAGCGAGCCGCCTGGGAGGGCGAAACCGACCCCGAACGACTCACCCGCGCCTTCACAGCCTTGGCCGCCGCCGGCACCACAGCGGCCATCGGCCGTGAGATCGTGGCCGCGCTCGAGCAGGCAGGCCTCCCCGCCGAATGGGGCGGCGATCCGGATCAGGCCATCACCGTCACGCCAATCGACTGGCGCGGACGCCTCATCGGCTGACGTCAGCCCGGCAGGGCAGCCGACGGCCATGAAGAATTCCAGGGAAGCGACCGGCTGATCGTAGATGTCCATCGCCGCGCAGGTCATCCGGAAAAGCAGGCCCAGGTGTTCCACGGCACGGAGACCTCGTTGAAGACCGCTTTGCTCACTCGCCGGCGGGTGCCATGCCCACCGGCGAGGTGACACCGGTGCCGCCTATGCCGCAGCACCCGTTCGGAACTTTGTGAAGGTACTGCTGGTGTAGCGGTTCTCCTCCCGCAGTGATCCCGGGCGCTCCCGCTCGCCCTCTCAAGCGATCTCAGACATGGACGACCTGCACGGCTTTCCCGCACAGTTTGCCCATGTCGTCCTTGTCGGACGTCAGAACGATGGCCGGGCGCACCGAACGCAGCGCGGTGGCCGCGACTACAGCGTCTATGGCGTGCTTGTGGCCGTGCAGGCGGGCATCTCGAAGAAGCTCGATCGCTCGCGACGAAATGTCCTCGGTCACCGGCTCAACCTTCAAGCGGGACAGGTACCACCTGAGACGATCGCTTTTGACGCGGACGTCTTGCGCCTCGATCGGCGTCATCGCACTGACCACAACCCGAAAGTCGTTGTCTTGCGCCTCCCGCACGAACGCTGTCACCCGCTGGTCGGCCTCGCACCACTGCACGAGCCCCTCGCAATCGAGAACGACCGTGCCCGCGGTCAACCTGCTTCGTGCGCGCGCCATCCGTCCTCCTCCTGGAGTTCAGGCGCGGACTTGACGCGGCGGAACAACTCCGCCGCCTCATCACGCAAAGACTGCGGGATCGGCCCAGAAGCGGCCTCGTTCGCCTGCAGGGCCTCCTCCAGGAAATCCCGCTCGATCTGGCGCTCCACAGCGGCATCGACGTATGCGGAAAATCCGCGGGCCCCGACTCGCTCTCGGACGGCGCGAATGTTGCCCGTTCTCAGAGACACACTGACCTTGGCGGCCGGGCCGTCCCCCGGGCCGAAGTCTCGCTCAGGCATGCTCATAGAGCCAGTTTACTACTCGAAGTAGCAAAACGCCTGCTTTACTCTGCGCAAGGATGGGCCGCTACGCGTCACCGGAGGTCAGCCCGACGGGGCAGGACACTCCGATGCCACCGATGCCACAGTAGCCCTTCGGGTTCTTCCATAAATATTGCTGGTGGTAGCGCTTCGCTTCAGGCAATAGATGCGCGACCTAATGAGGCTTGGACCGGTACTCAGCCCATGTGTCGACCGCCCCTTGAAGATCAAGAGCGGCAACGTCCTCACGCGCCATCCCGACCGTGTAGATCAACCGGTCCGCGAGCCAATCTGGAACCGGTTCTCTAGGGGGTGCTTTCTCCACCCGCGCATGATCCGCCAGCGTGCCAAGGCGCTCGATCGCCTGGCCGAGCTGGATGATCTCGGGACGGCCGGCACCCGCCTCGCGAACCCTCGCCGTCGCCTCCGCGTACACTTCCGCGTCGGCCCGCTCACCGACAGCCCACACCTCGCAGATCTCCACCGACTTGTCCTCGGTGATGCGGTAGACGACACGCCAGGTGTTGCGACCGACCACCAGCTTCCGGAAACCGGTCAGATCCCCGCCGAGCGGGTAACCAGCCTCAGGGTTGTCCAGCAGGAGAAGGATCTTCTTGAGTACCTTGGGCACCGCGTCTGGACCAATGCGCCGGAGGTCGTCGACCGCCGGCGCCGTGAAGACGACGTCGGACACGATTCACTCATCGTCCGGGATGGCGGACAGCGACTCGCGAGTATGCCCGAAAGCGGCAAGCACCTCATCGAGCGAGACCCGCTCACGCGTGTCCGTGACCGACCGGGCGAGCACAAGCGCCAGATCACGCAGATCAGCCGCCGCTTCCTCCAACTCATTGAGCCGGCGGATGCTCACCACGGCCGCCACTGGCTGATGCCGACGGGTGACCACCAGATCGGTCCCCTGCTCCGCATCAGCCACCAGGCGGGCAACGCCTCGCTGGGCCGCCTCTGTGACGCTCAGCTCAGTAGCGTCGTGCAGAACAGTCATGCATCAACTGTACATCTTTCTGTATAGAATCGCAGCGACGCCGCCCGAGCATCGACTCACGCCTCGCCAGACGTCAGACCCACTGAACACGCGACTCCCGTGCCGCCGATCCCGCAATATCCGTTCGGCACTACAAAAGATATTGCTGGTGGTAGCACCCGGCTTCACGCAACAATAGCCGCCTACTCGGTGTCCTTAGGATGTCGAGGTGATGCGTAGATCACCCAGACGGTACGAGTGTCGTCATCAATGACATAGCGCACGCGTCCGCCGCTGGCGACCTCGAACTCCCACTGCTCCAGATCCTTGCCGTTGTGACGATGGGTCGCGAGGTCGCCACGTAGACGATGTTGCCGATCATGACCGGCGCCCGTGCGAGGATCAAGCCGCAGGGTCTCGAAGCATCGACGCGTATTGGCCAAGGCGTGGCGGCACAGCTCTTCCCAGCCCTGGATTGCCTCACTGGTACCGAACCGAACATCCCATTCGTCATCCGGGGGCGGCACCGTAACCCGATCTCCGCGCTTCGGGCTCATGCGGAGACCCCTTGAGCCCTGGCAACTCACGCGATCGCCCGGACTGGCGCAACGAGAGCCTGGGCACCATGAAACGGATTGCACTCTGGCTCGTGGACGTAGTCGGCGAAGGCAACACCTTCACCAAGCAACAGTTGCACAAGGCGATCCCCGGCACTCCTCAGCTCGATCGTCGTTTGCGAGACCTTCGCGTCTACGGGTGGGTGATCGACAGCGATCGAAGCCGTCCATCGCTAGGCCCGGCAGAACTACTCTTCACGAAAGCCGGCGAGCCCGTCTGGGAGCCAGGAGCCACTCGATCTCTGACGAGACGGCTCCTTACGCCTCACATCCGCGACGAAGTGCTTAGCCGAGACGGTTTTGCCTGCGTCAACTGCGGACTAGCCGTGGTCGAAGGGCCGATCGAAGCCCCAGTAGAGGCCATCCTGGAGCTCGCCCACATAACCCCGCTGGCCGCTGGAGGAAGCAGCACTCCGGACAACCTCATAACGCTCTGCGCAAACTGTCACAAGCTACTCGACAGTTCCACGCAATCCTTCAGCGCAGATGACGTCTGGACACAGATCGAGAAGCTTTCCGCTCACGACCGCACCCGCCTCCTTGCCTGGATGGCTATGGACCGCAAACCTTCCAGTCCGGCGGAGAAGGCATGGGCCCTATATCGCCGTCTCTCCCATGACCAGCGACGCACCATCACTCATCGACTCGGCCAAGCAGTGGTCGAGCAGACGGAAGGCGACCTCCCGTCAACCTGAAGACTCCGTCGGCCCCCACCCCACCTGCCAGGGATCGGCGGGGGCCGACGGTTTGCCACCAACCGCTCTCAAGAGAACAGGTGACCTACCCATGATGTCTCATCCGCAGCCCGACCCTTCACCTCAGCCCAGAGGTGCTCAACCGCTGATCGTGATCGTGCTGGTGCTGGTGCTGGTGCTCGGGATTCAGGCCGGGTACGACTCCGGGCAGATCCGGGAGATCCTCAGCATCGTCATCGTGGCGCTCATCGCCCTCAGCGCGGGGAGGGTCCTTCAGGGGGAACGTCTCCAATGATGCGGTAGCGGGATTCTCGAAGCTACGTGCCGGGCAACCGACCATGCGTCTCTCGCTTCCGTGAGGCGCATGGTCCGGACGTTCGCCCGGGCCGGACTACACCTCATCCTTTCGGACACTCCGCCTACGTCACGCCTCGCCGGACGTGAGCCCGACCGGGCAGGCCACACCCGTACCGCCGATCCCGCAGTAGCCGTTCGGCACTTTAAAAAGATATTGCTGGTGGTAGCACTTCGTCTCGCGCGACAAATCAGGCTCATGCTGCGGGAGCACGTGGACTGATTCGCACCTCCAGCTCGGCGTTCAGAGCCCTGGCCAGTCGATCGAGGACCGGCAGCGTCGGCACGGTACCCCCTCCTTCGAAACGGGCCACCGCTGACTGCGTCATGTCAGCCGCACGAGCCAGCTCACTCTGGCTCCACCCGCGAGATTCGCGCATCTGTCGTACTGCCCGACCGAGTTCGAAGGCGAGACGAGTCGCGTCGTACGCCTCGGCCGCCCCCGGCTCGGACAGTCGCCGGTCACGGAGATCAGCCCAATCGGTCCGCTCGGTCATCATCACTCCTCGTCCACCGAGTGCGCCTCGTCCATACAACGGGACAAGGCCCGCCGCGCCCGCTCCACTTCTCGATCTTCCCTCATTCGCGTTTTGCGGAAAACAGTCAGAAGGATGATCCGCCGATCCGAAGCGATCCAGTAGCTGATCCGCATTGTCAGATCATCAAGGTAGAACCGCAGCTCGCGCAGCTTCCCATCGAGCTGTCGCGTGTACGGCTCTCCCAGCAGCGGGCCTTCCGCCGCCAGCAGATCGATATAGAAAGCAGCTCGCGCGAACGACTCTGCCGAGAGCTTCTCCAGCCACTCCCGAACTTCCGGTTCCAGCTCTACGCTACCCCAGACCATAGCAACGATGCTATGGCAGCAGGGCTCCCCGATCATGCGATCGCAGAATTTTGACCGCCCAAAGTGATGCCACAACTACCCACGGCTACTCCAGCGGACAGAAGCGGCAACGAGAAAGCCCTCGAGACTCCGGTGTCCACGGCCCCCGCGGCCCTACACCTCGCCGGACGTGAGCCCGATCGGGCAGGCGACACCCGTGCCGCCGATTCCGCAGTATCCGTTCGGCACTTTGTGGAGATATTGCTGGTGATAGTCCTCGGCGAAGTAGAACGGCCCGGCCCCGGCGATCTCCGTGGTGATCTCGCCGTAGCCCGCCGCCTTCAGCACCCCCTGGTACGCGTCCCGCGACGTCTCCGCCGCCTTCTGCTGCTCAGGCGAGTGGTAATAGATCGCTGAGCGGTACTGGGTGCCTACGTCGTTGCCCTGACGCATGCCCTGCGTGGGGTCGTGGGCCTCCCAGAAGACCTTCAGGAGCTCCTCGTACGAGACCTTGGCGGGGTTGAAGACGACCCGTACGGCCTCCGTGTGCCCCGTGCGGCCCGTGCAGACCTCCTCGTACGTCGGGTTCTGCGTGTAGCCGCCCTGGTAGCCGACCGCGGTCGTCACCACTCCGGGGGTCTGCCAGAACTTGCGCTCGGCGCCCCAGAAGCAGCCGAGGCCGAAGTCGGCCACCTCAAGGCCGTCCGCGTACGGCGGGGCCAGCGGGGCGTCCAGGACCGCGTGGCGGGCCGGGACGGGCATGGTCTCCGCGCGGCCCGGGAGGGCTTCCTCGGGTAGGACCATCGATGTCTTGTTGCCGCCGAACAGCCAGCCCATCGCACTACCTCCATCTGTACGCTCTCCAGCCTACATAGGCAGCAACGCTTTAGGAGATCTACACATTTCCATATAGTGGATGAAATTTGTGGTTAAAGGTGGTAATGGGCGAAGATGGCATACATGCCTGACCTTCGGCGCGGTGTCTTGTACGGGGTCGCCGCCTACACCCTGTGGGGACTCTTCCCCCTGTACTGGCCACTGCTCAAGCCCTCAGGGGCCGTCGAGATCCTCGCGCACCGGATGGTCTGGTCGCTGGTCGCCGTCGCTGCCGTGCTCATCGTGCGCAGGCATTGGTCCTGGATCCGCGAGCTGGCCAAGCAGCCAGGAAAGCTCGCGTTGCTCACCGTCGCCGCCATCGTGGTAACGCTCAACTGGGGCACCTACATCTACGCGGTCAACACGGGCCACGTCGTGGAGAGCGCACTCGGGTACTTCATCAATCCGCTCGTCAGCGTGCTCTTCGGCGTGGTGCTGCTGCAAGAGCGGCTGCGGCCGCTGCAGTGGGCGGCGGTCGGGTTCGGGGCGCTGGCGGTGGTGGTGCTGACCCTCGACTACGGCCGGCTGCCGTGGATCGCGCTCACGCTGGCGGTGAGCTTCGGCGTGTACGGGCTGGTCAAGAAGAAGGCCAACGTGGCGGCGACCGAGAGCCTGGCGATCGAGACGTTGGTGCTGCTGCTGCCGGCCCTCGGGTATCTGGCCTTTCTGCAGGCGAGCGGGGAGGCGACGTTCCCGCATCACGGGGCCGGGCACGCGGCGCTGCTGGTCGGGGCGGGGATCGTCACGGCGCTGCCGCTGATCTGCTTCGGGGCGGCCGCCATCCGGGTGCCGCTCAGCACGATGGGGCTGTTGCAGTACATCGCACCGATCCTGCAGTTCGCGTGCGGTGTGCTGATCGCCAAGGAGACCATGCCGACGAGCCGGTGGATCGGGTTCTCGATCGTCTGGCTGGCCTTGGCGATCTTCACGTACGACAGCATCCGGGCGGCACGCGCGTCCGCCCGGGCCAGGAGAGCGGCATCAGCCGGAACGCTGGACCACGTAGTCACATAGAGCCAAAAAGGCGTCGCGCGCCGAGATGTCCGGCAAACCGGAAATGTCGCCCCGCGCCCGATCCACCCAAGCCGCCAGCTCCGCCCGCGCCCGGGCCATCGCCGGGTGCGCGCGCAGCAAGGTCAACGCCTCGTCCACGTCCTCCTCGGCCACCGGGCCCGACAACAACCCGGACAACCGCGGCGCGTCGCCGGCAGCCAAGGCGTACAGGACCGGGAGGGTCTTGATGCCCTCGCGGAGGTCCGTCCCCGGCGTCTTGCCCGACTGCGCGCCCGAGGAGGCCACGTCCAGCAGGTCGTCCCCCAGCTGCCAGGCCACGCCGATGGCCTCGCAGGCCCGGCTCAGCCGCTCCTCGACGTCCGCGGGAGCCCCGGAGAGCAGCGCACCGAAGCGGCCGGAGGCGGCGATCAGGGAGCCTGTCTTGTCGGCCAGGACGTTGAGGTAGTGGGCGATCGGGTCCTCGCCGGCCCGCGGGCCGACCGTCTCGCGGATCTGGCCCTGGACCAGGCGGGAGAACGTCTGCGCCTGGATGCGGATCAACTCCGGGCCGAGGTCGGCCAGGATGTCGGAGGCCTGGGCGAACAGGTAGTCACCGGTGAGAATCGCCACGGTGTTGTCCCACCGGGCGTTCGCGGACGGTGAACCCCGGCGTACCAGGGCCTCGTCCATGACGTCGTCGTGGTACAGCGAGCCCAGGTGGGTCAGCTCGATGACCACCGCGCCGGGCACGACACCCGGCGCCGACGGGTCGCCGAACTGGGCGGCGAGCAAGACCATAAGTGTGCGGAACCGCTTGCCGCCGGCCTCGATGAGGTGCTTGGACGCCTCCGTGACGAAGGCGTCCTCGCTCTCCACCGACGAACGAAGAAGCTTCTCCACCGCGGCCAGTCCGGTGGCCACGTCCTGCGCCAACCGTTCGTCCTCAATGGGAAGGTCAACCACGGGTGGCGCAGACATACGAGATCCCCTTATCTAATGAACAGGCTGCTGGCAGCGTCGTCGGCAACACCGAGCACGGACTCCGGGTAGAGCCCCACCCCTACGGTAACCAGCAGCGCGAGGGCGATGACGGCCACGGTCCCCGCAGTGGGCACCGCGATGGCCGGGCCGTCGGCCGCGGGCTCGCTGAAGAACATCAGCACGATCACGCGCACGTAGAAGAACGCCGCGACGGCCGAGGCCACGACACCCACGACGACCAGGCCGGCCATCCAGCCGCCCATCGAGTCGCCGGGCTGCGTCCCGCTGTTGAGCGCGGCGGCGAAGACGGCGTACTTGCCGAAGAAGCCGCTGGTCAGCGGGATGCCGGCGAAGGCCAGCAGGAAGAAGGCGAACACCCCGGCCAGGACCGGAGCCCGCTTGCCGAGCCCGGCCCAGCGCGACAGGTGCCCCGCCTCGCCGCCGGGGTCGCGCACCAGCGTCACGATCGCGAACGCGCCGACCGTCGTGAAGCCGTAGACCGCCAGGTAGAACAGGACCGCCTTCAGCGAAACCGCGTTCTGCTCGGGGGTGGCGAACGTGGCCATCACGCCGACGAGCAGGAAGCCCGCGTGCGCGATGGACGAGTAGGCGAGCATGCGCTTGATCTCGGTCTGCGTGATCGCCAGCACCGAGCCGACGACCATGGTGAGAGCCGCGACGACCCAGATGACGGGCCGCCAGTTCCAGTCGAGGTTGCCCAGACCCACCCAGAACACCCGCAACACGGCGCCCACGGCCGCGACCAGCGTGCCCGAGGCCATGAGAGCGGTGATCGGGGTCGGGGCGCCCTGGTAGACGTCCGGCTTCCACGCCTGGAACGGCGCCGCGCCGATCTTGAACAGCAGGCCCACGCCGAGCAGCGCGAGCCCGATCATCAGCAGCGGGTCGAGCGACGCGCCCACGGCCAGGGCCTGGTTGATGCCGGGGAGCGAGACGGTGCCCGCGTACCCGTAGACCATCGCAGTGCCGTACAGGAAGAAGGCCGAGGAGAACGCGCCCAGCAGGAAGTACTTCATCGACGCTTCCTGCGACAGCAGGCGGCGCCGGCGGGCCAGGCCGCACAGCAGGTAGAGCGGCAGCGACATGACCTCGAGCGCCACGAACATCGTCAGCAGGTCGTGCGAGGCGGGGAAGAGCAGCATGCCGCCGACCGCGAACAGCACCAGCGGGTACACCTCGGTGTGCCCCACGCCACCGCTCATCGACTCGGCCTCTTCCTCGTCGGCGCTGCCCGGCACGGCCGCGGCCGAGGCGACGAAGTGGCCCTCGTCGTTGATCAGCAGCACGCACACGAACGACAGGACGAGGATGACGCCCCAGATGAACAGCGCGGGCCCGTCCACCGCGACCGCGCCCATGGCGGAGGCCGTCGTGGACACCCGGCCGCGCAGCACCTGCACGAGCACCAGCGCGAACGCGCCGAGCAGGCTCAGCAGGGTGAGCGGTACGTGGATCGCCTTACGCAGGTACCGCGGCGCGAACGCCTCGACGAGCACGCCGATGACGGCCGCGGCGAACACCACCAGGAGCGGCGCCAGCGTGCCGTACTCGATCGTCGGCGCTGGAATGGAGTTCACTGACCTGTCCCCTTCTCAGCGATGGTGGAGACCGGCACCTTCACGTTGGTCAGGGTCTCTTGCACGGACGGGTTGATCACGTCGAGCAGCGGCTTGGGGAAGAAGCCGAACCCGATGATCAGGGCGACCAGCGGGGCCAGCACCCAGATCTCGCGGGCGTTCAGGTCCTTGAACGCCTTGACCGGCTCGGCGGTCGGCCCGTTCAGGACCCGCTGGACCATCCACAGGATGTAGACGGCCGCGAGGATCACGGCCACCGCCGAGACGACCGCGGCCGCGGTCAGCGCACCGGAGCCGTGGGCCTCGGTCGAGTACGTCCCGATCATGACCATGAACTCGCTGACGAACGACGACAGACCGGGCAGCGAGAGCCCCGCCAGACCGGCGACCAGGAAGAAGCCCGCCAGCATCGGAGCGACCTTCTGGACGCCTCCGTAGTCCTCGATGTACGGCGAGCCGCGCCTGGCGATGAGGAAGCCGGCGGCCAGGAACAGCGCACCGGTGGCGAAGCCGTGGTTGACCATGTAGAGGGCGGCGCCGGACTGGGCGACGTCCGACATGGCGAACACGCCCAGCACGATGAACCCGAAGTGCGAGATCGACGTGTAGGCGATGAGCCGCTTCATGTCGTTCTGCCCGATGGCCACGATGGCGCCGTAGATGATGCTGATGACCGCCAGCACGACGATCGGCATCGTGAACGCCTTGGCCGCCTCGGGGAACAGCTCCAGGCAGAAGCGCAGCATGCCGAACGTGCCGACCTTGTCCAGCACGCCGACCAGCAGCACGGCGGCGCCGGCCGGCGCCTGCGCGGCCGCGTCGGGCAGCCACGTGTGCACGGGCCACAGCGGCGCCTTGATCGCGAAGGCGATGAAGAACCCGGCGAACAACCACTTCTGCATGGCCGGGTCCTGGATGACCCCGATCAGCTGGGGGAACATGAACGTGTTCTTGCCGGCCACGAAGTACAGCCCGATGACCGCGACCAGCATGAGCAGGCCACCGAACAGCGAGTACAGCAGGAACTTGACGGCCGCGTAGGACCGCTGGGCGCCGCCGTACGAGCCGATCATGAAGTACATCGGGATCAGCATGGCTTCGAAGAAGACGTAGAAGAGGAAGATGTCGGTCGCCGCGAAGACGCCGATCATCATCGTCTCCAGCACCAGCAGCAGCGAGAAGTACGTCTTCACCGACCGCTTGGGCGCGATCACGGTGCCGTCGGCGCTCTTGACCCCGTCGGCGTCGTGCCAGGAGGCCAGCACCACGATCGGCACCAGCACCGCCGACAGCGCGATGAGCACGAGTGCCACGCCGTCGACGCCGACCCCGAACTTCACGCCGAAGCTGGGGATCCAGTTGTACTCGGCCACGAACTGGAACCGGTCGCCGTTCGGTTTGAACCCGGCGGCCACGACGCCCGTGAGCACCAGCACCAGCAGCGAGACCAGCAGCGTGACCTGCTTGGCCAGCTTGTCACTGCCCTTGGGGAGCAGGGCCACCACGATGGCGCCCACCACGGGCACCGCCATGAGTATCGGAAGCCAGGGTGACATCAGATGGTCCCAACGAGGAGCAGGGCGCCGGTCAGCAGGGCGGCACCGATGAAGATGGACAACGCGTACGTTCTGGCGAAGCCCGTCTGGATCCGCCGGAGGCGCCCGGAGCTGCCGCCGATGCCCGCGGCCAGGCCGTTGACCAGCCCGTCGACGCCGCGGTTGTCGAAGAACACCGCGATCCGGGTCAGCCACTGGCCGGGGCGCATGAGCAACGACTCGTTGAGCGCGTCACCGTACAGGTCGCGGCGGGCGAACGTGGTGACGAACGATCCGCGCGGCTGAACGACGGGCACTTCGGCCTGGGCGTACCTGACCCAGGCGTACCCCGCGCCCACCGCGACCAGCGCCAGGGTGGTGATGCCCGGGACGCTGACGAAGTGGAAGGTGGGCAGCTCTTCCGGCCGGCCGACGGCCGGAGCCAGGAACAGCAGGAGCCGGTTGCTCAGGACGAGGTAACCGCCCAGGAAGATCGCGCCGATCGACAGCACGATCAGCGGCACGGTCATGACGGTCGGGGACTCGTGCGGGTGAGCGTCCTCGGCCCACCGCTTCTGGCCGAAGAAGGTCATGAAGACCATCCGCGACATGTAGAACCCGGTGATGCCCGCGCCCAGCACGGCCAGCCAGCCGAGCACCTGGTTGTGCTCGATCGCGGTCTCGATGATGCCGTCCTTGGTGAAGTAACCGGACAGCAGCGGGAAGCCGATGATCGCCAGGTAGCCGATGAAGAACGTCCAGAAGGTGAGCGGCATGTACTTGCGCAGCCCGCCGTACTTCCGCATGTTGACTTCGTCGTTCATGCCGTGCATCACGGACCCGGCCCCGAGGAACAGGTCGGCCTTGAAGAAACCGTGCGTGATCAGGTGGCCGATTGCGAAGGCGTAGCCGGCCGGGCCGAGGCCCGCGCCCAGCATCATGTAGCCGATCTGCGACATCGTCGAACCGGCCAGGCCCTTCTTGATGTCGTCCTTCGCACAACCGATGATCGCACCGGCGAGCAGCGTGGCCGCTCCCACGATGGCCACGGCCAGCGCGGCCCCGGACCCCTCGGGGAAGAAGTACGCCCCCGACCGGACCACCAGGTAGACGCCGGCGGTCACCATGGTCGCCGCGTGGATCAGGGCCGACACGGGGGTCGGGCCCTCCATGGCGTCCAGGAGCCAGGACTGCAGCGGCAACTGCGCCGACTTACCGCAGGCGCCGAGAAGCAGCAGCAACCCGATGGCGAGCGTGGTGCCGTTCTCGACCTCGATCGGCTTGAGCTCAGCGAACGACAGCGTCTGGTACGTCGTGAAGATGACGAACATGCCGACCAGCAGGCCGAGGTCACCGACGCGGTTGACGACGAACGCCTTCTTGGCCGCGACCGCCGCCGACGGCTTGAACTGCCAGAACCCGATCAGCAGGTACGACGCCAGACCGACGCCCTCCCAGCCGATGAACAGGCCCACGTAGTTGTCCGCCAGCACCAGCAGGAGCATCGCCGCCACGAACAGGTTGAGATAGGCGAAGAACCTCCGCCGGTGCTCGTCGTGCGCCATGTAGCCGATCGAGTAGATGTGGATCAGCGAGCCCACACCGGTGATCAGCAACGCGAAGCTGATCGACAGCGGGTCGATCAGCAGCCCCATGTTGATGTCGAGATTGGGGATGAACTCGTACAGGTGCACCGCTCGGCGGCGCTCCGCCTCCCCCAACCCAATGAGCTCGAAGAATGCCAGCACCGCCACGACGAACGAGGCGAGGGACATGGCCACGCCCAGCAGATGGCCCCAGCGGTCCGTGAGCCGGTTGAACACCAGCAGGATGAACGCCCCCAGCAACGGGAAGGCGATCATCAGCCAGGCGTTACCGATCACGCCGCCGGTGTGCTGGGTGATCTGAGCGATTTCAGATTCCACCAGTCACCTCTTAGTACTTCAGCAGGTTGGCGTCGTCGACCGACGCTGACCTGCGGGTTCGGAAGATCGTCACGATGATGGCCAGGCCTACCACGACCTCGGCCGCGGCCACCACCATCACGAAGAACGCGATGATCTGGCCTTCCAGGTTGCCGACCTGCCTGGAGAAGGTGACGAACGCGAGGTTGCAGGCGTTGAGCATGAGCTCCACGCACATGAACACCACGATCGCGTTACGCCTGATCAACACGCCCATCGCGCCGATCGCGAACAGCAGGCCGGACAGTACGAGGTAGTGCGTCGTCATTTGGTCACCTCGTTGGGGGTCTCCTCGGCGTCGCGCACCTCGGCCTCGGCGTCCTGCTCCTCGGCCCGCGGAGCGATCTCTCGCTCGTCGGCGTCCTCCTCGGCCCGGTGCTTGATGGCCTCGGCGAGCCTGGGGTCGTCGGGCAGATGGTCGTGCTCGACGTCGTACCGGGCGATGTAGCGGTTGACCGAGGACTCCGCGGCCGACCCGTCGGGCAGCAGCGCCGGCATGTCGATGGCGTTGCCGGTGGCGTACGTGCCGGGCCCCGGCAGCGGCGACGGCCGGTCACCGAGGAATCTGGCCCGGGACAGGTCCTTCTGCGTGGGCTTGTCGGTGAGCCGCTCGCGGTGCGCCAGCACCATCGCGCCCAGCGCCGCGGTGATCAGCAGCGCCGAGGTGATCTCGAAGGCGAACACGTACTTGGTGAATATCAGCAAGGCGATCGAGCGGATGTAACCGCCCTGCGCGGTGACCTGTGCCAGGCCCACCTCGGGAGCGAAGATCGCGTTGCCGACGGCCAGGATGATCAGCGTGGCGAAGCCGATGCCGGCGAGCACGGCCCAGACGCGCTGCCCCTTGAGCGTCTCGACGAAGGAGTCGGACGAGTCCACGCCCACCAGCATGAGCACGAACAGGAACAACATCATGATGGCGCCGGTGTAGACGATGATCTGCACCGCGGCCAGGAAGGGCGCGTCCTGCACGGCGTACAGGACCGCGAGGCAGAGCATCACCGTGCCGAGCATCAGCGCCGAGTACACGGCCTTCCGGTTGAAGACCATGCCGAGCGCGGCGCCGACGGACACGACGGCGAGCACCCAGAACGTGATGGTCTCACCCATTGGTCCGCCCCAGCCGGTAGTAGTCCTCTTCGGTCTCACCGAGCCGCATGGGGTGCGGCGGCTGCTCCATGCCCTGGGTCAGCGGCGCGAGCAACATCTCCTTGGTGTAGATGAGGCCCTCGCGGCTGCTGTCGGCGAGCTCGTACTCGTTGGTCATGGTGAGCGCGCGGGTCGGGCAGGCCTCGATGCACAGGCCGCACAGGATGCACCGCAGATAGTTGATCTGGTAGGTGCGCCCGTAACGCTCGCCCGGGGAGAAGCGCTCCTCCTCGGTGTTGTCCGCGCCCTCGACGTAGATCGCGTCGGCCGGACACGCCCAGGCGCACAGCTCGCACCCGACGCACTTCTCCAGCCCGTCGGGCCAGCGGTTGAGCTGGTGACGCCCGTGGAAGCGAGGAGCCGTCGGCTTCTTCTCCTCCGGGTAGTTCGTCGTGACGGGCTTCTTGAACATCGTGTGGAAGGTGACCCCGAAGCCTTTGACGGGGTTCAGCCAATCAGTTAGTCCCACTGGGAATCTCCTTGTGCTGCACCCCGTGGTAGTGCGGCAGATCGAGCGGCGGCACCGGGAAGCCGCCGGCCATCGGCTCGTTGGACAGTTCCTCGAACTCGGCTTCGACCTGGGCCTTCCTGGCTTCCTTGCGCCGCTGGTTGACCGTGTCGAACCGCATCCAGATGGCCAGCGCCCCGACCACGATGATCCCGGTGACCGCAAGAGCGATCATCCTGCTGTCCTCGTTGAGCACCACGGTGCGCACACCCGCCACCAGCAAGATCCAGGCCAGGTTGACCGGAATCAGCACCTTCCAGCCCAGCGACATCAGCTGGTCATAGCGC
>NZ_VCKY01000152.1 GCF_005889735.1 Nonomuraea turkmeniaca
GCCCATGGGGGATGTTGCTGGCCAGCGTGGCCGTGCTCGGCGCCCTCGCCGCCCCCGCGCTCGGGCTCAAGCTGGGCCCGCTCGACGAGGGGTACGCCGCCCAGGGTTCGGACTCGCGGCGCGCGTACGAGCTGATGGCCACCGGCTTCGGCCCCGGCGCCAACGGCGCGCTGATCGTGGTCGCCGAGCTGCCGTCCAAGGTCGGGAGCGCGAAGGACCCGATCGTGGACGAGCTCGCCCGCGAGGTGGAGGCCGTCGACGGCGTCGCGCACGTGGCCGACCCCAAGGTCAACTCCTCCGGCCGCACGGTCCTGCTGCAGACCGTCACGGAGTACGCCCCCAGCGACAGCCGGGCCGCCGGCGTCGTCAGGGACATCAGGGCCATCGCGCTGCCCGGCGTCGACGTGCACGTCGGGGGGGAGGTCGCGGGGCTCACCGACGCGGGCGACCGCATGGCCGAGCGCACCCCGCTGGTCATCGGCGTGGTGGTGCTGCTCAGCGCCTTGCTCCTGCTGCTGGCCTTCCGCGCGCCGGTCGTCGCGATCAAGTCCGCGGTGATGAACCTGGTCTCGCTCGGGGCCGCGTTCGGGGCGCTGGCATTGGTGTTCTCGTTCGGGCTCGGCAGCGGGCTGGTGGGCATGGACGCGCCGGCGGACTCCTCGTACCTGCAGACGATCTTCTTCTCGGTGCCGGTCGAGAGTTATGTGCCCCTGCTGTTGTTCGCGGTGTTGTTCGGCCTGTCGATGGACTACGAGGTGTTCCTGCTGACGGCGGTGCGGCAGGCGTACGCGCGGCACGGGGACAACGCGCGGGCGGTGGCGGAGGGTCTCGGCTCGACGGGCCGGGTGATCACCTCGGCGGCCCTGATCATGGTGGCGGTGTTCGTGGCGTTCATCGCGTACCCGGACGCCATGGTGAAGACGTTCGGAGTCGGGCTGGCGGTGGCGATCGCGGTGGACGCCACGATCATCCGCGGCTTCCTGGTGCCCGCCACGATGGTGATCCTCGGGCGCGCGAACTGGTGGTGCCCGCGCTGGCTGGACCGGCTCCTGCCCAACCTGTCCGTGGAGGGCCACGAGGAGGAGGACGAGCCGGTCGCCGAGCGCCGCGAGCCGGTCGGGGCGGGCGTCTAGTCGGGGTCGAGGAGATGGCAGGCCGGGACCCAGCCGATGATGCCCGTGGTGGCGTTGTGGCCGTGGTGCCACAAGGTGGAGTCGAAGGGGCCGCAGGAGAAGTGCTCGCGCTCCTCTGACCGGTCGGACTCGAAGCCCTCGCCCGGGTAGCCGAGGCCGGCGAGGGCGGAGCCGGGTCTCGGCTCGCTCCAGATGACCACGCCGTGGGCGGCGAAGTCGTGCTGGGGCCGGGCGTCCATGCTGACGATCGCGAGCAGGCCGGCCAGCGCGGCTCCTCCGAGATGCACTCACGTAGCGTAGCGGAGAGTCACACCATGTACTGGTCGTGGCGCAGGTACACGTCGGTCCACTCTTCGGGGGTGAGTTGGCGACCGGTGTTCGCGATGTCGGCGAGCTCCTCGAAGTAGGCCTCGCGGGGCGCGCCGGGGGTGAAGAGGATCAGCATCGAGGCGGGCTCGCCGGACTCGTTGCGGAAGGCGTGCACGCCGCCCTCCGGCACGAAGAGGAAGTCACCCGGCTTGCCGTCGGCCCACTTCTCGCCGTTGAAGAGCTTGATGGTGCCGGACAGCACGTAGAACGACTCGGTCATCGTCCGGTGGAAATGCGCGCCGGGACCGGACGGGCGCGGGCCCATCTCCCACCGGTACAGGCCGAAGGCGCCGTTGGTCGAGCCGCCTGTGCCGAGGTAGTGCACCTGCGTCCCGGTGCCGATCTTCAGGTCCGGCGGCGTGTCGGACGTCCGGATCACGCCGCTGTGCTCGCCGGTTTCGCCCAGGTATCGGGGTTCGGGGTAGGACATCTCCGCAGGATAGCGTCAGAAGGTGATCACGGTGCGGGCGACCGCGCCCTGGCGGACGTGGGCGACGGCCTCGTTGATCTGGTCGAGCGGAAGGCGTTCGGAGATCAGGCCGTCGAGGTCGAGGCGGCCGTTCAGGTATTGGCCGGCGAGCATGGGCAGGTCGCGATGCGGGGCGGCGTCGCCGCCCTGGGTGCCCATGAGGCGGCGAGAGGCGAACAACAACCCGGGGTCCAGCTCCAGCGGTTGTCCCGCGGGCGGGCTGCCGACCATGACCGTGGTGCCGCCGGACTGGGTCGCGGCGAACGCCTGCGCCAGCACGCCGGGCACGCCCGTCGCGTCGAAGGCGTAGTCGACGCCCCCCGGCGCCAGCTCGGTCACCTGCTTGGGCAGGTCGCCGGCGAGCAGGGTCGCGGTGGCGCCGAACCGCATGGCCAGCTTGAGCTTGTGCTCGGCCACGTCGGCGGCGATGATCGTGGTCGCGCCGGCGAGCACCGCGCCCTGGAGGACGTTGAGCCCCACCCCGCCGCAGCCGACGACCAGGACCGAGGCGCCGGGCGGGACCTTGGCCACGTTCAGGACCGCGCCGACGCCGGTCACGACGCCGCAGGCCAGCAGGCACCCGGCGGCGAACGGCACCCCTTTGCGCAGCTTCACGCACATGGCCTCGCTCACGACCGCGTACTCGGCGAACGAGCCGATGCCGATGAAGCGCCGCGTCTCCTGGCCGTCGAGGGTGATCCTGGGCAGGCCGCCCATGATGGTGGGCAGCCGGGCCGGGCCCGAGCACAGGTGGAAGCGGCCCGCGCCGCAGGAGCGGCACCGGCCGCAGGGACCGTTCATCGAGATGATGACGTGGTCGCCGGGCGTGACGGAGGTGACGCCCGCGCCGGCGCTCTCCACCACGCCCGCGCTCTCGTGTCCGAGGATGAACGGCAACCTGCTGACCACCGGGCTCTTGCCGTCGATGGCCTTGAGATCGGAGCCGCACACCCCGGACGCCTTGATCTGCACGCGGACCTCGCCCGGGCCCGGATCGGCGATCTCCACTTCGCGGATCTCCATGGGAGCGTGGAACCCGGTCAGCACAGCCGCGCGCATCAACATGGGCCACACGGTAACCCCGGTGCCGAATCGTAAGCAAGCGATTGCTAGGTAGCCCGTTGACACCCCTTCTGGGCGAATTTACGCTCGGCACAAAACCAAGCGAGCGCTAGGCCAAATCGCGAGGGTGATCATGATCGTACGGCGGGGCATGGCGGTGGCGCTCACGGTGGCGTTGCTCGCCACCGGGTGCGCGGCCCAGCAGAAGGGTGCGACCCAGCAGGAGGGCGCGGCGGTGCCAGGCGTGACCGGCACGACGATCAAGGTCGGCGGCGTGCTGACCAAGACCAGCGCCAGCGGCTACTCGACCAAGGACGCCGAGATCGGCGCCAAGGCCAGGTTCGAGCGCGCCAACGCCGAAGGCGGCGTGCACGGGCGGAAGATCGAGTTCCTCGGTGCGGAGGACGACGGCCAGGATGCCGCCAAGGGCGACGCGGCGGCCAAGAAGCTCGTGCAGAAGGACCAGGTGTTCGCCCTGGTCCCGGTGCACGCGCCCAACTTCGGTGGCGCCGCGTTCCTGGAGCAGCAGGGCGTGCCGTGGTTCGGCTGGGCGACGGGGCCGCAGTGGTGCGGCACGAAGACCGGCTTCGGCTACAACGGCTGCCTGGCGCCCAAGCAGGGTGCGGGATCGCAGACATGGTGGGGCCGGCAGATGGCGGACCTGCTCGGCGGCGCCGAGGGCAAGAGCGTCTACGTGCAGACCAGCGACTCCAGCGGCAGCAAGTACGGCGGCACCACGATCTCCCAGTCGTTCACCGCGGCCGGCTTCAAGCTGGCAGGCGTGAACTCCGGCCTCCCGGCCGCGGCGCCGCCACCCGACTGGCTCCCGTACGTCGACAAGATCATGACCTCCAACGGCGGCAAGGCGCCCGACGTCGTGGTCTCGGTGATCGCCGGCACCAAGTTCAACGTCGGCCTGTACTCGGCGCTCAAGCGCGCCGGATACAAGGGCGTGCTCACGGACGCGACCAGCTACGACGCCGCCATACTCAAGGACCCGGCCAGCGCGCAGGCCCTGGAGGGCGTGATCGCCGCGCCGATGTTCGAGCCCTTCGAGTCGACCGCGCCCGAGATCGCACAGCTCAAGCAGGACGTCGAGAAGGTCGCCCCCGGCACGGTGCTCACCCAGCACCTGGCGATCGGCTACTGGGCCGCCGACATCTTCCTCGACATGCTCGACAAGACCGGCAAGGACCTGACCAGGGAGAAGTTCTTGGCCACGGGCAACGGCTCGTACACCTACGAGAACGCCGGCTTCGGCAGGATCCAGTACCCCAAGGACCACAGTGAGCCGAACGGCTGCGGCGCCCTGGTCAAGCTGGAGAACGGCGCCTTCCAGGTGGCCAAGAGCATGAAGTGCTTCGACAACGTGCCGCTCAAATGATCCTTGGCTATGTGCTCAGCGGCCTGGTCACCGGGGCGATCTTCGCGATCATGGGGTCGGGCCTGACGCTCTCGTACGCCGCGACCGGGGTGTTCAACTTCGCCCACGGCGCGCTCGGCTTCCTGTCCGCCCTGCTGTTCTACGAGCTCACCACTGCGGCAGGGCTGCCGGCCTGGTTGTCGGCGCTGGTGTCGGTGGGCCTGTTCGCGCCCGCGCTCGGGTACGTGCTGCACAAGGCCATGTTCCGCGGGCTCGCCCAGGCGGGGGAGACCGCGCAGATCGTGGCCACGATCGGCCTGACGATCGCGCTGCCCGCGCTGGGTCTGCTGGTCGTGGACCTGGCCGGGCTGCCGGCCGCGGACGCGACCGCGCTGCCGCGCGGCGTCGGGCCGCACCCGGCCGTGGCGTTCGACGTGGCCGGCGTGCACCTGGACACCGACCAGCTCATCACGTTCGCCTTCTCGGTGGTGGCGGCGGTGGGGTTGTGGGCGTTCATGCGGCACACCCCGTACGGGCTGCGCATGCGGGCCTCCGTGGACCGCCGCCGCCTGGCCACGCTGCGGGGCATCGACGCCGACGCCACCTCGGCGCTCGCCTGGATGCTCGGCTCCGGGCTCGCGGGGCTGGCCGGGGTGCTGGCGGTGTCGGTACTGGGGCTGGACGCGACGGCGTACACGGTGTTGTTGTTCGCCTCGGCCACGGCCGCGGTGTTCGGGCGGCTGCGGTCGATTCCGTGGACGTTCGCCGCCGGGCTGGCGCTCGGCGTGGTGCAGAACCTGGTCGCCGGCTACACCGACTTCCTGGAGGAGGTCACCGGGCTGCGTACCGCCGTGCCGGTGATCCTGCTGTTCGCCGGGCTCGTGCTGCTGAACAGGTCGCGCGAGCGGGTCGCGGGCAGCGCGGCCGAGGACACGCCGCCGCCCGACCACCTGGCCGGGCTGCCGCCGTGGCGGCGGCGCCTGCCCTGGGCCGTGGGCCTGGTCCTGCTGGTGGGCTTCACCTTCCTGGCGCCCGAGTACTACGTGGGGATCGCCGCGCAGGGGCTCGTGCTCGCGTTGATCTTCTGTTCTTTCGTGGTGGTGACCGGGATCGGCGGCATGGTCAACCTGGCGCAGGCCGCCTTCGCCTCGATGGCGGCGCTGACGTGCGGATGGGCGTTCACCTCCGGGCTGCCGTTCTTCGTGGCGATCCTGCTGGGCGTGCTGGCGGCCGCTGCCGTCGGCATGCTCGTGGCGCTGCCCGCGCTGCGGCTGGGCGGGCGGGTGCTGACGCTCGCCACGCTGGCTCTGGCGTTGCTGGCCGACCAGGTGTTGTTCCAGGTGGACGCGTTCAGCAACGGCACCATCGGGTGGGCGCTGCCGGCGCTCGGGTTCGGCTTCGCCGACACCTCGGACCCGCGAGTGCTGGTGGTCGTGCTCCTCGTGCTGATCGGGGTCGTCGCGCTGCTGGTGCGGAACCTGGAGCGGTCCGCCTCCGGACGGGCCATCCTCGCCGTGCGGTCGGCTCCGGCCGCCGCCACGACGTCCGGGCTGTCCGCGCCACGTACCAAGATCATGCTGTTCGTGCTGGCGTCGGCGATCGCCGGTCTCGGCGGGGTGCTGTTCGCGGTCGCGAAGGGCTCGATCACGGCCACCGATCTTCCCGCCTTCGCCGGGTTCGTGTGGCTGGCCATCGTGGTGCTGCAGGGGGTGCGCAGAATCGGCGGCGCGGTGCTCGGCGGGCTCATCGCGGTCGTCGTGCCCGAGCTGCTGTCGACGTGGGACGTGTCCGCGCACGTCGGGGCCATACTGTTCGGGCTCGGCGGCATGATCCTCGCCAAGCATCCCGACGGCGTGCTCACCCAGATGGCCGAGCTGCGCCATCGCCGGCCCCCCGCTCCGGAGCTGGACGAACCGGCGCGGACGGCGAAGGGCGCGCTGTTCAGGATGGAGGGCGTCGTCGCCGGGTACGCGGACTCGATCGTGCTGCACGGTGTCGACCTGGCCGTCAAGCCCGGCGAGGTCGTGGCGCTGCTCGGCGCCAACGGCGCGGGCAAGTCCACCACCTGCGCGGCCGCCGCCGGAGACCTGCCGATCATCGCCGGTCGGATCCTGCTGGACGGCGAGGACGTCACCGCCTGGCCCGCCCACCGCAGGGCACGGGCCGGGATCCTGCTGGCGCCCGAAGGACGCGGCGTCTTCCCCGGGCTCACCGTGGAGGAGAACCTGCGGACCTGGCTGCCCGACCCGGGCCCCGTCTACGACCGGCTGCCGCATCTGGGAGAACGCCGCGGCGTGCTCGCCGGCGCGTTGTCCGGCGGTGAGCAGCAGCTGCTCACCCTCGCCCCGGCGCTCGTCCGGCCGCCGCGGGTGCTGATCGCCGACGAGCCGTCGCTCGGGCTGGCGCCGCTGGTGGTGCGGCAGATCTTCGAGGTGTTCGCCGAGTTGCGTGCGCGCGGGGTGGCGTTGCTGCTCGTCGAGGAGAAGGCCACGGAGGCGCTGGCGATCGCCGACCGGGTGGCGTTCATGCGGCTCGGCCGCGTCACCTGGACCGGGCCCCGCTCCGAGGTGGACAGCGAACGGCTGGCCGCCGCCTATCTGGGGGTGAGATGACCATGCTGGCCGTCGAGGGAGTGTCGGTGGCGTTCGGCGGGGTCAGAGCGCTCGATCAGGTGTCGTTCGAGGTCGCCGCCGGACAGGTCTGCGGCGTGATCGGGCCGAACGGGGCGGGCAAGACCACGCTCTTCGACGTGGTGTCCGGGCTGCGCAGGCCGAGCGCGGGGCGGGTCAGCGTGGCGGGCCGGGACCTCACCGGGGTGTCGCCGGTGAAGCGGGCCAGGGCCGGGCTGCGCCGTACGTTCCAGCGGACCCAGGTGTTCGGCCGGCTCACCGTCGCCGACAACGTGCTGGCCGCGCTCGACTGGCACGGCGGCGGTGGCGGCCTCGCCGCCGACCTGGTCGGCTGGCCGGGCCGGCGGCGGCACGAGGGGGAGCGGCGCGAGCGCGTGACCGAGGTGCTGCGGTTGTGCGGGCTCGACGGGTTGCGCGACGCGTACGCCGCCGCGCTGCCTGTCGGGCAGCGCCGGCTCGTCGAGCTGGCCAGGGCCCTGGCCGACTGGCCCGCGCTGCTGCTCCTCGACGAGCCCACCTCCGGCCTGGACGCCGGCCAGACCGCCCACCTGGGCGAGGTCGTCAGGTCGCTGGACACGACCGTGCTGCTGGTCGAGCACGACATGGGCTTCGTCATGGACACCTGCGACCGGATCGTCGTCCTCGACCTCGGCAAGGTGATCGCCACCGGCACGCCGGCCGAGATCAGCGAGAACCCGGTGGTCCGGGCCGCCTACTTGGGCTGAGCCCAGGCAGGTCAAGCATGGCGCTCGGTGAAGGACAGGATGCGGCGCCAGGCGTCCTGGCAAGCCTCCGCCCACTCGCCGTACGAGCGGTCGAAGAACGAGTGCGGCGCGCCCTCGTAAACGTGGGTCTCGTGCTCGGTGCCGACCCGGTCGAGCGCGGCGGTGAACGCGTCGAAGTCCTCCGGCGTCGACACCGTGTCCGCCCCGCCCCTGAGCAGCAGGATCGGCGCTCCCGGACCGGTCTGGGGCTCCTCGATCGCCTGAAGCGCGCCGTAGAAGCCGATGCCGCCGGCCAGGCCGTTCCCCTCGGCGGCCTGCCGCCACGAGTGCGCGCCGCCCATGCAGAAGCCCACCGTGAAGACGGGCCCGTCGAGGGCCTCGGTGGCCGCCCGCGCGTCGGCCCTTACATGGTCACTGTTCAGCTGCCGGACGTGGGCCATGTAGTCGAAGTCGTCACCGCGGTCGCCGAGGCCCGCGGTACGGCCGAAGTAGTCGATCGCGATCGTACGGAACCCCGCCTCGGCGAACCGCACCGCCAGATCTTTGTAGAACGGGTGCAGCCCTCGCACGTCGGGCAGGATCACCACACTGCGCCCGTTCGGCTCGGCGGGCTCGGCCCGGTAGGCGAGGAAACGGTTGCCGTCGGCGGCGGTCAGCTCGATCTGTTCCTGAGAGGTCACTTCGCCCTGGATCGGAGGTGCGGGCGGCCTGCTGTCAGTGGAATGGCACATGCTGGGCACTATGCCCGGAGACGCTTCCGGATATCCAGGTACTCGGAGGGTCAGGCTCGCCGCGACCGGCAGACTGGAGCT
Organism: Nonomuraea turkmeniaca; assembly: GCF_005889735.1. Classification (GTDB taxonomy): domain Bacteria; phylum Actinomycetota; class Actinomycetes; order Streptosporangiales; family Streptosporangiaceae; genus Nonomuraea; species Nonomuraea turkmeniaca. The sequence continues at coordinate 8,564 of NZ_VCKY01000152.1, forward strand.
ATGAATCGGGAACTCGGGGCCTATTCTCCAGGCCCGCAGGAGTGGGGCCACGCCCGAGGACGTGTGACTGGCGAGCGGGCCGCGCAGGCGCGTACGCGGGCCGCGCCGCGAGGAGGTGGCGGAGCCGGCCGGCATCAGCGCCGAATACCTCGTACGCCTCGATCAGGGCAGGGCCGGCCAGCCGTCCGCGTCCGTCATGGACGCCCTGGCCAGGGCGTCGGACCTGACAGACGCCGAGCGGGCACACCTGTTCGACCCGGCCGGGCGGGCTCTCCGCCGGCCCAGGCCCGCGCCAGGAGTGCGGCGTGAGCTGGCGGGCTGCTCGACCGCACACCCCAGCGGCGTGAGCGTGTGCGGCCTCGATCAGCTGCGGCCGAGCACCTTCTCGTTGAGGATCGTGCCCCCGAGGCTCCAACCGCCGTCGGCGACCTCTTCGAGGATCACGAGCGTGGTCGAGCGTGCTCGTTCGCCGTACACGCTCGCGAACGCGTCGGTGACAGCGTCCTGCAGCTTCTTCTTCGATTCCGGGGTGAGAGTGTCCGCGGGCACTTTGAGGTTGGCGAATGGCATGGTGTTTTCTTCCTTAGGGCTGATGGTCTTCAGCGTGCGTGCGGGTCGGATGCGTTGAGCGTGGCGACCACCTGGTCGTAGTCGCCGCGCGCCTCGCCGAACCGGAGGAACTTCACGCGCTCGACCAAGATCTCGGCGGCGTCGGGCCGGGTCTTGAGCAGGGTCATGACCTCGTCGGCGAACTCGTCGAGCGGCATCGCGAAGTCCGAGGTCTCCTGGCCCGGCAGGAGAGCGGTCCGCACCGACGGCGGGACGAGCTCGATCACCTGCACGCCTGCGGGCGCTAGCTGCAGGCGCAGCGTCTCGCTGAGCATGTGGATCGCGGCCTTGGTCGCGTTGTAGGTGGGGGTGATGCGCAGCGGCGCGTGAGCCAGGCCGGACGAGACCGTGATGATCGTGGCGCCGGGCCGCGTCCGCAGGTGCTCGGTGAGCGCGGCGATCAGCCGGATCGGGCCGAGCAGGTTCGTGGTGACCGTCGCCTCCGCGTCGGCGAGGAAACCGGGCGTGGTCCAGTCCTCGACCCGCATGATGCCCGCCATCGCGACGAGGACGTTCAGGTCGGGGTAGCGGCCGATGACGTCCGCCGTCGCCTCCGCGATCGACGCCGGGTCCGCAGTGTCGATGCGGACCGTGCCGAGTCCGTACTCGGCGGCCAGGTGCTCCAGCAGGTCGGTACGCCGCCCGCCGATGACGACGGTGTTCCCCATCGCCTGCAGCCGCACGGCGAGGGCGAGGCCGATCCCGGACGTCGCTCCGGGGATGAAGATGGTGTTGCCGTCAATGTTCATGCCTTCATCTTGGGCGCCGCACTCCCGGCGGGGGAGAGCACCACTGATCGGGGGATCGGCGATCCCTGCCTGAGGCCGGCCGTCCCCTGCACAATGATGGGTATGAACCGTGCCGCCCTCGCCGACTTCCTGCGCCGCCGCCGCGAGGCGCTGCGGCCGTCCGACGTCGGACTGGCGCCCGGCCTGCGCCGTCGCACGCCTGGGCTGCGGCGCGAGGAGGTCGCGGCGCTGACCGGGATGTCGGCCGACTACTACGTGCGGCTCGAGCAGCAGCGCGGCCCGCAGCCGTCCGAGCAGATGCTCGCCGCGCTGGCCCGGGCACTGCGCCTCACCGCCGACGAACGCGACCACCTCTACCGCCTCGCCGGCCACAACGTCCCCCGCCGTACGCCCGCCGACACGCACATTGCACCCGCCCTGCTGCGCGTCCTGGACCGGCTGGAGGACAGCCCGGCGCTCATCCTGTCCTCGATCGGCGAGGTGCTGGTGGCGAACCGGCTGGCGACGGCGATCTTCGGCGACCCGTCCGGGCGCACCGGTTGGGCGCGCAGCGACGTGTACCGGTGGTTCACCGACCCGGCTTCCCGCCGGGTCTACCCGCCCGAGGAGCACGAGCGTCAGGCGCGCAGCCTGGTCGCCTCCCTGCGCGCCGCCCACGGCGCGCAGGGTCCGCGCTCGCGGGCCGGAGAGCTGGTCCAGGTTCTGCTCGCGGAGTCCGACGAATTCCGCGTCCTCTGGGAGCGGCACGAGGTCGCCCGCCGCTTCGCCGATCACAAGACCCTCGTGCACCCAGAGCTCGGCCGGATCGAGGTCGACTGCCAGGCGCTGTTCACCGAGGACCAGGCGCAGGCGCTCGTCGTACTCACGCCCCAACCGGGCAGCGAGGCCGAGGACAAGATCCGGCTGCTCTCGGTGCTGGGCCACGAGAACTTCTCGGCCACCCCGGGCCAGTAGGACGGCGGTCGGCCGCGGCATCGAAAAGACTCGCCGACTTCGGCGGGAGGCCCGTCAAACAGCCGTCCGTGTTCATCGGCGGCGCGCTGGACGCCTCCACCCGCTGGATGAAGTCGACCAGATCCTGACCGCCTGGCTCGCGTCCCGCCCCGCATGACCGACGCGACGATCCGCACACAGATCACCGGGACCCTGTCGAGGCGCCTTAAGAGGGCTCCGGTTCATGCGTAGGCGGGTCCAGGTCCGGTCCTTGAAAGCCAACTCTTGCGCTGCTCCGCCGCCTGGACCCCGACACCGAGGGGATCTGGTGTCGAATCATCAGAGACCCGGACCGCCGCGAGACGGCGGGTGTCTCTGGCAACGTGGCGTTCGCGACACAATCAGCACTCGGCACCCGAGAAGGTGTGGACGCTGCGGGGTGCGACCACGCGGATGGTCGATGTGGCCGCATGCAACCATCGCACTGGAAACCCTGTAAAAGCGGGTTCTCCCGCTTACCGTATCTCTGATATGACGCCTCTTAATGGCGCTTCAGTATCAAGGGGAATGCGATGGCTGAGTATGTCGAAGTTCGCCTCTCCGACGGGGAGAGCATCCCCTTTGAGGTCGAGGAGACCGACGCTCCGGTGCCCGCGGGACGCCGCTGGCAGGCTACGACGGAACGGGCTCAGGAGACGTTGGAGCAGAGTGTGGACCGCATCGTGCGGGTCGCCCGGGCGGTCGCCCGGCGAGCCGAGGCATCAGCCGACCGGGCCGAGAAGGTCACTGTCGAGGTCGGGCTCACCGTGACGGCGGACGTCGGAGCGGTGATCGCCAAGACCACCAGTGCCGCGCACATCAAGATCAGCATTGAGCGGCAGAGTGAGCGACCCGGTCTCGGCAACGCTGAACCTTCCGCCTCCGTCTGAACCGGTGGAGCCGATGTGCGCGTGGTCACAACCGGGTCCGCTTCTGCCCCGGGTCTCCGGGATCTGTGCCGTCGGGGCGTTCTGCCTGTCGTTGTACGCGCTGAACGTCGAACCCGTCCACGAGCTCGTCGGCTCCGCCACGGCGGTCGTCTTCCACAACGATCCGAACAGATCGTGGCCGGTTGCGATCGAGGTGCGGGGAAGCCGATGGGGGCCAATGGACGGCCATCTCTACAGCTCCGACTTCCGCGCGGTCGTCGGCAACCCGTCCATCGTGGCGACGCTGGTGGTGACCGCTCTCCCGTTGCTGGTGCTCCTAGGCAGCGGAATCGCCTGCCTGGCCTGGGCCCGGTCAGCGAGCAAGGTAGCGTTCCTCGCCGGTTCGGCGGCGCTGTGGGGCAGTATCGCATGCGCGGTTCCGGGCCGCTGGAGCGGCCTTTCGATCTACGATGCGCCAGCGGTGCTGTGGCTTGGCTCGGCCTCGCTGCTGGCGGCGGTGGCTGCGTCCGCCCTGCCGTGGGTTTGGTTATGGCGGACCAACCCGCCGTCTCGCCCGGCGGTGAGGCCGCTCCGTCGACCGGCAGCGGCGGTCGTGGTCGTCTTGGTGCTGTCTGTCTGGCTTCTGCTTCGGCCTTCGACTGGGTTGGGCGTGGTGACCGGCGGCCTTGCACTTGGCTGCATCGTCGTCGTACCGCTGCTGGCCATCCTCGTGCCGACGTACCCGCTGGCACGGCCGCTGGTGGCGGGCTGGCTGCTCCTTCCCGGGACGGCGCTGGTCGCCGACACCTTGAGCCTGCTGTTGATGCTCTTCGCCCGGCCGGGTGCCGGCAGTCCCTTCCCGGATGGGACGTGGTCACTCCGGCCTCCGCTGCTCGGGATCGGCGCCGGGCTCTGCGTCGTGATCGCGCTGCTCATGATCGTCCGACGTAACCGGGGGGTCGGGGCCCATGGCCGAGTTCACGGAGCAGTCCGATGATGGAGGCGGAGCAGTCCGATGGCTGAGTACGCGGAGCGGGCCCTGGTCCGGGTCTGGCGAGGTGACGAGCCGGTCGGTGTCGGCTTTCTGGTCGATGCCGACCGCCTCATCACCTGCGCGCATGTCGCCGCGTACGCGTTGGGAAGCGACCGGGCCAGGCTCGGTGCCCGGATCGAGGTCGACTTCCCGCTGATCCCGGAGGGCGGCCGGATGCCCGCGACCGTCACGTTCGTGGCCGACGACGCCGATGTTGCCGGGCTGCGGATCGCCATCCACGACCGGCCCGCCGCGGCGAGGCCCGTGCAGATCGTCGCCGCCGAGGACCCGACCGGCCATTCGGTCCGCCTTTACGGCTGTCCCGACGGGCGGCCCCGGGGTGTGTGGGCCGAGGGCCTGATACGCGGGACCGGTGCCGGGGGTCGGTACCAGATCGACGACGACCGGTCGACCGGCATCGCAGTCAGCCGCGGGTTCAGCGGCGGCCCGGTCCTGGACACCGAACTCGGTGCCGTCGTCGGCATGCTCGTCGAGGCCGAGAGCAAGTCAGGACGGCGCACCGGCTACGCGCTGTCCGGCTCAGCTCTGTACCGTATCTGCCGCGATCTGGCCGAGGCGTCCGGGCCGGCAATCCCGTTCCGCGGCCTGAACCCGTTCGAGGAGAACCATCGGGAGCAGTTCTTCGGCCGGGAGCGGCTCTCCGCCGAGCTGCTGGTCATGCTGAGCCAGCGCGGCCTGCTCGTGGTCACCGGCCCCTCGGGATGCGGCAAATCATCTCTCGTCCAAGCCGGGCTCGCGCCAGGGCTGCGGGCAGACGACGTCGCCGTCGCAGTATGCAGGCTCGCCGCCGGTGGAACGCCCTGGTCTGCACTGGCCGCGGCGCTGTGCGCCGAGTCGAGCCTGAAGGCGGCCCGCGCGAGCATCGGAGCCGCTTGGGCGGCCGATCCGGACCTGCTCGCCGGACGTCTGGCAGAGCGTCCGGGCGACGTGTTCGGACCGCTGGCCGAGTGCGGCGGGCTCCGGCAGATCGTCGTGATAGTGGATCAGGTCGACGAGGCCCTGGCACGCTCGGAGCCGGAGACCGTCGCGCTGCTGGCGGCTCTCACTGAGCTGGCCGCCCCGGGACGGGCCGCGCTCTTCGCGCTGGTGGTGACCGTGGGTCCGGCGTCGCTGGGCACGTTGCTCGACGACCGCCGCATCGGGCAGCGGTTCGCAGACGCGGCCGTGTCGATCCGAGCCCCCGACGCCGCCGAGCTACGCAGCGTGATCGAACGGCCGCTCGCCCCGGTCGGCATGCCTGTCTACCAGGAGGGTCTCGTTGAAGTCATCCTGGACGACCTGGTAGATGAGCCGAACCCCCTGCCGCTGGTCGAGTTCACGCTCACCCTGCTGTGGGAGCGGCGCCACGCCGGAACGCTGCGCCATGACGCCTACCACCATCTCGGCGGTGTGAGCGGCGCGGTGGCCGCGTTCGCCGAGGAGACCTGGCGCGGCCGCGGCTCCGCCGAAGCCGATCTGGAGCTGCTCTGTCAACTGATCAGCCCGGTGCGGGGCGGCCGGTACGTCCGCCGAGTGGTGGAACTCAACGAGCTCGGCGCCTACACGTCGCTGGCCAGGGACTTGGCCGGCACCCGTCTGCTGACGTTGTCGGGCGGTGACGGCCGGCTCACCACGGTAGAGCTTGCTCACCAGGCGCTCGTCCGCGCCTGGCCGAGACTGCACGAGGAGTTTCGGCGGCGCGAGGCGTTCCGCGCATGGCAGGACGAGCTCGACGCGCGCTCCCGCCGCTGGCACCTGAACCGCGCCCGCGACAATCTCCTGCGCGGCCGTGTCCTGTTCACCGCTTGGCGTAAACGGCGAGTCCACTCCGGCGAACTGAGCCCTCGCCAACGCGTCCTCATCAACGCCAGTACCCGCGCCTGCGCGCGACGTTCCGTCCTGCGGTCCCTGGCCCTCGTGCTCGTCGTGGTTCTGGCGGTGTCCCTCGTCAACACGCTCACCGGCGGTGTCGCCACGAGGAACGACCGCAACGCGGCCCTGGCCGCATACGAAATCCTGAAAAATGAGCAGTACGCATCGATGCCGCGAGGCCTGTTCTCCGCTCTGCAAGCGCACCGGCTCCACGACGACGAGTTCACCCGGGAACGCCTGCTCATCCGTTACCGGGGCCTGCGATCCGTCGAGTCGATTCTCACACTTAGTCCCTACGTCGAATCCCATGATGGAAGGTCTCGCGTCAACCGCAGCGGCACCCGGCTGGTGCAGAACTTGGACTGGTCGGCGAGAATCTGGGACCTCTCGGGAGCCGCCCCCGTCCGGACCTTCAGATTGCCGCCCGAGAGTCCGGCACGCGTCGGCCCGATCACGCTCCAGAACTACTCACTGGTCACCAAGCCGGTCTGGCTCAACGACGACAAGATCGCGTTCATTGTCCAGGAGCCGGCGCACGGGGGCAGAGTCGTCATCGCCGACGCGCGCACCGGCCGGCCCGAACGCGCCTTGCTGGGCACCGACACCGTCTCCGATCTGCTTGCCGATCCGTCCGGACGATGGCTGGCCCTGCTGACCAACGCTGGCACGCTGCTCGCCGACCTCGAGCGGCCCGGCACAGCGCTGCGACGCCTGTCCAGGCCGCCGGTCGACGAGAGCGGCACCTACTTCCAGTCCGGGACGGCGCTGCTCGGTGTGCTGTCCTCCGGCGAGGCAGTCCTGAGCGTGGTCAGCGGCGTGCGCATGGTATTGACCGCGTCCGGCTCACGGCCGTTCTCTCCGCCGCAGCCGCACACCACCCGGACGCCCACGCCGCGCGACCTGAACACCTTCTTCGACTGCTGGAGCGAGGGGCGTTTCTACAACCTGCGGCTGCGAAGCTTGACCGACAACGCGGTGCTTGCCCGACACGCCATAACTCCCGCCGCCGATAGGTTCGCATCCTGCCCCCGCTCGCCGGTCTTCACCTCCGACGGCGCGCACCTGGCCTACCGCGACCTGGTCGACGAAAACCTCGTCCACGTGGGCGAAACCGGCGCCGACGCCGCTTCCATGCGCACCATCCAGCTGCCGATCGATCACCGGGTGACCGCGCTGACCAGCGAACCGGACGGCGACTACCGGCTGGTCACCGTGCAGAATCAAGCGGCCATGGTCGTCCGGGTCCCGGTGCCCGACGCCTTGGACAGCGCGATCCATCGCCTCCTTTTCGGCTCGCTCCACCCCGTCGGGCTGGGCCTGAACGCCTCACAGTTCGTACGGTTCACTCCGGACGGTTCCCACGTGCTACTGATTCACCCGGCCTCCCAAGCCGAGGTCTGGGATACCCGCACCCGACGTCGCACTGGCACCGTCCCCATCCCGGTCTCGGCCGACGACGCTGAGCCGCGTAGCTTCAGTCGCCCAGCGGAATGGTTCCCGGCCATCGCCGCGCGACTGGCGCTCTCCCCCGATGGCCGGACCCTGGCGAGCACTTCGTCCAAGACGGGGACCACGACGTTATTGCGGCTACCCGCACTGACCCCGGTCGCCACCATCCGGCAGGGCGGAAGCGGCGTCGCCTTCGCCGACGACCAAACCATCATGATCAGGGGCGTCAAGGATCCCGCGTTCCGCGCCGACCGGCGGCTGACCCTGTGGGACATCGATCCCGTACAGCAGCTGACCCGGCGCACTCTGCCTGACCTGGCAACCACAGATGTCCAGATCCGCCCCCGCAACCGCGACATGATCGCCCTGTGGCGCGACCCGTCCGACCCTGATGTGAAGGGCATGGGACGCCTTTGGCGGGATGGAACTCCCATCCCGGGCTCAGACATCGAACTCGACGCGACCGGCGCCGTCGACATGCCACACCTGACCATCGACGCTTCGGAACGCTTCGCCGCCCTGGTCGTGACCGACGCCACCGCCACCGAGGTCCAGGTCTGGAACCTCGCTACCCGCAGCCTGGCGGGTCGGCTGCCCTCACCTGACGGTTTGGTCCCGGTCGCGCTCTCCTTCGCTGACGACCCGCGCCACCTCGACATCACCTACACCACCCGCACCGTCCACTGGACGGCAGCCTCGGGCATAGCCGTGCGCCGCTGGACCCGTGATCCGTGGTTCGGGCTGCTGCGACCGCTCGACCCGGCCCCCCGCACCACGATCCTCACCGACGGCATCGCGGCCTCCGAGCCCTGGCGGCTCTCCCCCGACGGGCACCTGGAACCGACCGCTCCGGCCGCCTGGCTGCATACCCTTTGCGCCCTGGCCGATCGGCTTTCAGCCTCTCCCGGCTGCCTTTGACGGGCCTCTGCGATGACCACCTGGGCTTGTTAGCGAGCTAGCAGGTCGGCCGCTCGAAAGTCGTTGATCCGCGTCAGGCAAGTATGCAGCTCGCGACAGGGGAGTGTCCGACCCGGTGCGACTTTTCGGCGTACCCGCCGCCTGCTCGGCTGCCTTCACCACTGCCTGCAACAGGGCGTGACCTACAACGAAGATGTCGCCTTCCAACCACGATCGAAGGCCATGGCTTGACAAATTGGGCAGATCGGATGTCTGCGGCACCCGCTTCAGAAGAGCGGGTCCGCTCGGAAGGCTTCGAGCAGGTAGGCCCGCGCCCTGGCCACGGCAGGCCTGGCTTGGGCGCCTGAGCGGACGGCGAGGTACCCGGTATTGATCGGCGGCTCCTCCGGGTCGGCCAGCGTGACCAGGGTGCCCGCGTCCAGGTCGCTGCCGCACAGGTAGGCGGGCAGGACCGAGACGCCCATGCCTGCCCTGACCGCGCTGAGCACGCCGCGCAGGTCGGGGATGACAATCTGGGCGGCCATCGCGGGCCGCCTGCCGAACACGGTCCGCCAGTAACGCCGCACGATGGGCAGATCCTCCGCATACGCCACCAGTGGCATCCCGGCCAGCGTCCTAGGCCCGATCCCGCTTCCGGCCGCCCGCAACGCGTCCCCCAGGGATGGGGCGGCGACCAGGAGGAACTCCTCGTCGTAGAGGGGGTCCGCGTGGACGCCGCGCACCCGGGGGCGGATCGTGGAAACCACCAGGTCCAGCCGTCCGGCGGCCAGGTCGGCGAGGAGGTCGTCGGCCAGGCCGAGGGTCGTGCGGAGGCGAAGGCCGTCCCGTACCAGAGGGGCGAGCATCGGCATGACCACCTCGCAGAGGAACTCGGCCGGGCCGCCCAGATGGACGGCTTCGTCCGAGGGCAGCTCGGACTGCACCACCTCGTCCAGCGCGTCGAGCGAGACCGCCACCCGGCGGGCCAGCTCCTCGGCGGCCGGCGTGGGGGCGACGCCGCGCGGCAGCCGGTCGAACAGCGGCCGGTCCAGCGCCGACTCCAGCGTCTTGACCTGCGCGGTCACCGCCGGCTGCGACAGGCCGAGCGTCTGCGCAGCGGCCGTGATGGAGCCGGTTCTGTGCACGGCGAGGAAGGTCCGCAGCAGGTCCAGCGAGATGGGCGACATATTACTATTCTGATGGCTCGGTGGGTGTTCCGTGATTTGTCGCTGATGGGTGGCGCGGGCGATGCTGTCAGACATGAGCAAGCGCATTCTCATCGTACTGACCAGCCACGACGATCTCGGCGGCGTGGAGCGGACCGGATACTACGTGCCCGAGGCGGCCCATCCCTGGGAGATCTTCCGCCGGGCCGGATACGAGGTGGACGTCGCCAGCGTGCGCGGCGGCGAGCCGCCCCAGGACGGCTTCGACCCCGACGACCCCGCCCAGGTGGCCTTCCTCGCCACGCCGGAGGCGCACGACACCGCGCGCCTGGCCGACGTCGACCCCTCCCGCTACGACGCCGTGCTCTACGCCGGAGGCCACGGCACCATGTGGGACTTCCCCGGCGATGCCGACGTCATCCGCGTCGGCAGGGCGGTCTACGAGCAGGGCGGCGTGGTGGCCGCCGTCTGCCACGGTCCCGCCGCGCTGGTGAACCTCACCCTGTCCGACGGGTCGTACCTGGTCGCGGGCAAGCGGGTGGCGGCCTTCACCAACGAGGAGGAGAACCTGCGCGGCGTGGCGCACGTGGTGCCGTTCCTGCTGGCGGACGAGCTGGTGGACCGGGGCGCCAAGCACGAGCCGGGCCCCGACTGGCAGGCTCAGGTCGTCGTGGACGACCGGCTCGTCACCGGCCAGAATCCCGCCAGCGCCGCTCCGCTCGCCGAGCGGGTCGTCGAGCTCCTCGCCGAACGGCGGGCGTGAGCAGACCAAACACCGCCGGATGGCGGTTGTGATCCACGGGTATGGGCTCTGACCATCGAGGGGTAGCGCTCCGCGACCCGTGGAAAGGTGACACGCATGGCATACCACCCCAACCTCGACCCGGAAATCCGAGCCGCGATCGAGCAGACGCCGCTGCCGGTGTTCGACCTGCCGAGCATGACGTACGAGGAGCTCGACGGGGTCAGGGCGCAGATCAACGCGTTCCTGGCGGCCGCGCCTCCGGCGGACGCCGACGTGGTGATCGAGGACCGGCACGTGCCGGGGCCCGACGGCGCCCCCGACGTCCGGGTCCGGATCTACCGCCCGTCGGGCGAGGGCACGAACCGGCCGGGGCTGTACTGGATCCACGGCGGTGGAATGATCATCGGTGTGCCCGAGATCGACGACGCGATGATGATCGGCTACGTCGAGCAACTCGGCGTCGTCGTGGTCTCCGTGGACTATCGCCTGGCGCCGGAGCACCCGCATCCGGCCCCGGTCGAGGACTGCTACGCGGGCCTGGTGTGGACCGCCAAGGCGGCGGGCGAGCTGGGCATCGACCCGGCCAGGATCGCCGTCGGCGGCGCCAGCGCGGGCGGTGGGCTCGCCGCGGCGACCGTGTTGCTGGCCCGCGACCGGGGCGGCCCCGACGTGGCGTTCCAGCTGCTGGTGTGCCCGATGCTGGACGACCGCAACATCACCCCGTCCAGCCACGAGTTCGCCGAGGCCGTCGTCTGGGACAGGTCGGCGAACATCTTCGGCTGGACCGCGCTGCTCGGTGACCGGGCCGGCTCCGACGACGTGCCTGCGTACGCGGCGCCGGCCCGCGCCACCGACCTGTCCGGGCTGCCGCCGGCGTTCATCGACGTCGGTGAGCTGGAGGTGTTCAGGGACGAGGACATCGACTACGCGTTGCGGTTGTCGCAGGCCGGGGTGTCCACCGAGTTCCACCTTTACCCTGGGGCCTTCCACGGGTTCGACGGCATGGTGCCGGACACCGAGCTCAGCAAGCGGGCCCGGGCGGCCAGGCTGGCGGCGCTCAAGCGGGCCTACGGCCTCTGACGACCGGGTTCATCAGCTTTTAGGGCGGCGGTCGCGCGCAGGCGTGCCAGGGCGAGGGCCAGGTGGGCGCGGAGGCGTCCTGGCGCGTCGGCGAGTGAGAAGCCCAGCGCCGACTCGGCGCGGGCGATGCGGGCGGCCATTGAGCTGTGGTGCAGGTGCATGGCGGTGGCCGCGCCGCGGATCGAGCCGGCCAGGCACAGCGCCCGCACCGCGGCCGTGGCCTCCTCGCCGAGGCGTTCCATCGCCCGGACGTCGGGCTGCCCGCCGAGCGCCGCGTCCGGCAGGTCGGCGAACAAGGCCAGCGGGCCCAGCTCCGACCAGCGCATCACCGGGTCGTGCGGGCCGGTGAAGCGCAGCGCCGTACGCGCGCCGGCCCACGACTCGACGGCCCGCGCGCCGGGCAGCGCGGGCCCGATCCCCACCCGCGCCCCGTCAGGCAGCACGGAATCTGGCAGATTGGTCGCCACCAGGACGGCCTCGGTGTCGCCGATCCTGGCCTCGCGTACCTGATGGCCCATCGCACGCAACCCGGCCGCCAGCCCGTGGTCGGGCAGTGCGATCGCCAGGGCCTGGAGCGGGGCGGACGGGGCGAAGCCGAGCAGCCGCAGCGCCCGCGCCCGCTCCGCCTCGCCGGTCTCGGCCGACAACACCAGCTCGACCAGCGCCGGGTCCTGGCCCGCCTGTGCCAGGGCGGCGGCACGTTCCAAGGTGACCTCGGCGGCGGCCGCGTACCGTTCGAGCACGATCTCGTCGAGCCCGTGCGCCGGGCCCTCGCGTTCCATCCAGACCGACCCGAGCCCGGAGCTCAGCTCCCTGACCTCGGCGGGGGACGACGCGGGCGTGTCCACGGCGCCGTCAGGCGACGTGCGGGTGCGCCGGCCCGTGGCCGCGTCGGACAACCCGACGGGGCACTGCGCCAGCCGGGCCGTGGCGGCCAGCAGTACGGGCACGCTCACGTGGTCGCGCAGCAGCGAGTCGAAGTACGCGATGACCCGCACCGCGCTCTCCGCGTCGGCGTCCAGCGTCGACAGCCGGAGCAGTAGTCCCTGCACAGCCATCAGAGTAGTTCGGTGAACGGCGGCCTGGCGAGCGAACCAAGCGTGCGCTAGGTTGGTGGTCGTGGATCTCGACTTCTCCCCGGCCGAGCGGGAATTCCGCGCCGAGGTTCGCGACTGGCTGGGCACGCACGCACCAGGTCCGCTCCCCTCCATGGACAGCCCCGAGGGTTTCGCGGCGCACCGCGCGTGGGAGGCGCGGCTGGCCGACGCACGGCTGTCCGTCGTCTCCTGGCCCGAGGAGTACGGCGGGCGCGGCGCCTCCCTGATCGACTGGCTGATCTTCGAGGAGGAGTACTGGGCCGCCGGCGCCCCCGCCCGCGTCACCCAGAACGGGATCTTCCTGCTGGCGCCGTGCCTGATGCGGTTCGGCACACCGGAGCAGCGCGAACGCTGGCTGCCGAGGATGGCCAGGGGCGACGACGTGTGGGCGCAGGCCTGGTCCGAACCGGAGGCGGGCAGCGACCTCGCCGCGCTCACCTCCCGGGCCGAGCCCGTGCCCGGCGGCTGGCGGTTGTCCGGGCACAAGACGTGGAGCTCGCGGGCCGCGTACGCCACCCACGGGTTCGGCCTGTTCCGTACGTCGGGGACGCGGCACAAGGGGCTGACGTACTTCATGTTCCCGCTGGACGACGTCGCGGTCCGGCCGATCGCGCAGCTCGACGGGCTGCCCGGGTTCGCCGAGCTGCACTTCGACGGAGTGTTCGCCGACGAGTCGATGGTGCTGGGCGAGATCGGGGAGGGCTGGCGGATCGCGATGGCGACCACCTCCTCCGAACGCGGCCTCACCCTGCGCAGTCCCGGCCGCTTCCTGGCCACCGCCGACCGGCTCGTCGCGCTGGCCCGCACCGCCGCCGACCCGGCGCTCGCCGATCGGGCCGTCCGATGCTGGGTGGACGCGGAGGCGTACCGGCTGCACACCTTCGGGACCGCACGGAAGATCATGGCGGGGGAGGAGGTCGGGGCGGCGGCCAGCATGGGCAAGGTCTTCTGGTCCGAGCTGGACCTGCGGATGCACGCGCTGGCCATGGAGCTGCTGGGGGAGCGGGCGGGGGCGACGCCGTGGCTGGACGGGTTCCTGTTCTCGCTGGCCGGGCCCATCTACGCGGGCACGAACGAGATCCAGCGCAACATCATCGCCGAGCGGGTCCTGGGGCTGCCGAGATGAACTTCGCCTTCACCGACGAGCAGCTCGCACTCGCCGCGACCGTGCGTGACGTGCTGCGGGCGCACTGCCCGCCGGGCGCGTTGCGTTCCGAGCGGCGGCCGGGGTGGGAGCAGCTGGCCGCGCTGGGCTTCTTCGGGCTGCTCCTGCCGCCCGAGAGCGACGGGCTGGGGCTCGGACTGGCCGACGTGGTGCCCGCCCTGGAGGAGACCGGGCGGGCGTGCCTTCCCGGGCCGGTCGTGGAGACCGCCGTCGCGGCGGCGTCCCTGGTGGCGGGGGTTGCGAAGCTGGCGTCGGGGGCCGTGTGCGTGAGCGTGCTGCTGCCCGGGCAGGTGTACGCGCCGGACGCCGACCTCGCGGACCTGATCGTCGTGGCGGGAGCCGACGGGCTGCGGCTGGTCACCAAGGAGTCGGCCCGCCTCACGCCCCGGCCCGGCGTCGATCCGTGCCGGCCGCTGTTCGAGGTCGCTTTCGACCCCGCCGGGTGCGAGCGGCTGGGCGGGCCGGTCGAGCCGGCGCTGCGGCGGGCCACGGTCGCGACCGCCGCGCAGCTCATCGGGGTCGCCAGGGAGCTGCTCGCGGTCTCCGTCGCCTACGCGCGCGTGCGGACGCAGTTCGGGGCCGCGATCGGGTCGTTTCAGGCGGTCAAGCACCAGCTCGCCGACGTGGCGGTGGCCGTGGAGTTCGCGGCGCCGCTGGTGTTCCGGGCCGCGCTGGCGGTGGACGGGGGCATCGCCACCGTCGAGCGCGACGTCAGCGCCGCCAAGGCCGCCGCAGGGGAGGCCGCGACCCTGGCGGCCAGGGTGGCGCTGCAGGTGCACGGGGCCGTCGGGTACACCGAGGAGCTCGATCTGCGGTTCTGGCTCGCCCGGGCGTGGTCGCTGTCGGCCGCGTACGGCACCACGGCCGCCCACCGCGACCGCGTGCGCGCCGCCGTGCTGGGCGGCGACGTGCGGAGGTATCCATGAGGTGCGGCGGCTCTGTGCGGAGGTGCGGGTGAAGTTCGGCGTGCCGCTCGGGTTGCTGCATCCGGCCGCGTGGAAGGACGTCGCGGTGGCCGCCGACGAGCTGGGCTTCGAGTCGGTGTGGCTGCCCGAGCACCTCGTCTTCGCCACCGACCTGTCGCTCGCCGTGTACCCGGGCACGTCCGATCCGGGGATCAAGCCGACGACGCCGCTGTTCGACGCGCCCGCGTACCTGTGCTGGCTGGCCGCCTTCACCTCCCGCGTCCGGCTCGGCACGGCGGTGCAGCTGCTCGCCCTGCGGCACCCGTTCGTGTCGGCACGTGCCTTCGCCACCCTGGACGTGGTGTCGGGAGGGCGGGCCATCTGCGGGGTGGGGGCCGGCTGGTACAGGGGAGAGTGGGACGCGGCCGGGATCCCCTTCGACACGCGTGGAGCGCGGCTCGACGAGGCGATCGATGTGGTTCGGCGGCTCTGGAGCGAGCCGGTGGTCTCCCATTCCGGGAGGTTCTACGCCTTTCCCGAGGTCGCGTTCGAGCCCAAGCCGGTGCAGCGGCGGCTGCCGGTGCTCGCGGGCGGCGAGTCGGCCGCCGCCCTCCGCCGGGCCGCCCGGCTCTGCGACGGGTGGATCAGCATGCCGCACACCATCGAGTCGATCAAGCCGCAACTCGACCGCCTCGGGGCCGGCGTGCCGGTGACCGCGCACGCCTACTCCCTGGCCTCGCCGGACGAGGTGTTCGCCTGGGCGGCGCTGGGCGTCGAACGGCTCATCGTCCGGCCCTGGACCCGCAGCCGCGACGCCGTGGCCGGCCTGGTCGCCTTCGCCGAGCGGTACGGGGTGGGCGGCGAGGCTTGACGTCGCACGGACGCACACCGCCGGCCCGGGCGGCGCCCAGCGCGCAGTGCCGTCGCAGGGGACACCCAGCGCACCCCGCAGAGCCCAGTGTCGGCGTGATGCGGGGACGTGCCGGGTCAGGCGCGGTGGCGGCCCCTCCGGGAGCGGCCGGTCGACGTGGCGCTGATGGCACCGACCAGCTCGCGGTCGTCGTGCCGGGGCAACGGCGACGGGAACGCGGTGGTGCGGTGGCGGCGG
Organism: Nonomuraea turkmeniaca; assembly: GCF_005889735.1. GTDB lineage: Bacteria > Actinomycetota > Actinomycetes > Streptosporangiales > Streptosporangiaceae > Nonomuraea > Nonomuraea turkmeniaca. The sequence continues at coordinate 24,280 of NZ_VCKY01000152.1, forward strand.
CCGCGTGGCGCGACCTCGGCGGGGAGGGCGGTGAGCCGGTCCTCGATGGACGGCCCTCGCCTCCGGCGACGTCCCTGGTAGGCGGCCGTGCCAACGGCGGGTGAGTCGAGGATGTCCCCGCCGCCGACGCTCCCGGCGGGGGCGAAGGCGTCGAACGCGCTGGTCGCCTCCGGGACGACGACCCGCGTGAAAGGCCCGGCGTCGATGACGATCGAGCCGTCGCCGTGGGCGGCCTCGAACGGGTCGGCATCCCTGATGCGCTGCATGGGCCCGGTGTCCCAGCACGGCTCGAAGGGGCCGGTGTCGAGAGGCGCATCGAAGGAGGCCGTATCGAAGGCGGGAACGAAGGATCCGGTGTCGGCGGCGTGCCGATCGGCGGTGTGGCGATGTGGCGCGGCGTCCGTGAACGGGTCGAAGGGCCGGGTGCCGCGCAGCCGCCGCACCTGCTCGGTCGCCTGGCCGAAGCCGGGGTGCCCGGTCGCGCGCCCTTCGCCGTCCGCGAGGAGCGCGGCGTCTGCGACGAGCTCGGCGTCTGCGATGAGCGCGGCGTTTGCGATGAACTCGGCGTCCGCGATGAGCTCGGCGTCCGCCGCGACGGCAGGGCGTTCGGGGGTGACGGCGGGTTCGACGGTGTCCCGGAGTTGCGTGGTCCACAGGGGGGCGTCGGCGGGCTCGAGCGCGCCGCGGCGCTTGCGGCGGCGGCGCCGATGGGTCGGGCCGGACCGCGCTGGGCGGGCGGCCGCGGCGGTGGCCGCGGCAGGGCGGACCCGGGATTGGCGGGTCTTGGCGACGGCGAGGAGGGCGAGTGCGGCGATCAGGGCCGAGCCGATCAGCGTCGGGGAGTCCACCGCGGGCAGCGGGCCGGTGGCGGAGGCGTCGGCGTGCGTCGGGAGCGGCTCGGCGGTGACCGACGTCGTGTCGGCGGTCGACGGCTTGGCGTGCTTGCCCTTCGTGACGCCCTTGCCCGCGGCCGCGGACGATGAGGTCGCGGCG